>CAYPBS010000001.1:0-161009 GCA_964409015.1 uncultured Sangeribacter sp.
TGGCATTCGACGTGCTCGACGCCGTTATGGAGAAACTCCCCGGATTCCCCATCGTACTCCACGGATCAAGCTCCGTACCTCAGGAATACGTCGACATCATCAACACTCACGGCGGCAAACTTCCCGATGCGATCGGTATCCCCGAAGAGCAGCTCCGCAAGGCTGCAAAAAGCGCTGTTTGCAAGATCAATATCGACTCCGATTCTCGTCTCGCAATGACAGCAGCCATCCGCAAAGTCTTCGTGGAGAAACCCGGCGAATTCGACCCCCGCAAATATCTCGGCCCCGCACGCGACGAAATGGAGAAACTTTACAAGCACAAAATCATCAACGTGCTCGGCTCCGACGGCAAGGCTGAAGACTGATCCGCTCTTCTGACCACACAAAAAAAGGATGAACCTTCTCATTTGTAGGTTCATCCTTTTTCTTTATATCCGATGTGGAAGGACTCACCAGCCGGCTCCGGAAGATCCGTGGCCGCTGACGACCGGCAATTACTCCCCTGCGGAGGGAGCTACATCCTCAGTGACAACGACTTCCGTCACTGTCGAAGTATCGAACGAAACCTTGCCGGAGGAAGGCTTCAGACTCTTGGAAGCATCGAAACCTTTCACCATCTCCTCCGCCTCCTGACGTGCGTCTTCTATCTGCTCCTTGTTAGCTTCGCTCTTCTTTCCACACGACATAAATACCGCGCCTGCAAAAGCGCACGCGCCGATAATCAACATTACTCTTCTCATATCCTTTGTTTACATGTTACTTCTTCCTTAAAGGAACGCTCCGGAAGGAAAGTTTATTTTTTTAGCTTCCCTAAAAAATCGGCGGCTTTGTCGCCAAGACCTTCAACTTTATCTCCAAGCTTCTCAACCTTCGCCTTCATCTCCGGAGACTTCACGAATCCCGCAGCTTTCTTCACGTAATCGTCGGCGTCCTCAGCGATCTTCTTACCCTGACTGATGACAGCTTGTCCCTTCTCGCTTTCCTTGAAAGCCTCGGCCTTATCCTTCAGACCCTCGGCCTGCTTCTTTAATCCTGAAAAGTCCATAAATTATTTTCGTTTACAAATTTTAACAATACCGGCTCTCCCGCAGCTAAATCCATCCTCAGCGAGTGCCGGACTCGAATTATAAACAATAAAACAGCTGCCGGGGTTTCCGACAGCTGCCATTTTATTTTTATTGAAGAAATTCTTACATACCTGCAGGGTTATTCACACCGATCTGAGCAGCGGGAGCAATCTCGTAGTCTATGACGTAGAGCTTCGTGGGATCGAGCTGACCGCTCATGATTGCCTGAGCCGCCATATCAGGAGCGAGAAGCTGATCTACAGTACCGATCACAAGATACTTGCCGTTCATCTCCATCGAGGTCTGGAGCGCGTCGAGGGCGGGAGAATAAGTACTGCCCGTACCGACGGTCTGGCCGATTGGATTGGCGGGGAAAATCGCGTTGCCTTCCATGTCAGACAAGCCGAGAGTAGCGGTGATGTTATCGCCGTTCTTAAGCTTTGTGCCATTGCCGGGAGCCACGGACTTCATGTAGAAGCCGTTGACCTGAGTATATCCTTCCTTCTTTGCAGTGGCAGGAAGAGTTTTCTTAGCTGGAGCGGTCTTCTTGATGGCTTCGTCTGCCTGCTTCTTCATGGCTTTGCCCTGAAGCTGCTGCATCATCGTCATAAGCTGCGCCTGATGCTTCTGAGCTGACTCCTCGAGAGTCTTGAGTGCCTTGCCGTTCTTATCGAAAGAGGCGGCGTAGCCGCTTGCAACAGCGTCTACAGTGAATTTCTCACCCATCATCTCGCCCTGCGCCATGAGCTCACGGGCAAGCTGCACACCGTTGGCAAAACCTTCGTTGAAGGCCTTGTTGTCGCCTGTCATTGCCTCCAAGCCGGCATAGAAGCCCTCGTCGTACTTTGCCTGCGCTTCGGCGCTCTTGAGGAGTGTATCCGAAGTGGCGAGCTGCACACGCTGCATGGCCATCTGCTCACCGATATAATAACTTACGGAGTCACCAAGCGTAGACTTCTTGTCGAGTTTAACTTCGTTGAACTTGTCAGCACCTTTCTTGCCGCAACCCACGAGCACAAGCCCACAGAGAGCCGCTGCTAAAATTGTTCTTGTTTTCATTTCTAAAATTTATAGTTACATAATCTTATTTCTGAGCTTCAGCATCCGAAATCGTCACGACTTCAGTGACAACAGGAGCTTCGGGACCGGCGGCAGAGACCATCATGCCATCCGAGTCGACAGGCGCCTGCACAGACGGCTGGACGACCTTCAGCTCCACGGTCTCACCGTTAGGGGCCGAATCGGCATACCGGCCCTTACATGCGGAGCAAGCCACCGTCATTATAACGACGGCAGCTGCAAAGTATTGCATTTTATTTTTCATCACTGAATTCCCAGCAGCTCAACATCAAAAATAAGTGTCGCATTGGGAGGAATGGCTCCGGGGATTCCCTGCGAGCCGTAGGCCAGATTGGAGGGGATCACAAACTCGTAGACAGCACCGGGCTGCATCAGCTGGAGACCTTCGGTCCATCCCGGAATCACACGATTCAGGGGGAAGGAGATCGGGCGTCCGCCCTGCTTGTCGGTCGAGTCGAACACGGTGCCGTCCTGAAGCTTACCGGTGTATTTCACGCTTACGGTGCTTGAGGCGGTAGGATGGGCTCCGCTGCCCTTCTTGATAACTTTATACTTCAGGCCGCTGTCTGTGGTCGTGTACTCATCTTTTGCCGCGCCTTTGTCTTCGGGAGCTGGCGCGGTCACAACCTCCTCAGGAAGCGTGTTGTCAATCTCGAGAGAGCCGTCGGGATTTTCCACTACATCCACGTCCGTGGTCAGAGTCTTGTTGCCGTCGGTAGTCACCTCTTTCATCTGGATCGTATCGGAAGTAACATCCTTCTTGTTCTTGCTGCATGCGCCGAGTGTCAGCCCCAGACATGTCAGAGCCACACCCGCATAGATAGTCTTACCGTATTTCATTGCTGAGACAGATATTACTTCTTGATAACCTTTATAAGCTCGACTTCGAAAATCAGTGTGCTGTGAGGCGGAATGGCGTTGGGCACACCCTGAGCACCATAAGCGAGATCACTCGGAATGAAGAATGTGTATTTTGCGCCCTCCTTCATGAGCTGAACGCCCTCGGTCCAACCCGGAATCACGCGATTGAGCGGGAATGTGGCAGGCTCACCGCGATTCACGGAAGAATCGAATACGGTGCCGTCGAGGAGCTTACCGGTGTAGTGAACAGTCACCTCGTCGGTAGCGGAAGGCTGCTCACCGGTGCCTTCTTTCTCCACCACATACTGCAGACCGCTTGCCGTTTCCTTAACTTCGGGCTTCTCCTTGTTGGCTGCGAGGAATTTTGCTCCGGCCTCCTTGGCAGCCTCCTCGAGCTTACCCTGAAGCTTGGTAAGGTATTCGTTGATGAGCTTCTGAGCCTCGTCGGGCTTCATCTTTGTCTCTTCCCTGTCGAATACAGCCTTCACTGCATCAGCAAAACTTTCGATGTCAATATCATTAACACCCATACCGTGGAGCTGCTGACCGATGGCCATGCCCCATGCATAACTTAATTTGTCCATATTATCTAATTATTTATAGTTCTATGTTTTGAATCGTATTTACAATATAATAACACACTTCCGCCTGTTAAAGTTGTTTTCCACCACAGATTCTTAATCGTGATTTTTTGTATGGCAGTCTGTGATGACTGCCGAAGAGAATATATTTCAGCCTGTCTAATCCTCACTATTTTATCCAATATTTTCTTTGTACTGGATAAAATAGCATGTTTTTTATCCAGTACAAGGAATATACCGGATATTTTTTATCTTTGCAGTCTAATACGAAGTGAGATGAAGAATATAATCCTCAATCAAAGGGCTGAGAGAGATGAGCTGATTGCACGTCCTTATCAACAACGAAACACGAAATATGATTTTGATGAGATGCTCGCAAATCCGTTAATCAAATTAATTACGGGTCCCCGTCGTGTGGGTAAATCGGTGTTCGCATTGTTAATGTTGCAGGGAAAGAACTTTGCATATCTCAATTTTGATGACAACCTTCTGCTGGAAAACTGGGATGAAGATTTGGTTATGCAGATGCTTGATGATGTGTATCCTGGATATGAGTACCTGTTGCTTGATGAAATCCAGAATTTACCTGATTGGGATTTGTGGGTCAATAAACTATATCGCCGAGGCAAAAATCTTATTATTACAGGAAGTAACGCCAAAATGTTGAGCAGCGAAATGGCGACGGTGTTGACCGGACGCTATCTTCAGATTGAGATGCTCCCGTTCAGTCTTGAAGAGACAATGCGTTGGAAAAATGTCAATCCCAACCTTGAAGAGCAGTCGGCTAAGGCAATCGTGGTTGCTGATGATTACATGCGCAACGGGGGCTACCCTGAAACCATACAATCACGTAGCATCACAAAAAGCTACCTCTCGACATTGTTTGACTCCATCTTATTGAAAGATGTTGCCAAACGTCATAAGGTAAGGAATACTACCGATCTCTACAATCTTGCCACTTATCTCCTCTCGAACTTCTGCAATCCCTTCTCTACTAATGACCTTGCTGCCGAATTGGGGCTTTCAAGTGTAACGACCACAAAAAAATTCTGCGACTATCTGACAGAGCCATATCTCTTCTTCTATCTACCACGTTTCAACAACAAACTGAAATTGATGAAGAAAGCACCAAGAAAGATATATGTAGTTGACAACGGATTCGTACAAAGCACGGCATTCAATCTTAGTGAGAATCTCGGCAGACTGTTGGAAAATCAAGTATTCGTTGAGCTACTACGTCGAGGCAACGCTCCGGGAAAGACCTTGTTTTACTATCGTACACGTAATGACAAAGAAGTTGACTTCGTTACCCGAAAAGGCACAAAGGTCGAGCAACTAATTCAAGTCTGCTATGACATGTCATCGGATAAAACACGTAAACGTGAACTCGATGCTCTCGTAGAAGCCGCCGAAGAACTCCACTGCAACAGCCTCCACGTTATCACCAACAACAAATCGGAACAAATCGAATGGAAAGGCTACAATATTAATATTAAAGAGATTCGGCATTTCTAATAGGTGGAACTACGAGATTTTTGAGCAGAAAAAATGAAGAAAGTCAGACCTCCCCAATGGCTTCATGGATTTGTCGAATAATCCACTAACTTTACATATTAAAAACTTCAAGTATCACCATCTTAGAGCTTCAAGTATCAACATTAGAGGTTTATCTTTTTTAGTAGGGTATAAATAAAAAAAGTAGGGAGAAAAATAAAAAAAGTAGGGAGAAAAATTCTTATCTTCGCAAAAACTTATGCGCCATGGCAACGGAACTTGAAGAATCAGTAGGAAAATACCGCACTCTTGGCATAGACCGACAATTGGACTACGACAAGTTTTATCTGTATTCGATCATCACACACTCTACGGCTATTGAAGGATCAACAATCACCGAGCTTGAGAATCAAATTATGTTTGACAATGGCATAGCCTTAAAGGGTAAGAGTCTAATTGAACAGAACATGAATCTTGATTTGAAAGCGGCCTATGAGAGGACATTGTATTTTGCGCACAATCATGTTGACATAACAACAAAAGTACTTAGGGAATTGTCGGCACTGACAATGAAAAACACCGGGTCGGAGTATCACACAGCGTTAGGCGACTTCTCCTCTGCCAATGGTGATTTGAGATTACTAAATGTTACCGCGGGCTTTGGCGGCAAGTCATACATGAGTTTTAATAAAGTACCGGCAAAGTTGGAGGAATTTTGTGCCGGGCTGAATAAGCAGCGTAAAAGTGCCGTAAAGATGTCGATACAACAACTATATGATATGAGTTTTGATGCGCATTTTAATCTTGTAACGATTCACCCATGGGCAGACGGAAATGGCAGAATGGCCCGATTGGTTATGAACTGGCTACAATTTGAATTCAATTTGATTCCATCGCGCATTTTTGCGGACGACAAGGAGGATTATATAAAGGCATTGGTAGAAACTCGCGAAAATGAAGATTTATCAATCTTCCGCAACTTCATGACTCAGACAATGATTAAGCATCTGACCGCCGATATCAACAACTTCAAGGAGTCTATTGGCGAAGATTTGCCCATTAAACATTCCGAGAAACAAAAAACTGACGAACGAATTATTGAACTGCTTCGCGAGAACCCCAAACATACAACGAAAACGCTCGCCCAAGCAGTCGGCATAACCACCAAAGGAGTTGAAAAACAGCTTTCGAAGCTTAAATCACAAAGTCGCATCCAGCGCATTGGCTCAGCAAAAGGTGGCTCATGGAAAGTAAATTAAAGAAAGGCTTATAAATCGTATAAGTCTTGTAAGGCTAAGGAAAAAAGGGAGGATACGTTCCCGCGGTTGCGGGGAAACGTATCCTCTGCCTATTTCAATTCTGTAGAGAGTTAGCGCACAAGATGCTTGGTGGTGCGTCCGCCGGCACGCACGACGTAAACGCCCTGCTCCAGATAATGACGCCCACCACCGCGGGCTACCATTACACCATCCGCACCGTAGACCTCAGCGTCGTCAGTGCCAAGGATGTCAAGGAATCCTTCACCTGCTATCACGGCACGGCCACCCATCTGCAGCTCCTTGAGCTCAGTCACAATCTCATCGAAGTCCTTCTCAACAGGATATACGCCTACGCCACCGCGTTTCACGATAAACTGGCCGGACATATCGTTGGGATCGATCTGCTCAGAATCGTTATCCTCCATAACGGGATCCTTCTTCATCACAGCTTTCTTGCGGTTAACTTCAGCAGGCTGAGACTTCTCGATAGGGATAAGGCCATTGACATCGTCGCTGTCCACTCCGTCTTCGGCAACGGCTTCGGGCTGACGGTAATAGATGTAGACCGGAGTAAGCACAAATATCGGCTTGGTATTGGTAGAGAAGATGGCTATCGTGCCGGCGTTAGCGGGGTTACTCTGAAGATTCCCTACCTGTCCGGAAGGGTTCTTGTCGTCTTCGTAGGAGACGGTCTGGAAAATCTTACCGTAGTCGTAATAGTTGTCCCAAACTTCCTTTCCGTCCTCTCCTGTCTTAACATACCGGAAGGATTCGTCTTCGGAAGGAATAAAGGCTTCAACATCGTAGTAGGAGGGATTGAGCCACAGATTCTCATTATCAGAAAGATCATTGTCATCATCATCGGAATTATCGATGTAGTCACCATTCTCATAGTACTTCATCTTGCCGGTGTAACGCCAACGATATGTTTCATCGGGAATATTATGGTACAGTTCAAAGTCCATATCATCGATGAACGTGGGACGACGGTCGGGGGTGTTCTGAGCCTCCACACGCATTACCTTTTCAGTGATTTCGGTACCATCATCCAAGGTTCTTTTCTCATCCTTGTATTCACACTCCAAGGTCTTGTTTCCGTCCTCACCGGACACTTTAGTGTAAGGGAGGAAGGAACCCTTGCAGCCGGCAGGAGCCTCGGCAAAAGCCTTGTCAACCGCTTCTTCAGTCTCTTCTACGGCACCTACGGGGGCGAAGAAGGTATTACGCACTGATACCTGAGGAGAAACATAATCCAACGGATTCACCTTAACGGCCTTGATCCTATAAATATTGTCGTTGCGTTCCACACCGTCATCCTTCACCCATTTGAGCACAGGTTCAAGATATTTTCCGGAGGTAGGATCGACTTCGTCAGGGAAATTATTGCGGAAGCTGGCCATCATGTAGACGTCATATTTCTTCAAAATGGCAGTTTCCACATTGGGGCGATGATAGGTGAAATCGCAATTAAGATGATGGTGAGTAAGATTACCCACTTTCATATTCTTCTCCTTGGGATCAACACTGCTGTAGTCTACATCATACACGTCGTTATTCCGGATCTGATCATTTTCTATAAGCCGGTCGATCTGCTCTTTAAGCAGTGTTCCGTCGGAGCTGACCACTGAAGAAACCGTCTTGATATATGCGTCTTCGACAAAAGGAGTGACGTCACGTTCGGTCGAATACTTATATCGCAAACCGTAGGCGGCGGGCATAACGGGGTTGATTTCCTTAGCGGCGGATTCAACATTCAAAGAGTGAATTTCCTCTCCATCCTTGTACCAGTAGAGCGCCTCGGCAGTGAAATTCTGGGAGTCAAGGCTGCCATCCGTATTGAAGAATCCAACGACACGGCGACCATCCTCAAGCTGCTGCTGATCGACCTTCACCTTCTTGGAATCATTACCCATATAGAGCTCAACGCCGGATTGGTCAGCGTTCTTGGCCTTAAGAGCCGCGAGAGCATCTGCGTCGTCACCGTCCATGAGATAGTTTGCAGTCCAGACGACATTTTCCGGATTGCGAATCAGCTCAACAATCTTCGCATGAGTGGCATCGTCGGCGTCAGCGATCCGAGTGGAAAGAGCTTCATATTCCGAAAGCTTACCGGCAGTATAGACAGGCTTACCTTCGGCGGGATAAGTGATATAAGCATCTTCGGTCTCGAGGCCAAGCTCTTTCATGGCCGCATGACCCTTATCGGTGAGTCTCAGGAGCTGAGCGGGCTCGACATCCACACCAGCTTTCTCATCATCGATATAGACATACTTCACTACGTCGTCGGTTGCGGCACAAGTCGTGATGGCATACAGCTCCCTGACACCAAGAGCGCCGACAATCTCGCCAATCTGGATCTCCAGAAGGTCGAAATCCTGAGAAGGTTTAAAGAAGGAACCGGAACGGTCGTTGATACCGGCCACACTCGCACCAACTACCTTCCAGTCGGTCACATGGTCTATGGCACTATCCTTATCCTTAATTGTTTCCTCGCCATTGACGCGACGGAGGGGCACACGGATTGACTCTACCGGGACGAGACCCTTGCGCCTGATGTCCTGCGGAGTCACCTCCTGAACGGAGCTCGAAGCCACGCCCTCGTAGCGTCCTACGGTACCATTCTCCATGCCCTCACTGCGATAGGTATTGATAGTCATCCAGTCACCCACCTCAGCTTCGAGAGCGTAAGGGATATTCTGGGTGTAAATACCCACCTTCTGTGATGTCGTGACAGTACGACCCATATCAACGAGTAGAGACGTACCGGTTCCGACTTCAGCACCTGTACCCCAAGAGACATTGGTAGAAATCATGTTGTCATCGTCAACGAGTCTGCAAAGTCTTGCAATCTCAGTGCCGACAGAAACAGTACCCACCTTAATGGGGAATACCTTAGCGGTCTCGCATATCACCTCGGCGCCGTCGGGAAGCCACTGGGAGAACTGAGAGGAAGCTGCACCGGGAGTCTCACCGGATTCTTCATCCGCATTGTCCAAATACTCGTAGAAGGTACCGTATATCTTGATCTGCGATAGATTGACATCAGCCAGACCGGAAGTCCAGAGCTGGTACTCGTCGAATTCGGTTTCTTGAGCGGGCACCTCGACCGATATCCTCTGCTTCACCACCTTTTCAGAGCCAATGAGTTTAAGACCCACGCCGGTATTGGTGGGAGCCAAGGAATTGCCAAACAGAGCGGAACACTTGCCATCAGCATTTATGGAATCGTTGTCGTAGCACCTGATGTTAAGGAATTTGAGAGCATCGAGACCGAGAGCACTTACAGGAGTCTCGACGATAAAGCCTAAGCGCATTGTTTTGCCCTTACCACCGAGTTTCTCCTTGCCGGGCTTCAGTTTGATACCACATAGCAATTCGTTCTCAGCAAGCGAGATGGCGGTGGGGAAAGTAGTAGCGGTCATGAGGCTACCATCGAGAATCTCACTGCCGTTGGGCTTACCGGTCGCGCCGATATGAATACCGCCACCACCAAGAGGGACATCGTGAGTGTCCGAGCTGATCTGGAAATCCTCGTCGGTAGCGAGGAGTCCACGGCCGATTATGCTTGCGAGCTCGGCATCGTCGGCATACGTCAGCGACTCCTTCACCACGATGTTGATGTCGCCGTAGCACTGTTCATGGCCCTTTTCGGGATTCTGATAATGCAACTTGTAGACACCGGGGGCATTCACGACATCAATACCGGTGATTTCGCCTGTGGAAGGATTGACAGCAGCCGCAGAGTTTGCGGGCACTATGTCATTGCCATTCTCATCCTTAGCGAATGACCACAGCAGAGTCTCAGCTGCGTTCGTGTTCCATTTCGGGACATAAGAAGAAGGATAGGATACAGTGGTTTTCACCAGCTCTTCCTTTATAACTTCCTTTCCATTTTCATCCGTCTCTTTGGTACGTTTGATATAACGAGTCTCCTCTTTGGTAAGGAAGATGGTAGTCGGCATTCTGAAGTCGCACCTGTGCTCAAAATAGGGAGGAGGAGTCACGGAAGCATAGTATATGTTCTTGGCACCGACGTTTACCAATCCACCGCTGATCGTGAGACGGCTACCGGAGAAATCTTCGGGCGCCACCATCGAAACGACATCCTTGCCCTGAATCTTGACAACATCAAGTTCCAGCACAGTGGCAGAGAGGGGATAAGCCTTGATCATATCGTAGCTAACTTTGCGGGAGTCGCCTTGACCGGTCACGACTCTCTTATAAAGAGTGATGGTGTTGCCGGTGAAAAGACCGAGGTCGAGTATCGAACCACCCTCGAGAACGAAGTTGATACGGCTGCCTTTCTTAAACACCTGCTCCTCATCATGGCCGTCCTCGTCCATGCAGACCTCAGCCCAGCCGACACCACCGGTGAGAAGATTGGCCGTATTCAGGATATTTTCCGTCTTATCCTCATCGCCGGTAAATTCATAAGTCATGATACCGGCGGCATCCCAAGTCGTCGATTTCCGGGCGACACGGAGATTAGCACCGGGATGCTCCTCGTTGTACTTTGCGATACCCTTGGTACCGAGAGTGATTTCTTTCTCCTTACCAACCCAAGCGTAGTTAATCTTAAGGTCGTTTCCGACATTGAGCTTAAGACCGGAAGCGGTCCAGATGGCTATTTCGTCGAAGACGCAGGGAGCTGTGGTGGTGAGGTTGTAGCTACCATCGCCGGAGCTGACCGTAATCAGATTAAGACCGACACCTTGACCTTCTGCGGTGTCGACAGCCTTAACACACATCAGCTCGCCATCACGATAGAAAGCGATCGAAAGGGCCTCGACCACGGAGAGCGAGAGCACGCTTGTGCCGGAAGCACCGCTCGTCGAGCCGACAATATTGAAACCGCACTGAGTTCCACGAGCATAGTAGCGCTTCGTGTCCTTCACAGACAAGAGGGGAGCAGAAGCGAGCTGGACATTGGCGATACCCACGATGTCGGCGCAGTTGTCGAGGTCTTCGTCGACAATATTCTCAAAGCCGGTATTCACATTGATGACAGAAGCGAGAGAACCGGCCGAGAGACGGTTGATGTGCATACCGGGTCCGACAAGAGCATGACGCTCCTCCATCTTAACAAGAGGACGTTCCACACCGTTGATCATGATAGTATTGTCAGTAACCCCAGCATTATCGTGGTACAGCGGTTTGGTATCGCTTTCCAAGAGACGGCGGTCAGCTTCCGGAGTTGTCGAGTAAACCGTTTTGTCAAGGAGCGGCTGAGCCTCATCAAAGTAATACGAGTCCTCGAAACCGGGACGCAATTCCATTTTTTCGAAACTGAGTACGAAGGTATTCTGCTTCTCATCGTTGGCGGTCATCCAAACCTTGCCATAATAGTTTTCCTTGAGCTTAAGCAGATTGCATACAGTCGTTTTAAAATTGAATGTATAAGTTTTTGACAGACCTGTCTCGTCTACAACAGTCGGGTCTATTGTAGGAGTGTTGAAAGGCACCTTGCCAACTACCGGCTTATATCTGGTAACAATATATTTCACACCAGAATCAGTATTGTTACCCATAAGAGACAGTGGGCCGAGCTCATAGTTAAAATCGGCATAGGCGCCGTTATCCTTCGTGGGGACATGGGTGTAGGGAGAGAATTCGTAGTAGTCGGAAACCTTGTTGTTCTTGTCAAGTACTGCGAAATAGATCGTGGAGGGGAAGTCAGCGTCTTCGAACGTAGTGTAATAACATGGTGTTCCTAATGTATTTTTAGTCTTCTTTGCCGTGATATTCCCTTTGAAAGCTTTGTCTGCATTGTGATTATAATCTCCGTCATAGATATTGCAGCCGGCAAAATCTGCGGAAATTCCGTGGCCACCCAAGCTCAGATTTTTGTCAGGAGTAGTAGTGATACCGAAATACAAGCCCTTGGGAATCTCAACCTTTTCGACGGTGTAGGTCTCATCGTCTTTGGTAAACATTTCCAACGCCGATTCAATCTTAGAATCTGAACCCTTTTCAGCGATTGCGAAATAAACAGGTTTTTTGATGGCAAGGGTCTGATCAGTAACATTGTAGACAAAGTTACCGGACTTTGCATCAGTCTGATAGAGGATATTAAGCGAGATGGTATCGCCGGCCTTCAGGGGCTTGACAGCATCAGTGTCTACGTGGCCGTTTTCGTCCTGAGAGTACAACTGTGGAGCCTTCTCCGCAATGACGAAGCACTGGTCCGCGGGGAGACTTACGGAATGAAGAGTCCTGAAAGTCTGTCCATTGTCGTAAGAGGTCAACTCAATGACCTCAGACTGGACATACACAGTTTTCTCCACATTATCTATCTCAACCGTTGTGGGCTGAAAAAGATAAATGTTCAAGGAAGCGGGGAAAACAACGGGCTCATTCAGCTCATCGGCCCGGGAAATGAGCGGGCAAAACAGGAGCCAAGCCGCAACCATGAACACAAGTTTAAGATAATTGTGTTTCATTATCAGATTAGTTTGAAAAGTTGATTATGTTGTGTTTATGTGGTTCTAAATAAAAATAAGTCAATGCGAATACTCAATCCAAGTCAACCGAATCATGCCGAATAAATCAGGTAAATGGGCTCCGTATTGGGGGTGCAAAATTACTAATATTAGCAGAGACAACAAAGAAATAATCCTTAAAATATATGTAACGCAAAGAAATATTCGGCAAAATCCGTGTATGGATTTACAGTGACCGAAATAATTAAAATAATCAAAGTAACACTTTTATATGGCAAAAGATGTGTATAACGGTATTATAACCGGTAATAAAAATCCTCGCTGAGATATAAAAATTCAAGCATCTTCCCATCGTGATACCACCGTAGGCAAGATTTATCAACAGCCTCTCAAGAGTGTCAGGCAGAGAGATAAAAAAATAAAGTACGGACGAAACTTGCACGAATCAGATAAAATAACTAATTTTGCTGTCGCTTCCGCAGATGACCGGGACGTAGAGTCCTTCGGGTTGTCTGGAAGACTGAGGATTGTCTTATGGTGTAATGGTAGCACAACAGTTTTTGGTTCTGTTTGTCAAGGTTCGAATCCTTGTAAGACAACAACAATAAAGATGAGACGAAAGAATCGCAACATGCAGATCTTCCGTCTCTCTTTCTTTATCAGGTTATTCCAGCGCATTACGACTTCACCGGCAGCTCTATGCGGAAGGTTGTCCCTTTACCGGGTTCAGACTGTTTGACGAAGATGCGGCCATCGTGGTATTCCTCAACTATGCGCTTCACCAGCGTCAGTCCGAGACCCCAGCCTCTTTTCTTGGTGGTGAAGCCGGGATTGAATACGTTCTTGAAGTTCTTACGCGCTATACCCTTGCCAGTGTCGGTCACTTCGACAAAGAGCTTGTCTTTCTCTTTGCCGGTCGAAATGGTGATCGTTCCGGGTTTAGCTCCGATAGCATCCACTGCATTCTTGACAAGATTCTCCATGACCCACTCGAAGAGGGGCCGGGAGATCATGACCCCATAATCGTCGGAATCGAGGTTCATCACTATCCTTACGCGACCGGAGACGCGCGACTTCATATAGTCAAGCGATCCGGCGACGGTATCGTTCAGATAGTCGAGTTCAAGCGCCGGCACGGAACCGATCTTGGAGAAGCGGTCGGCAATCACGCTCAGGCGCTTCACATCCTTGTCCATCTCGCTGACAATCTCAGTGTCAACGCCGTAGCCGGGAAGGAGCTCCATCCAAGCCATAAGGGAGGAGATGGGGGTGCCGAGCTGATGGGCGGTCTCCTTCGACAGGCCGGCCCAGACGCGGTTCTGCTCCGCCCTCTTTGTGTAGAGAATAGAGATGAACACTATGATGGCAAGAAGCACCATGACGCCCATCTGAATATAGGGGTACCAACTGAGGCGACGGAGCATTTCCGAATCTTCGTAGTAGATAAACTGCTGCATGCCAGCCATATCGATGGCTATGAAGTGAGGATTGGAAGCGGCGGCCTGCGCTATCGACATTCCTCCACACCCCTTGCTCAGCACATTGCGGAGATACTGACGGTCGCGGTCTCCAAGCTCATAGTACATGCAGCGTCTGTGGCCGGCTTCGGGGAGCCTGAAGTTACGGTACTCGAGTATATTGCCCTTTTCGTCGGCGATAAGGACCGGGATACTGTTGTTTTTTTCAATAATTGAGAAAAGAAACTCTATGTCGGTACCGCCGTCCATCTGAGCGACCCGCTTTGTGGCATCGGCCCAGATCTCCATGCGTTGCCGTTCCTGAGCGCCAAGATTCTTCACAAGGTTATTTGAAATAATCAGGAATATGATTATGGCCGTCACGGAGGCGAGAAGGAATATCAACTTGCCGAGACGACGGCGATCATAGAAAGAATAACGGAATGACATGTCTACCGAGTGTGCTGAATTTTACGGACTTATCGAACAACCCTTCTGTTTTTATCTTCGTGTCTCATTAAGGATGAAGCGTGCGACTGCATCGGTATCGTTATTGCCGATGAGAGCTGTGGCCGCTTCCTTGACAGGCTCCTTGGCATTGCCGACGGCAACGGCTTCGTCAGCGAGACGCATCATCGGAATATCGTTGATATTATCTCCGAACACGACAAGCCGGTCGGCACCGACGTCGGAAGCAAGCGCCTCAAGAGCGGAAGCCTTGCTGACCCCCTTGGGGAACATCTCTATCTCCCCTATGGACTCGCCGTATATGTCATGGTAGTACTGAGGCACTATACTGTCGCCGTAATCCTCACATACCTGCTCATAGAACCTGCGGGCCGGCTGGGAGGGCTGCATACCGAAGAAGAGCATCGTGCGGCTCAGGTCAGCCGGCAACACCGAGCAGCCGTCAGAGGGGACATTAAAGACCTTGCATTTCGTTCCCGCACGGGTATTCATGAAGTCGCGTTCCAGCTGCGAGAGAGGTCCGATATGATATACCTGCAGGACACCTGCCTCATCAAGAGTATAAAGGAAACAGCTGAGACCACTGCCTTTCCAGTCGGCGACAAGTCTGCGGGCGATCATCGGCTCCATGAATCGGGGACGCCTGAGTCTCTGTCCGGAAAAATCGTAAAGGGCGCCTCCGGTCATGACGACTGCCGGAATCCGCATGTCAACATCGGAAAGGAGGGAGACTACGGTCGCCGGGGTACGCGCAGTCGCGACCGTAAACATGGCTCCGGCCGCTATCGCTTCGTTGAGCATACGGACGGATCCACGGCTTACGTTGGAGGAGTTATCGAGAAGCGTACCGTCAAGGTCGCTTACAAAGAGTGTACGCATAACGGTTTGCAAAAAAGTATTATCACCTGTACAGGAGCTTCGGGGAAGGGTCTACACTTCTGCCTGAGAGAAAAACACGACCTTGTATTCCACATCGGATATCTGGGCTTCTCCGCGTCCGGAAAGGACATCCTCAATACGGAGGAAACGTTCGTGGCCCGTAAGCTCGAGTATCTCATATTCAACATCCACGGCATATTCGGGAGGGATGATGCGGCGGCTACGCCCACGGCGTCCGCCACTGTTACGAGCGGAGTAAGCCTCCCGGTCACGACGTGAAGGACGCGAGGAGGAACGGCCACCTATGCCGAATTTACGCTTAAGACGACGCATGGCGCTATATGCCTTATAGATAATCAGGCCGACAGCCACAAGCGCCATCAGAAACAGCACGAACAAGATTGTAAAGAATGTTGTCATCCTGTTTATAACGTTGAAGTTAACGATTATATTACTTACTCATCCGGCAATCAGGGGCTGCGGAGGTTTTTACGCATCATCATGCTCCTGCCCGGAAGCAGCGGAGACGACGAAGTTGCCGATGAAGGAGATGATGATATACAGGCATATAACGATAAGCAGCCCTGTCCACTGCCACAGGCAGAGACATACCACAGCGGAGAGGAGAAGGAGGTAGCGCGGGATGTTAGCGCCCTTGGGAGCAAAGCTCTTGAACTTCAAGGAGAACATCCGCAGGGGCATGACCATCAGAAGGGCTATGAAGAGGACGCATCCGAGTGTGGCATAAGGATTGAAGCCGGAGGGGGACACCATGATGTCGGCAAGCCCGATGCAGAAGAGTGCGCACGAAGGTATGGGCAATCCGCTGAAGGAGGTTGTCTGCGAGGAGTCGACGTTGAATCGAGCCAGACGGAGGGCTCCGCAGAGAGGAATAACCAGACATCCCCATCTCATCCAAACAGGCGCCGGACTGGCAGCGAAAAGGTTGATTATCAGCATTGAAGGAGCCACACCGAATGTCACGAGGTCCGAGAGGGAATCCAGATCGGCGCCGATCGGGGAGTGGACATCGAGCAAACGGGCAAAGAATCCGTCGAGGAAATCGGCCAGAGCACCACCGAGAATGAAGAGGAAAGCAGCCTCATAACCCATTACAGAGCCGAAGGACTCAAAGGGGGAAAAAGCGCATACGAGTGCCATACATCCGCAGAGGAGATTGACACAAGTCACTGAATTAGGTATATAGCGGGTTATGAAATTGGCCATTGAGCTGTCTGTTTTATTTCGTTGCTCCAACCTTTTCCGGCACGCGGACGGTTATGGGGAAGGAGCGGTATTATTCCGGAGTATGTTTGTTGCGCCGGCGATAGAATCTGACACGGCGTTTCGAAGGTATCACCTCAGCGTCATCTCCCTGCGAATTAAATTCCGGGATGGGGAGAGCTTTCCCGGCAGGCTGCAGCCGGGCTACGGGCGAAAGTCCTCCGCGTGTGGTCTCCCCGAGTTTCACCAGTATCTCGGCGTCGACAGGGAGATAGATGTCAACACGCGAACCGAATTTGATGAAGCCTAAATGATTGTCAATACAGGATTTGTTGCCTCTGCGAGCATAGGTTACAATACGTCGGGCCATCGCGCCGGCCACCTGCCTTACGGTGATGCGCTGGCCGTTGTCACAGATTATACCGACGGTACTTCTCTCGTTGAGCACACTGGCCTTGGGGAGGTATGCCGAGAGGAAACGTCCCTTATGATGTTTTACGTATTCGACTTTTCCGTCTACGGGGAACCAATTGGCGTGGACATTGAGAGGGCTCATAAACACCGATAACTGGATAGCATCAGTGCGGAGATATTCGGGTTCGAACACACGCTCGATCGCCACGACCTTTCCGTCGACGCTGGATATGACCATGTTTTTCCTTTCACCGCGATAATAACGGCGCGGGGACCGGAAAAAATTGAAAACAAAGCTATAGAGCACAAACGAGATGGCACTCAGGACGGCGGGAAAGATATAGGGAGGGAGAAAAAGCCAAACAAGTCCATTGAGCATCAGCAGCACAATGAACAGCAGGATGAGTATGTTGGTTCCTTCTCTATGTATCTTCATTTCGGAGGTATAAAAGGGATAATCCCTCGGACACAAAAGCAGCTCCACCTCCTGAAAGCGGTCAGGAATCTCAGGATCGGCATTTTGGTGTTGCAAAGTTAACGATTCCGCTTCATACCTACAACATCAAAGTGGATAAAGAAGCATTAAGATGAAAAGGAGTCGTGTCGGGGGGACACGACTCCTTTTTCCATAGGTAATGATAGTATTGCGGGTTTACCGCATTAGGGAGAGCTTATTTCACAATCACCTTGGCGGTGTGATTTCCGGCGCGGACGATGTAGATACCGTTGTCGGCGGCTACACGTGAGGAGCCCTGACCTTGCCACAGAACGATACCGTCGATAGTGGCCACAACGACAGGTTCGGAGGCTGCAATGCCTTCGATCATGATAGTGTTGCCGGATGCGTAAATCCTTACATTGTCGGCTTCGATAGATTCGACTGCGTCCATCTCCTTTACTGTAGCAGCGTTGGAAGCAGCGGACTCGCCCAGATCGTAGAGGGAGGTCACGTGGTAGGTGTGTTTACCTTCGTCGGCAGTCGTATCTATGAAGCTCGGAGACTTGACGGGCTCGGTGTTGATACGTTCGCCATCACGCCAGATGTTGTAGCCGGTGTGGGTCATGTCGATATGCTCGGCGTCGGCAGTGACGAATGTGACGTCGTCGACACAGAACATGAGCTGATAATTGGAGATACAGCGGATAGCGAGGTAGCGTGCGCCGGCGGGGAGCTCTACTTCCACCTCAACCCAACGGGAAGGAATACCCTGATAACCACCCAGCGACTTGAAGTCGTTAAGGGATGTGCCGGTTGTCGAATAGAGGAATTCGCAGCGATCACCACCATAGTAGTCTGTCATGGAGCGCATCCATACCCGGGCCGTCTGAGCAACGCCCTTAAGTTCGGGGGAGATGAGCCAGTCGTCGTTTATGGAGCGATCGTAGCAGTAGAGGGCACCCATGAAGCAGTCACCGGTGTGGGCCGAACCGAACATGGATGTGTTCTCGGCAGCATTTACACCGATGAATCCGGCTGTGGAAACACCGGCTGTGATACCCGGGAAGGTGCCGTCAGGCGCGCCGGCCGTACCGACAGGCGCCTTATCAGCGTCTACGAAAGTCCAGCCTTCGAAGTCGGGCTGACCGGTAGTGACGCCTTCGAAGCTTTCGGTATATGTCTTCCAAGGACGCATCTCCATGTCGGGAGCATCCCACGAGAGCTTGACTTCATTGCCGTCGCGCTCTGCGGAAAGATTCTCGGCAACGGGCCATTCGGGAAGCAGGGCGGAAACTCTCAGCTTGCCGAGAGCGGCATTGTTGTCGGCCAACTCGTCATCTTCATAGTCCACTCTTGCATTGTAAGTCACGTGGCTGCTCTCGATCTGAGGATAGATGTCGGTGAAGGTCACTACGCCATGGGAATTGGCGGGAGCGTTCTCAACCTTACTGGTTGCGATCTCCTTGCCGTCACGCAAAAGAACAACCGAGAAGTTTTCGGCATCCTCACGAGCGTTGACATCGTAAGCGACATTGATGTCGATACGGGAACCGATTTCAGCACTTGAAGGACCGCTGATGATTACATTCTCGATATTCTTATCAGGCTGGGAGAAAAGACGGATGTCGTCGATAGCGCAGAGAACGTGGCTCTTGGTCGCAGCATTGAAACCGAACTGCACGACCTTACCGAGCCATGGTGTAAGATCATAGCCGTGAAGCATCCAGCCATTGTTGTCGGCATTGAGAACTACGGTGTCGAGTACACGCCAAGCGGTGTCATTCTCACCCTTGATCATAGGCATGAGTGTGTTCTCGCCATCCTTGAAGTGATAAGCATAGAAAAGGAATGTCGGATTGTCCATGGACTCGGGAATACGTATCAGACCGGAGTACATCTCACCTTCCTGCTCTATGTATTGTGAGAAATAGCTTATGAAGCCGTTGTCGAGGTCGGCCGAGCGTATGTCGGCAAACGAGTCGTCGGCATCGATTTCCCAAGCGCCGTAGCTTGTGATCTGGCGTGTGGCAATGAAAGAATTCAGCTGTCCGTCGGCGATCGACTCTTTGTATGGGAGCTCGTAGGGGGTACCTACCAGCAGCTGGTCGGAGAGACCCCATATTTTGCTGATACCCTGAGGAGTTATGGCCTTCACGCCATAGTATACCATGCACTGCGGGCCCGAGGTCACTTCGTCGGTGAAGGAGGTTCCCGTGAGATTCTGGCTAAGCAGGGTCTCCACGCCATTGGCGCTGCGCACGAGAGCATAGACAACCTGAGGCACCGTGAGACCATTGACATCTGTAGTAACCGGAGTCCAAGAAATGACAACTTCGCCGTCGGCCTCTCCTTTGGCAACTTCGACTGTCATTACATCGGACGGGATGTCGAAGCCTACGAAGCATGATGTGCTGACCGGAGTGCCGGCACCGTCGTTGTTATAGGGGGTCACCGTATAGGTATTGGTACCTTGCACAGCTTCCTTGTCGGTCCATGTGAGGGTCTCACCTGTCATCGGGAGATCTGCCACGGCTTCGTCACCCTTGCGGATTTCCACACGTGTGAGCTGCGAGAGACTCTGACCGAGCAGATTCTTCTTAGGCGCACTGAAAGAGACCTTAGCGGAAAGGGAACCGTCGGGAGCGGGTGTGGCCTTGAGATTGCCAACGGGCTCGGGAGCACCGCCGAGTACCGGAGCGGAAATTTCAATATCGTCGAAGCAGAATGCAACGTTGTTGGCGACGCCTGTCACGTGCAGGCCAAAATAGTAGTATCCATCCTTCTCAGGTACGAAAAGAGTCTCGAACTGATTGGGATTAGACTGGGAAGATGATGTCACCTGACAATCTTTAAGGATGACGTTCGTCATGGCCTCATGGTTAGGTGCTGTTCCGTAGAGCACTTCAAATTTGTCGGGATAGGCAGTGTTCATCCACATGCTGGCCTTTACGCTGAAGCGATAGTAGCGGTTGGCATACAGATACATCTTCGGGGTGTAGAGATAATTGTCCCTTCCCTGCGAGCTGATGTAGCTGTTACGTATTGTACCGCTGAACACACCCCAGTCATTGGAACCGGAGATTGCTTCGGATGTGAAACCGATCTTATCGTCGTTAGTCGAGAAAGAATTTGAGTAAGCCGGGTAGATCGTTCCTACGAGAACCTTATTAGAGGTGCGGAGATCGTTGCTCTCTATACCTTGATAGATTGCTTTCAGGGTATAGTAGTAGACACCGCCCTTTTCGGGTTCGGGATAGGGATCTGTGTAAGAGGTTGCACCTTCCGCGGTGACGATCTGCTGCTCATCAGGATAGCGGGTGAGGATATATTTTACCTTCGAGGTGTCGATATTACCGCCGTTCAGGCCGGTTGGGTTTGCCTCGCCCCAAGTGATATTGAAGGCGTTGTTGGAATAGTCGATATTGAAAGTCCATCCGAGGGTGGGGACGTCATTACCGATAAAAATCTTCCCGGTCTTGGTCTTCGGACCGGCTCCGACAGAGTTGGAACAATATACTTCAAAAATGTAATTGTCGTTCTTCGGCATAGTAAGCTGCTGCTCCACAGTGGCGCCATAGACAGTACGACCTTCGGCCATAGGCTCGCCGTTAGCACTTATATAGTAGAACAGGTCGCCGTGAGAATCATCGCCACCGTAGGTTTTTTCCGGTGCCTTGAAAGAGACATTACCAGAGAGAGACCCCTCGGGGAATTCAGCCTTGAGGTCTGTCACAACATCAGGGGCATTGTCGTCGGCTGCCGGAGGAGCGACATAGAGGTTCACAAGCTGTACACGTTGTACAAAGTCGTAAATCTTTGTTGCTTGGGCAGTTGCGGGATCAATTCGATAGAGAGCAGAGCCGTCGTCGTTGCAAGTAACGTAAATTATGTCACCACCCTTGGAATCGAAGGTGGCGGTGGTACGATAGGAGCTGGCACAACCGGTTTCGCCGATGCGGGTTGAGTTACCAGTGACCTTATCGATCGAGTAGAGCACACCATTGGCATCAATACCATAGAATTTACCGTTGTCGTCGCATACAATTCCGCGCCATGAAACCGTGACATTACCAATTACGGTACGTACACCGGTTGTAGGATCTACCTTTGCCCATACAGGCGTTGTAGTACCGCCGTATGTCAGGGCAGCCATCATGCCGTAAACCATTCCATCCGTAGGATCGAAAGCAGAGTCAAACACTTCATAGGAGTTGTCAGGACCGTAGGGAGGATAAGTCGGACCGGTAGTGGTCCATGTCTCCATATTGTACTTGAACAACATCAGGGTTGTACCTCCGGGATTGTAGCATTGTATCCAGTTGGTGGCATCGTTAAGAGCACCCTTTGTCAAGGGTCCCTGAAGATTTACAACTCTTTCAAAATTCTCAGGGGCGGAACCCTGTAAAGGGATTGTGGTGATATAACCGGGATACTGAGTGGTCAGACCGATGCAATAGACTCCGGCATAAGCTGCTTTAGAACCTTTTGCATACTGAGGTCCGTCAACATTTTCCCGACCACCGAACGCGACCGAGAGGCCTGCGGAAATATCAGCCGTATTCACCAACTGACTTCCCTCTGCATTGGCCGGCAGCCACTGTCCTCCCAAAGGGACTTCCGCCTGAACCGGCACGGATTGAGGAACCATCTTCCCCGCTTCCCGTTCCGGCGAACCTGCCGGTGTTGTCAACTCGCCCGACAGGGGAACCTGATCAGCCGCAAAGGCTGAGGTACCTGCGAGAAGTGTGACACACACAAGATGATAAAATTTCTTCATGTGATAGTGTAGTTAGGTTAATTCCGGGAGATTTCAAATTATTCATAACAGTCATCCCCGTCCACAACTCTCCCGTTATTTGCAAACTGAGACGGTCTAAAATTAATCATTTTTTTCACTCGAGACAAACCGAGCGAACAACTTTTTAACTAAAATACATCTAACACCGTAATTACCAAGATATTACATTCTAATTTCATTGTCTGATGCTTGCCCCCGAAGCCGTAAAATTTATGACCGGCGAATAATAGGTCTATAATCAGTTTCAGGAATCGAGTTTTTTGCGGGGGAAAGCGTCAATATACGATCCGGGAGTGATATTGAAGATTTCGACTCTCTTGGTTGATGCGTAATCTGCTATTATATGGTAGGAGGCGAAGGCGGTATAGAGACTTCTCAGTATATCGTGAAGATGATACCCGGCATATTCTGTTGTCACCCTTCTTCTCTCCGAATCACTATCGGAATAGAAATGCGGCTGAATGGACACTACCCTATTCTCGTCGTCCACGCTCAAAGTCTTGCTCCACGTGTGGTCGGCACCCGCCAGATATATCCGTCGATAACCTCCCGCTATGCCCTGCATAATGGCAGGAATCATTACATTGCGGGGCCGGGGCATGGCGAGGCCGGCGTCGTACAAAGCATGGCGTAACGGACGGAATCCCTCGCCGGGAGTAAGGTTGAAGCATACCACTCCGCGTCCCTCTCCACCTGACTCATAGCGTACAACAGAAGGATGATTCTTTCTTGCAACCGGCACGTGGAGCGTCATCGGAAAGTTAATTGAGCAAATATTCTCCCAAAGAGTTGCCACATTAGGGTCAGAGCCTGCACCATTGAAAAAATGAGGGTCGGCAAGGATGTAATGTTGTGGCTTAAGCAATTTGAATTCAGGGGTATTTGCTGCAAAATTAACGGCCATAAGGTCCCGGCCATCAAGAAAATCAGAGTGTTCGTCAAGCAGAGAGCGTAATGAGGGTCCATTGCCAAGAATCACCAGTTCCCTTTCGCAGGACATCCTTACCGGAGACTTAGCTCTTCGGGAAAGAAGAATCACACGCAGGCACGTGGCCATCGTAGATCCAAGGTCGCTGCAAAAGGAAGATAACTTGTCAAGAAGAGCCATAATGTTCTCAGTTAACAGACACGTTTCAAAGATACAGATAACGTTTTAAAAGTCGGAGCGGAAAGATTCTTATTCCATTATTTCTCAACGACAGAAACTTGTCTCTATTGTGTCCCCACAGACGACTGCTCCATCTGCATGAGATTCCGTCGGCCGACATTTCGACCATATCGCAAGGCAGATACACTATGGCTGCCTTATGGAGAAGTATCGCCCGGCACAGCCAATCGAAATCACTTGATATAGCGTAAAGAAGACTATACTCTCCCACAGAAGCGAAAAGACTCCGTCGGGCAATGACAGTGGGATGAGGAGGCATAAAGCCATCCTTAAGCAGCTCGGGACGGAAACGTCGACCGCTGTAGTATCTCACTGTTTTTCCGGCCGCGTCGACATAGTGGAGGTCGCCGTATAGAAGGTCTGCTCCGGAAGCCGTCAGTTTTTCGGCAGCAAGCTGCAACACGTCGTGAGAAGAGAGTTTGTCGCTACCGTGCAGAGTAACGACATATTTCCCCGATGCCTCTCCGATACCCCGGTTGAGAGCGGCATAGACTCCACCTCCAACATCACGAAGAATGATTACAGGATAGGGAGCTTCCCGAGCGTACTCCTCAAGCACTGCGAGAGTCCCGTCGGAAGATGAACCGTCAACAACGATATGTTCAATATCATCATAATTCTGCTGCCGGAGACTATTGAGCGACTCACGGATGTGCTTAATTTCGTTGCGCACAGGTGTGACAATCGAAAAGAACGGTCGCCGGTTGGAAGAGGATGTCATGCCGGATGTCAACATTGCAGAAATCGATAAGCTGCCACTAATGCGGCACAGAGCGCAACGAGATATACCGCCGAATAAATCCTCACACTCCTGACAGAGACAACATGACGGACTGAGCATTGCACGAACCGCAGGGCCATCGGTATCATACATGGCACAAAAGGGAGATAATACCTCGCTACAGTTCCTCCGCTGAAATAGGCCACACCCAGATAGCAGAGAGCCCACCAGAGAGCCCATCGTCCCAATCCTCCCCTTGAAGCACCACGGCGCAGGCACAGGACGTAATAGCCCAGTGCCGCTCCCCCTACAATATACCAGAACAGACTCAAATGGGCATACCACACGAACCTGCCCTCCTCCCTGTCACGCAAAAAATTCCATGGGAACGGAGGGAAATACTGGGCTGTAGCGGTAAGAGGAAGCATAGCTACGCGATGGAGAGGCCCGCTCTGGAAATAGCCCGGTATAATTTCGGAATAACGTTCCACGGATGGATACCCTACCATCCACTCAACATCATTGTCAGTGACATCTTTCCCTACGATGCTATCCATGTTTTTCAGCACGCGGAATTCCCTCCCACCGACTATGATGGCTCCGCTTATCAGCATCATGAAGATACCGTAGCTATATAGACGCAAATAACGCTTGGGGGATCTGCGGCTGAATCGCGCACATATAATCAGAGTGCTGGCTAAAACGAACCATCCCATGGGGCCCTTCAGAACCAAAAGAATCAGTCCGCCGACTGCTCCGCATATTATCATGGCGGTATCAAAACGCCGCCGCAGTAATTTAGCCAGCGCTATGCCGCAAAGAGTAAAAGCAAATGTCACACCTGCTTCTTTCTGAAAAATTGTCCCGTACCAGATAATGGATGCCACTGAAGCACAAGCAAGTGCACCTAAGAATGCCGTACGGGACACCCTTTTACTCTCCAGCAAGACAGAACATAGATATCCGGCTGATCCCACAGTGCCGACTGTGAACATCAGGTTCAGAAGCAGTGAAATGATAATCCCCTGACCGGACAGCTTTTCGAGGTATGCATTAAGGAAAATGTAGCCCGTGTTGGTTTCCAGATCTGTGTTTCCGGTCTGGAGATATTCTGTCATCTTAGACCATTCACGCTGTTGATCGGTCCACAAACCAAGATCCGGATTTTCCCACCCTCCCGGCAAAGCGCAATAGCCGGAAAGATTAATTCCGATGCCTACGCCCAAAACTGCTGCGGTAGCAATCAGGAGATAGCCAAGTGACTGCGACCACACCTTTCTCAATGCAAGACGGCAACCTGAAACGGATATGCCGGCAGCCATGGCGTAATAGATAAGATAACGGGCGACTTTGTCCACATCCACCATGCCCACATAATCGGTAGGCATCCGGAAAGCCATTACAGTCATGAACGTAACGCCCAGCCACCCTCCGATAAATGCCATCAGAAGGCGGCTGCGCGAAGTATCTGCGAAACGGGGAGGCGCCATTGGCGTCTTGCCACTCACTGGACTCTGAGAAACGTTCATGAGTTCGGGTTCCCCTTATCAGCCGACGCTGCTTCCGGGAGTGAGTTGCCCTTCGGGAGTGATAAGGGTGAGAGAGCCGTCAGGATTTTCTGCACTGAGAAGCATCCCTTCGGAATCTATGCCCTTGAGCTTACGGGGAGGGAAGTTGGCTATGAATAGGACCTGCCTTCCGACCAACTCCTCCGGAGTATAGTACTTTGCGATACCACTCACGATAGTCCGCTTCTTCATACCGTCGTCGATAAGGAATTGAAGCAGCTTGTCTGCTTTCTTCACCTTGCTGCACTCCAGCACTTTACCGACACGGATATCGAGCTTGGAAAAAGTCTCGAAATCCACATTTTCCTTCACTGCCTCAGGCTTCCATGTGGCCAACAGGTTCTGTCGCTGAGCCTCACGAAGTTTCGCAATCTGAGCTTCTACGACATCATCTTCTATCTTCTCGAAGAGGAAACCGGGATCTGAAACCTCCGTGCCGGCCGGGATAATGTCAGCAGAACCGATCAGATCCCAAGAGGTCTTACCCAGATGCAACGCCTCCGACAGGCGCTTGCTCATGAAGGGCATGAAAGGCTCGAATGCGATGGCGATATTGGCACACAGCTGCAGGGAAAGGTTCAGGATCGTGGCCGTCCGGGCCATATCGGTTTTTGCCACCTTCCACGGCTCTGACTCCTGAAGATAGCGGTTGCCGAGGCGGGCGATGTTCATGGCCTCCTTAAGGGCATCCCGGAAATGGAATGTCTCCAAAGCCTCGTCCATAGCCTTCCGGATGACACCGAGCTCAGAGACCATGGCAGTATCGTTTTCTGTAAATTCGGTCGTAGCCGGCACGACACCGCCGAAATATTTATGGCATAGTACTATAGCTCGGTTCACAAAGTTACCGAGTATCGCCACAAGCTCGGAATTGTTGCGTGTCTGGAAGTCCTTCCATGTAAAATTATTATCTTTCGTTTCCGGAGCGTTTGCAGTGAGGACATACCGTAGGACATCCTGCTTGCCCGGCAACTCGCGAAGATATTCGTGGAGCCATACCGCCCAGTTGCGAGAGGTCGAGATCTTGTTGTCTTCAAGATTCAGGAACTCGTTTGCAGGCACGTTATCAGGGAGGATATAGCTCCCTTCGGCCATCAGCATCGAGGGGAATACGATGCAATGGAACACGATATTGTCTTTGCCGATGAAATGAATAAGCCGTGTAGAGGGATCCTTCCACCATTTTTCCCAATCGTCGGGAAGCAGCTCGCGGGTATTTGAGATATACCCGATAGGGGCATCGAACCATACGTACATCACCTTTCCCTCAGCACCTTCGACAGGCACCGGGATACCCCAGTCAAGATCCCGACTCACGGCACGAGGCTGCAGACCGAGATCAAGCCACGACTTACATTGGCCGTAGACATTACTCTTCCACTCCTTATGGCCGTCAAGAATCCAAGAACGGAGCTTCGGTTCCCACTTATCCAGAGGCAGGTACCAGTGGTGAGTTTCTTTCAATACGGGGACATTACCCGTCAGAGCAGACCGCGGATTGATCAGATCCGTGGCATTAAGCGACGTGCCACACTTCTCGCACTGATCTCCGAAGGCACCCTCAGATCCGCAATGGGGGCAGGTGCCGGTGACATAACGGTCAGCCAGAAACTGTCCGGCCTCCTCGTCATAGAGCTGCTGTGAGGTCTGCTCGATGAATTCCCCCTTATCATACAGCTTACGGAAGAACTCCGTAGCCGTATCGTGATGTGTTTTGCTCGTTGTCCGGCTGTAGATATCGAACGTTATGCCCAATTCCTCAAATGAATCCTTGATGATTTTATGATAACGATCCACAATATCCTGAGGCGTAACTCCCTCGTTACGCGCCTTTATGGTGATAGGAACGCCATGCTCATCGCTTCCTCCGATGAGAAGTACTTCCTCTCCCTTAGAGCGTTTGAAACGAGCATATATATCCGCAGGAATGTACACTCCGGCCAAATGTCCAATATGCACCGGACCGTTGGCATACGGCAATGCGGTAGTTATGAGAGTCCTCTTGAATTCCATATAAATTTTCGTAATCTATTTCTTTTTCAGACTGCAAAGTTACCCTTTTTCCATGAATTATGCCAATCTTCCCCCAATTCCGACTTCCGGAAAGTACACGACACCATTATTGGATCCTTATAGCCCTTTTCCGGGCGGGGAAGTCATATACCTTCTATCAGGTTCCGGATCCATATCGCTAACTCCATCAGGGCAAAAGGTATAAGTACATACGGCTTCAGTATAAATCGGTCCACACGCTTGAATATATCCGGACACCGTGTATGGCGCAACCAGAAACCTATCGGAAGAAAGATGATTATTCCGATCAGCAACAGCACGTTAGGATTGAAGACTATCCCACCCCACACATCTCCGTGGAGAACCTTCAGCAATGCTCTCGTCGAGCCGCAGGAAGGGCAAGGAATATGAAAGATAAGTTTACTCGGACATACCGTAAAATGAAAAAGATCAAAATAACAAAGCACCACGTACGCCACCCCCAATACGCCGAATACGAGGTATTGCCATTCGTCGCGCATCGCTTTTTTCACGTTCATTTTCCCTTGTGTCACAAAATAAAGGCATGGGCAGTCACCCACCCATGCTAACATAAACCTTATGAAAAAAATTCTCTTACTTATAGAGATTAGAGAGACATCAACTTATTGATGTTGTACTCGTATGTGCGCTTCTTAGCTGTGAACCAGTCAACAATTGCCCAGATACCGCAACCACCGCAAGTAAGGAGCTTAGCAACACCGAGACCGGTCTGACCGAGCATGAAACGATCTACACCGTAACCACCAAGAAGGATGGCGATGATAAGGATGGTTGTAGGATTCTTGAAAGAAGTAGCCATGATAGCGTTTGCCTTAGCTGCATCTGCTTTTGCGAGATAATCGCGCACTGTGTTGGCATCTTCGGGAGCAAAGAATTGACCGTTAGCGGCCATAAACTGTTCAATCTGCTGTTTTTCCATTTTTATTGTAATTATAAGTTAAAAAAGTTATCAAATCAGATGTAAATATTGGAGAATGAAAAAATCCCATCCCCTTTACTCTGCGCAAAGGTATTATTATTTTTCATACTTTGCAACAAAAAAGCAAAAAATTTTTTATTCAAATTGGTTCTTTTACATTTTTGATTGCTTCGCTCCAAAAGTCCAAGAAGTTATGACCCACTAACAATCCGCCCCACATACCATTCAAGGACAGGCCGGGGACTACTTATGCAAGCTGTCTGAGAGAGTTGAATATTTGCCTTTTAAAGTCTGTAGCCATTACATCGAACAGTAAATCTTAAATCCTATCAGGGGGAAATTGGAAGGATATTACAACCTTATATCGAATTTTTCCTCCAAATTTTCTAATAATACATCAAAAACTATTATCTTTGCTCATCAATACCATTGAAGCATATCACTTTAGCACACGATTTGATTTTTCGCATGGTCAAGCCTTACAACCTCATTACCTTCGACGGTCTGAAACTAACACCTGTCTTATATACCCATAACTCGGATACCCCCGCCGAGATTAATCTCGACTGGAAAGCCGGAGAAGAAGATGCTGATGGTTTCACTCCGTTATACATTGACATCCCGATGTCCATCCGAGGTTTCGGAATGTGGAATCTTTTACCCTTGACAACCTCAATGCCGACGATAACACCAACTAACACTGGGCTGAAGTCAACTACGCAATCAAGTCTCTCGCCCATCCGGCAGACGTTGTGGAAGCTGACCCGAGAACGGTTCCACCGTCGATACCCTGAAGGAAATCAAGCTCAAATGGAGCCACTCCTTAGTTAAGCCTGTAGGTTACAATGGTGCCGTAGAGCCCGAGGTCGGTGGCCACCTATACCGCGTTTCTGCTCTTTATGATGGCGCCGAATCGGCACCAAGCGACGAGATTTACGTCTTTAGCCGCGGTGGTGCACCTGAAGACGGAGTCGACTCGCTCGAGATCAAAGGTGCAATCGTGCGCACAGAACCCGGTATGCTGAAGATCGAAACCGAAAGCTCCGCAAGCGTAATGCTGTTCGACTACAATGGAATCAGATTATATGATGGTTCCGTCGACAACGGAATACTCTCTATTCCCGTCAGAAACGGAGTATATGTGCTCAGCATCAACGGATCTGCAATACGGATTTTGATTAAGTAAACAGCATCCGTATAATCCCCCTTTACAAGAGGCTGTGTCAAAACGAATATTTTGGCGCAGCCTCTAAAGTTTGTTAGAATAGGTCAGATGTCAGGCGCTGAGGATGAGGACGAAAGCAACTATACAAATGGCCTTTTATGAGGACACACCGTCAAAAAAGAAGGCGCATCGGAAATTTCCGATACACCTTCCTTATTCTTGTCGGGGTGAGGCGACTCGAACGCCCGACCTCTACGTCCCGAACGTAGCGCGCTAACCAACTGTGCTACACCCCGAATACCTCTCTCCGCGGACCTATGACGATACCGTTTCCAAAGGGCTTGGCATCAGCTTCGCGGATGGGCGTCGCCGTGCTTTTGCGTCGCAAAGTTACACATTATTTTTTTCTCCACCAAATCTTTTTACTAACCTCCTAAAGAGTTTTTTTCGTAATTTATGTGTAACTTTGTACCCTATGGAAGCAAATAAACCTCTATGGAAGCCCGATAAATTGGTGAGCCGATGCAATTCCTCGGATAAGGAAGTCCCTCTGATGCAATTTCTTCAGACTGTTCTCCCCCAACAGAGCCGCAACTCCCTCAAAGGGTTGCTCAAGCACGGACAAGTGCAGCTGCGAGGTGTGATAACCTCGCAATTTGACGAGCCCGTAAAACCGGGGGATTCCGTGCAAGTCAATCTTAGCCGACCTTTTGTAAGCTTCCACCATCCCAGACTGAAGATCGTTCACGAAGATGACGATGTCATTGTTGTCAACAAGGGATATGGACTCCTTTCGGTCGGAACGGACCGTAAACAGAAAGACATTACCGCCTACTCGGCCCTGAAGGACTACGTTAAGCGTGTGCATCCCTCCAACAAGATCTTCATTGTTCATCGCCTCGACCGTGATACGTCGGGACTGATGATGTTCGCAAAAAATGCGGATGCTCAGGCCGTCATGCGCCACAACTGGAACAATATGGTGCTCGAACGCACTTATGTCGCAGTCCTTGAGGGGGTGATGGAAGAAGACAGCGGTGTGATACGCAGCCGTCTGGCCGAAAATTCCCGCTATGAGGTCTATACCACACATAATCCCGATGAAGGCAAACTTGCCGTCACACGCTACAAGGTTCTGGCGCGTGGCAACGGCTACACATTAGCTGAATTCTCTCTCGATACAGGACGGAAGAATCAGATCCGCGTGCACGCAAAGGATCTCGGCCACCCCATCGTCGGAGACCGCAAATACGGTGCGAAAAGCAGCCCCATCGCCCGCCTCGCTCTTCACGCCCGTACACTACGTTTCGTCCATCCGGTGACACGCAAGGATATGCGTTTCGAGCTCCCTGTGCCGACTCGCTTCGCCGCGCTCACCTCTTTCCGTAAGAATAAATAAAGTCATTCAGAACATCATTTTTCCTAATATTATAGTTTTTCAGCGTATGCAACCCTTAGTAAGCATCATCATGGGCTCGACATCCGATCTGCCCGTCATGGAGAAAGCCGCCGCATTTTTCAACGAACAGCAGATTCCTTTCGAAATGCTGGCCCTATCGGCACATCGTACACCCCGGGAGGTAGAGCAGTTCGCTTCCGAAGCTCAAGGACGTGGTATAAAAGTGATTATCGCTGCTGCCGGCATGGCGGCCCATCTCGGCGGTGTCATCGCTTCTCTGACGACGCTCCCTGTGATCGGAGTACCTATCCGCTCCTCCTTCGACGGCCTCGATGCCCTGCTTGCTATCGTACAGATGCCCCCGGGAATCCCTGTGGCTACAGTAGGCGTTAACGGCGCCCTTAACGCTGCGGTTCTCGCAACTCAGATTCTCGCCCTTTCGGAACCCGGAATCGATGCGAGAATCAAAGCATACAAGGAGAGTCTGACTCAGAAAATCGTCAAGGCCAATTCCGACCTCTCCGAATTGAAATATACCTATAAGACCAACTGAAACATGAGCATATTCAATTATCGCCGCCGACCCACGGTAACCGTCACAGCCGGAGGACTGAAAATAGGTTCCGGATTCCCCGTGCGTCTGCAATCGATGACGAATCTTTCCACAAACGACGTTGAAGGATGTGTGGCTCAGTCTCTCCGTATTGCTGAGGCCGGTGGCGAGCTTGTGAGAGTGACGACTCAGGGTATCCGCGAAGCCCGCAACGCAGGTCTCATACGCAAAGGACTCCGCGATGCAGGATGCAATGTGCCCCTCGTGGCCGATGTCCATTTCAATCGTGATGCAGCTTTCGAGGCTGCGGAAAATGTTGACAAGGTGCGCATCAATCCCGGTAACTTCGTCGATGCCGCCCGCACCTTCCGCAGGCTTGAATATACTGAAGAAGAATATGCAGCGGAGCTTCAGCGTATCGGTGAGGCTCTGAGGCCTTTCCTTGCACTGTGCAGGGAGCGAGGTGTGGCGATTCGTCTTGGAGTAAACCACGGCTCCCTCTCAGACCGGATAATGAGCCGCTACGGCGACACACCGGAAGGTATGGTCGAGTCGGTGATGGAATTCCTCAGGGTTGCCCGGGAAGAATATTTCTCCGACATCGTCATATCCATCAAGGCCTCCGATGCCGTAGTCATGACTACCACGGTGCGTCTGCTTGTCAAGGCCATGGAACAGGCCGGCATGAGTTTCCCGCTCCATTTGGGAGTGACGGAAGCCGGCGACGGTGCCGACGGACGCATAAAGAGCGCGGTTGGTATCGGGGCGCTCTTGGCAGAAGGCTATGGCGATACGATTCGTGTGAGCCTGAGCGAGGAGCCCGAAGCAGAAATACCGGTTGCCAAGGCGCTGGCCGACTACGTTGCTTCCCGGCAAGGGCATGCCCCTATAGTGGAACCTGCAAGCATCTCCCCCACCCCCACAAGAGATCGGGCTGTGCCTGTCGAAGGCTCCACTAACTCGAAGTGGCCTCTGGTCATGGACTTTGATTTCACTCCAGACCCCTCCTTTCACTACGCAGACGCTTCCCAAGAGCCCGGACTCTTTTCTGATAACGCCCCGGTAGTTCTGACATCTTCTCATGTCAACAAACCCGGTGAAATCATATCTTGGATTGAGCGTTTCGTCGGTCTCGGAGGGAGAAATCCTATTGTCGTGCGTCTTGGTTACGACGACACCGATGGTGATGCGGTCAGAATCAAATCCGCGGCGGATTTCGGTGCAATCCTCCTTTTAGGTCACGCCTCCGCAATAGACATAGATGCCCCGGCTCTGACACCCGAAGAACGCTCTGAGCTCGCGCTTTCTATCCTCCAGTCCACCGGTTTGCGCGTCAGCAAAACGGAATTTATATCCTGTCCCGGTTGCGGTCGCACTCTCTTTGACCTTCAGAAGACCGTGAAAGATGTGAAGAAAGCGACTTCACATCTCAAGGGTCTGAAGATCGGCGTCATGGGATGTATTGTCAACGGTCCCGGAGAAATGGCCGGAGCTCATTACGGCTACGTTGGAGCTGCAAGAGGGAAGGTCAGCCTTTACAAGGGGAAAGAATGTATTGAAAAGAACATCCCCCAGCAAGACGCAATCCCTCGCCTCATACAACTTATCAAGGACAACGGCGACTGGCACGACCCGGAATGACCACAATGAGCGGAAAATTGAGCACCTCCTCTCCCGGTCCTATGCAGATTAACCTGCAGGCGATCATCAACAGCCGTCTCTCGCCGGCTAAACGTCGCTTTGTCCCCCGTTTCTTGATTCGCGCTCTGGAACGTCTTGTCCGGCAGGATGAGTTGAACGGAATTCTCAGGCGTACATATCCGGCGGTAGGAACCGAATTTGCCAAGGCTGCGCTCGCGGATCTCGACATCAGGGTGAAAGTGGAAGGTGTCGGGAACATCCCGGAAACAGGAAGAGTGGTTTTTGCAGCCAACCATCCTCTCGGAGGACTGGACGGAATAGCTCTGATCGCTGTCCTCGGTTCCGTGTACGGCGATGAAAGGCTCCGTTTCCCGGTCAATGACCTCCTCACAAATGTGAAACCGCTCGACAACATTTTCGTCGGTATCAACAAATATGGGCGACAAGGACGCCAAGCAGCAGAAAGCCTTAACAGCGTCTGGGAGTCGGCAGACAAACAGATAGTCATATTCCCGGCCGGACTCGTATCCAGACTCGGCAAGAACGGAAAGATTGCCGACCTCGAATGGCAGAAGAATTTTATTGCGAAAGCCCTTGAATATGACCGCGACATCATTCCGGTACGCGTTGTGGCGCGAAATTCCATGACATTCTACCGTACAGCACGGTGGCGCAAAAGACTCCGCTTGCGTGTGAATCTCGAGCAGGCACTCCTCCCGGGGGAGCTCTGCAAAGCACGGGGCAGCTCCATAACCATAATTATAGGCAAGAGAATCCCCATTGATGAGTTACGCAAAAAAGGCCGCAAGCCCAAAGAGCTTGCGGCGCAAATCCGTGATATCGTACTCAGCATGGCGTGAATCCTCCTACGCCGCTTGCCGGAGTCTACGGCAATATTGGTCTAAGGCTTCGACATGAAGTCGGGTGATTCGCTCCATCCCCTCCTCGCTGAGCAGGAATGTGCAATCCTCCGAATTGTCCATAAACAGATTTTCCGTGAGAACGGCAGGACAGAGCGTATCGCGCACCATGGCAAGCGACTGACGCCAATATCCCTTGTCGGGGTACTGTCTCCTCAGATACAGACCTGCTTCCTCCGCCTTGCCGGCAAGCATATCGGCTAAGTCTGCTGAATTGCGCGAGGCATTGAACCCGATGTAGACACTCCAGCCGTGTGCAGGACGCCATTGAGGAAGAATACCCGATGCATTGACATGGAGAGATACAAGAACACAGTTCGAAGCACCTCCTTCGGCTCGGCATATCGCGTTGACTCTTGCCACACGGTCTCTCAGAGACACATCGGTATCCTCCGGCACTATAAGAGAGGTCTGGTATCCGAGACTCTGAAGCTGAGCCGACATCCTGCGAGCTATTTCGCGGGTCCATGCGTACTCCTTTAGACGCACATCGGGTGAACACTTGCCCGGAGTGATCGCTCCGTGGCCATTGTCGATGAGAATTTTTGTAACTTTCATTGGATTAGGATTTGATGTTTTAAGGTTGGTTTTCATACGAGTGACATGCGCATTGATCATTCGTTTCGCGCCACAAAGATACGAAACGAAAAGTCAATACGCAAATATTTCGCTAACTTTTTTCTCCCTAATCCTTATCTACTAACTTCCGAAGCACCTCATCAAGACTCTCGTCCTTCTTGAGATTCATCTTGTTACGCATCCTCCACCGAGCCTGCTTCACAGATTCCGGACGGATATTGAGCAAGCGCGAAATATGCTTGTTGTCAAGCCCGAGAGCGATGAAGATAGCAAGACGGGTTTCAGCATCGCTCAGACCGGGATAGGCGGATGCAAGCCTTCCGGAGAAGTCAGGCTTGATCTCTGAAAAGGTTGTCAGGAAGCTGTCGCGTGTAGAGTTGGCTATCGTATGGCTGTTAAGAGCGTCCGACAGACGACGTCGCACCGAGGAAACCGATGACGGTTCGTCCGGCAGCTCATCGACAAGCGCACGAAGTTCCTCAACTATACGATCAGTGTCAGCCATGGCAATCTGTAGCCCCATGACCTTCCGCATGGAGTGTTCACGTCGCAACTTGTCCTTCAAGGCTTCAAGACGCTGACGGTGGAGGCGTCGGAGGAGTATCCATACTATCACTCCCGCTACGCATATTATACTGATGACTATAATCAGCAACCGGTTGCGGGAAGAGATCCGCTCCATCTCTTCCTTATGACGATAATCGCTTATGCGCCGTTGGGTCTCCAGACCCTGTATGCGATCTGTGAGATCGTCGGAATTAATGGAATCTTTTAATTCGTATGCCTTGAGAAATTGTTCCGCCGCCAGCTTGTAATCACCCTCTTGTATAGCGGCATAACCCCTTCCCAACGAGTAACTCTCTTCATAATTTAGCATCGACCATTCGACCTCGCGACTTTCCCCTTTCGCTAGATAATAAGCCACGGAATCCCTCATGTCGCGCTTGGCATATTCCCTCATAAGACAACCCTCATACAGTTTCAGGTATTCCTCGTCGGGGTATGGTGAGGATTGCTCCAAGGCATAGGCATTTCGCAAAGCGTCGAGATCATCATTGTACAAATAGATGTTCCAATTGGTGATTCCCATAGCGATAATATCCGACTGCAAAGAGGGATGCTTAAGCACATCCCGCAAAATCTCCGTGGCCTCTTCATCTTTCTTTATAAGATCCAGCGTCGTCGCATAATTGATACGATTCTTAACCAAGTTGTCGCTGTCGCCATACAACTTCATCACCGAATCCGCCTGAGAGTAGTATTGCAAAGCGGCGCTGTAATTACCGATCCTGTTCATCAACGTACCGAGATTCAGAAGGTAATCCGTTTCCAAAGGCAGATCACCCTCCTTGGAGAAAAATTCCACTCTATCCACAAGATAACGGTAAGACTCCGGTGTACAGGGGAAATCCCTCTCCATATTCCATCGGGCACGTGCCACATCGTATGGATACTTTGACGAATCCGTCTGTTCAATAGCCTTCTCAAACTCCCGGAAAGCGCCATCAATGTCCCCATGCCGTTGCATACGTCGTCCGTCCCAGTAATGCTTGCGGGCAACTGAATTTTCCTTCGTTCCAAGCCGCTTTATCTGCCTGTCGTATTCTCTGGTCAATGAATCGACTACCGGGTTGGCCTCATGCCTGATGTAAGCCCACTCGAGAGCCACTGTCAGACTGTCGATCGAAGCATCAGACTTCGTCCAGCCGAAAGGATATAGCTTCTCGCGATGGTCCGAGCAACTGACCATCATGAAAACCAGCAATCCATAGACAAAAAGATGTTTATATTTGGACATATCTTCGTGTTTAGTGCAAAGTTAATGAAAACTTCTGATTCACAACGCTATCCGACTCCACAAACTGCAAACGGCCTCCTCCGTAGACTTTATGTAGACCTTTGATTTTTTCCAAACAGCGCTGGTTAGTAGCAACTTTGCATCCGAAATATCGCATACTACATTTTTTACATTTTTTTCATCTTATGCTAAAACATTTCCTTCTCACCTTCGCAGCGTTTGCCGGCGTCGCCTCCGCAAACGCCAACCACGCTCTCAGCATCAGAGTGAACGAAGACGACAAGACCGCCGTCATCACAGGCTATCAGGCGGATCTTACCAACGGGAAAGTGGAGCTACCGACCTCCATCAATTCCCAAGGTACAATCTACACTATTATCGGTGTCTTGCCTCATGCCCTCGACAATATGCAGGATGTCACCTCCGTAGTTATCCCTGCCTCGTACACTCAGCTGGGAAATATCTCTGCTTCGAGTCAGGATGTTTCCCGCATGGCTGAACATGGAGGCGCCTTCCTGCTCAATTGCCCCAAACTCGCAAAAATAGAGATCGACGGAACAAGCCCCATTGTCAAGGTTACCGGAGCAGGAATCCTCGTCTCTGCCGACGGAAAGGACACATATCTCCTCCCTCCTCTTATGGATGTCCCCGACAATACACTTAAAATGTCCTCTACCTGCACCCGCATCGGTGCCGGAGCATTCAACTTAAACTCCGGTATCGCCACACTTGTGTTCCCTTCCGGACTTGAATATGTTGCTCCCGACGCAGGTTTCCATCAGATGTATCAGATCTCCGCCTACGAAATCGCTTCATCCAACACCACCTTCAAAATCTACAACGGCGCTCTCATCAACCTGAAGACAAGCACACTCGTATCTCTTCCCAGATATTACAGCGCCACCACCTATTACGTGGACTACACATACACCCAGAACGTGGGTGCCTACGCATTTGCAAACAACAGGACGGTCGTCAGCTACTCGCTTCCCGCCCCCATCAAAACCATTGGTGACTACTCCTTCAGCGGATCCTACATCAGTCAGGCCACTCTTTATCCGGAAATCAATCTTTCTGCCGGTGGCAAAGGAGCTTTCAGCAACTGCTCCCGCCTCACCTCTATAGAATTCAAGGGTAAAAAGGTTGAGATTCCATCCTACTTCGCATCCAATTGCGGTGAGCTGCGTCGTGTCGTCTTTTCAGAAAGCAGACCCGCCGGAGTCGGTGCCGGAGCCTTCCGGAATTGCACTAACCTCACTGAGTTTCCCTTTGCCGCTGACATCCAGTGGCGCGGAGACAGCATCTTCGCCAACACCGGCTTCTCTGAGATAAAATTCGAGGGAAGTCTTTACTCCAATCAGGACTACCAAGCCAAAGGTCTATTCGCCGGATGCAAGTATCTTGAAAAAATCAATCTCTCCGCCGTTTCATTCCTATCCTCAGGCAACTTTGTAGTGGGTCCTGACTTTGCATCCGACTGCCCTAAACTCAAGGAACTGCGCTTCCCCAACTATGTTGACTTCGTGGACTATCCCTTTGTCAATGACAACGCTCTGGAGACGATCGTCATGGCAAACTTCAGCCGCACAAAGAAGAACGTATTCAACTTCACAGGCGATAAGCATTACTCCCCATCCATCTATCTCACCGTACCTTACGGAAAAGAAATGACCTCCAGCCCGGTTTCCGGCTTAGTCACATATTCTGACGGTGCTTCCGGCAATACCAACATCTATTGCGCGGCCTACTACTGCTCATTCTATTCCGACGATAATGACCCCAACAACCGATTCTTCCTCCCCGGCGGAAGTCTGTCGAACTACCCCGACTGGGTGGACGGCCAAGAGATGTTCAGCTTCTCGGGCGTAGGCAACGACGAAGGTATCACGGTCACATGCGTACCCAAAATCGACAATATAGTGATGGATAAAGTGACTTTCGGATACTCCGACACAGTGGAATTTGACGCTAAGAACGAGGCCATAACCTCTACGCCGCTTTCGACGATCAGCAACCTGCTTGTGTATTACAAAGTGGACGACGTGCCGATGTGGACCACATATCCCGCAACCAAAATCTCGAGCACAGGCATCGATTCTGCTGCAGCCGCACAAGAGCTGAAAGCGACCCTGACAGGACGAATGCTCAGCTTCGGGTGTGAAGCAGACTTCGAGATCTTCACGACCTCCGGAGTCAAGGTAATGGCCGGACGTGCTGACTCCGTGTCAGTTGAGTCTCTGCCGAGCGGAGTTTACGCCGTCAGCGCAAAAGCCGGAGGCAAGGTTGTCACTCTCAAGATCGCACTCTAATCCTATATTTATATATCATCCTACATTAAGCAAGAGGGATTGAATCCGGTATTAAGATTCAATCCCTCTAATATTTTACCACAAAAATACTCACCCCTGTTTGAAGAGTAACGGCAGGAAGTTTTGTAGATAAATGCGCCAATTTTTCCAGATATGACCGCCGGGTGTTTCAAAATAAGAATATCTGTGACTTTTTGAATCGAGGGTTTCGCGGAATATTTTGTTCTCATCAAAAAGGAAATCATCGCGTCCGATTCCGATCCAGTATAGCTTCGGGTCGGCTGCAAATTGGGCGTCAATCTTCTCATTTTCATTGCTGAACATCTCCGAGTCGGTTTCCACGTGAGGCTTGACGGCAGCAGAGAACAAGCCAACGTAGTCGAAAAGTCCGGGATAATTGGCACTGATGTACTTGCTGTGGAATCCTCCCATAGATAGGCCTGCAATGGCTCTGTGGACTTTGTCGGCCTTGGTACGATATGTGCGGTCGACAAAATCCACGATGCCGGGGAAAGACTCTGTGAACGAGCCGTCCATTGTGTGTGGCAGCGCTGTAGTGGGAGGAACGAACCCGAGGCTCGACTCTCCGGGGGCAGCCTGAAGATCAGCATTGCCGTTGGGCATGACGACGATCATCGGCTCCACTTCTCCGCGAGCAATCATATTATCGAGAATCTGAGTTGCTCTACCGAGCTCGCTCCAAGCGTTCTCGTCCCCTCCCATGCCGTGAAGGAGATAGAGCACCGGAAACCTTTTGTCTGGGCTCTGTTCGTATCCTGCAGGGGTATAGACAGTAAGACGCCGGTCCTTTCCGAAGTATGGATCCGGATACCAGACCTTGCTGACCGTGCCGTGGGGCACATCTTTCACAGCGAAGTCGGAAGCGTAATCGCCGTCAATGAGGAAGATGTTGGTGATCGTGCCGGTGTCCCTGATCTGGAATACGTTGGAGGGATCGGTCATCCTCACGCTGTCAACAATGAAAGTGTAGCTGTACAACTCGGGTGAGAGAACATCGGAGGTGTACTCCCAGACGTCGCCGTTCCGCTGGAGCCGAGCCATTCCGGGTGCTTCAAATTCTCCATCAGGAGTAGCGACTTTCCGCGTGGGGAGAAAATCTCCTGTCACCAGCACCTCTCCGACCCCCGGAGAAGCGAACCTGAATGTCACTGTCCGGTCGGGATTGACCTCCGGAGATATGATGCCGGGAACACCCCAGATCGCTTGCTGAGCCTGCGCTCCCGCAATTCCTGCCAAGAGGGTATAGAGTCCTATAATTTCTTTCTTCATAACCTAATCGACGGAAAACCGGAAACGTATGATCTCATCGTAGCTTTCGCCGGGACGAAGCAGCTGGGAAGGGAATTCCGGCTTATTGGGAGCATCGGGCATCCCCTGCATCTCTACGGCGACGCCGTCGTAGTCACGGTAACTCCGGCCTGACTTGCTGACGGGAGATCCGTCGAGCCAGTTGCCTGTATACACGTGAGCAGCAGGTTGGGTCGTGTCAATCGTGAGGATACGGCCGCTTTCAGGGTCGTGGAGTTTCACTACTTCCTCAACGAGCTTACCTTTCTCATATCCGTCCACCACCCAACTCGAGTCGTAACCCTTGGCGTAATTTATTGCGGGGAAGTCAGCCTTGATATCTTCGCCGAGTCTCTTAGGAGCAGTGAAATCCATGGGGGTGCCGGCCACCGGTGCCATTTCCCCCGATGGGATAAGGGTATCGTCGCCCGGGAGGAAGCGGGAACAACGCATCGTCATAACCTGATCGAGTACCGAGCCGGAATCCTCTCCGCGCAGGTTCCAGTATGTGTGATTAGTCAGATTAACCACGGTGGGCCTGTCTGTTTCAGCATGGATACGGAGAGTCAGCCGATCGTCATTATCGAACGTATATTCAGCCGTCACCTTCAGATTGCCGGGATAGCCCTCTTCACCGTCTTCGGAAAGGTACGTGAAGCGAACACCTGCAAGTGTAGATTCGGCCTGCCATATTCTGTTCTGAAAGCCCTCAGGGCCGCCGTGAAGCGCGTTAGGACCGTTGTTTATGGCCAGCTTATATGTTTCGCCGTCTATGGAAAATTCTCCTTTGGCAATGCGGTTGGCATAGCGACCCGGAATTTTACCGGAGCAGGGCCCATCGTAAAGATAATCTGCCGGATTGGCGTATCCGAGAGCAACATCAGCCATGTTGCCGAGGCGGTCGGGCACGACAACCGATACGATACCTGCACCCAAAGAGGAGAGCTCTACCGAGCTCCCCTTATCGTTTGTTATCGTGAAGAGCTCTATCTCCCCTTTAGGAGACGGGGCTGTGCGACGTGAAATATCCATTGGTCCAATAGTATCAGTCATCCCAACGACGAGCGCCGTCAGAAATAATAACATCATAAACCTTGGGCTCATGGCCATATTTCTCATTGAAACGCTTCTTGGCTTCATCGATAAACTTGTCGTGGATATCGTCAGCCACGAGGTTGATGGTACAACCGCCGAATCCTCCGCCCATTATGCGGGAACCGGTCACACCCATCTCGCGCGCCACATCGTTGAGGAAGTCAAGCTCCTCGCAGCTCACTTCGTAGTCCTTGGACAGTCCGCGATGCGTCTCATACATGCGTTCTCCCACGGTCGCATAGTCCCCCTTCACGAGAGCCTCGCAGACATCAAGTACGCGCTGTTTTTCTTCGATTACATATTTCGCACGGAAATAATCTTCGGCGGAAATCTTGTCCTTGATACTGTCGAGCATCTCCATGGTTGCATCCCTGAGGGTGCTTACACCCAACTTCCCGGCCACACGCTCGCAGCTTTCGCGACGCTTGTTGTAGGGGGAATCGGCAAGCTCATGCTTGACACGGGAATCCACAAGCACAAGCTTGTATCCCTTGGGATCGAAGGGGAAATATTCGTATTCCAGAGACCGGCAATCGAGCCTTATCAGCTGGTCTTTCTTGCCGAATACAGAAGCGAACTGATCCATGATACCGCAATTCACTCCGCAATAGTTATGCTCCGTACTCTGACCGATCTTAGCCAACTCAAACTTGTCGATAGTGTTGTTGTTGAACATATCGTTGAGAGCAAAAGCGAAACATGACTCGAGAGCGGCAGAGGAGCTGAGACCGGCACCAAGGGGTACATTGCCCGCAAAAACGGCGTCGAAACCTTCGACTTTGCCACCCCGCTTAATGATCTCACGACAGATACCGAAGATATAGCGTGCCCACGACTGTTCCGGGGCATCCTCTTCATTGAGGCCGAAAACGACGTACTCGTCGATGTCGATCGAGTAAACGCGTACCTTGTCGGTTCCGTTAGCCTTAATTTCCGCTCCTATCACCTTGTCGATAGCGCCGGGGAAAACGAAACCCCCATTGTAGTCGGTATGTTCCCCAATAAGATTTATGCGTCCGGCAGAGGCATATAATGTTCCTTCCGTACCGAAAAGCTCTTTGAATTTTTTCCGGATTTTCTCTTTCATTTCCATGGTTTAATTCTAATAAAGGGTTATTTGTCAGTAGATTTTACGGGAATAGTTATCGATGCCGGCTCGACACCTTCGGCTGTGACCACAAGGGTCATCTCGCCGGGCTTCTCTCCGGCCTGCAGGATTGCAGTGGCGGCTCCGCTGAAGAGATCCATCTCCGGGAGGTGGAAGAGTCGCAGACTTGTGGGATCGCCGTTGGCGGTGGCACGGAAGCTGCCGGCACCCTTCACGTCGAATTTCACGGCTCGATCGTCGTCGGGCACGATATTACCTTCCTTGTCGGCAACCTGCACCGTGATGTAAGCGAGATCCTCGCCGTCGGCACTGAGAGAATTGCGATTGGACGAGAGGACAAGATGATGAGGCTCGCCGGCAGTACGGACAACGGTTTCGCCGGTTGGATTACCCATATCGTCGTAGCTCACGACCCGGAGTTCACCCGGTTCGTAGACTACGGAATCCCACATCAATCGGTATCGCTCCATGTCGGTTCCGTCAGTACGCTTTTCGCGGAAACCCTGACTCTTCCCATTGACAAAGAGCTCGGCCCGAGGGGAGTTGGTGTAAACAAACACCGGAGTGATTTCTCCTTCATTGCCTTCCCAATTCCAGTGAGGGAGTACATGGAGAGTATTTTCCTTGTCGTTCCATTTTGAACGATAAAGCCAATAACGGTCTTTCGGCAGAGAGGCGAGGTCTATGGCTCCGAATAGGGAGCTATGGCTGGGCCACGCGTCGGTGTCGTACGGAGAAGGCTCTCCGAGATAGTCAAATCCGGTCCATATAAACTGACCGAGCACCCAGTCGTGGTCGTCATCACGACGGAAGTCTATGTCGGGAGTATTGGACCACGTACAGGTCTCCGTGTCATAACTTGAGGACTGATGGTCGGGATGCATGGCGACATTGCGGCTGTTCTCATCGGGCATTACGAGAGGGAAGTGATAGACTCCGCGGGAGCTGACCGTGGAAGCTGTCTCGCTACCAAGCACCAAGCGCTGTGGCAAACGCTCGTAAATTGTGTCGTAAAACTGAGGTTTATAGTTGAATCCGGGAATGTCGACCGTGGCAGCAAAACCGTTGTCGAGGACCGAATTAATCTGATCCATACCGACCGTGACGGGACGAGTCGGATCGAGCTTATGGATAAGATCCTGAAGCATCACGAGCTCATCCATGCCGGGCTCCCCCCACTGACTGGGCACTTCATTGCCTACAGACCACATTACGACGGAAGGATTGTTGCGGAAATGCTCCACCATGTTGGTGACATCGCGCTCCGCCCAATCAGCGAATACCGCTCCGTAGCCGTTGGGGGACTTAGGACGGAATCCCCAGTCGTCGAAAGGCTCGATCATGAGCATCATGCCCAACTCGTCGCAAAGCTCGACAAGCTCCGGTGCAGGCATGTTGTGGGAGGTACGGATAGCATTTACTCCCATATCTTTAAGCAGCTCGATCTGGTGTCTCAGGGCTGCGGTATTGACGGCCGCTCCCAGAGGACCGAGATCGTGATGGTTGCAGACCCCCTTGAATTTAGTGGATTCGCCATTCAGGAAGAAGCCTTTTTCGGGGATATATTCAAGTTTACGGATACCGAAACGTGTGTCATACACATCGCTCACCTTTCCGTCGATAGAAAGAGTGGTGCGAGCCGTATAAAGCTGCGGGGACTCCGTATTCCACAAATCCGGGTGGGAAATAAGGAAATTCTGAGCGAATTCCTGTCCGCGAGCAATATAAACAGAGCTATCGGAGGCCACTTCCTTTCCATCGGGAGCCAAAATAACAGTCTTCACACCGACCTTTTCGCCGTAAGGCCACTGTTCAAATCTTCGGGCGCCGTCGATCTTCATCCGGATATTGACAGAAGCGCTTTCCTTGCTGACGTAAGGAGTCGTTACGTAAGTACCCCACACGGGGATATGGACACGTCCCGTGGTACGGACGTGAACATTGCGGTAAAGACCGGCACCGGGATACCAACGGGACTGCTGAGGTTTATTCTCGCAGCTTACTTCAAGTGTGTTGGTACCGGGATGTACGCAGTCAGTTACGTCGGTATAGAAACTGTTGTAGCCATAGGGCCAGTAGGCCACTTCCTTGCCGTTGACACGTACTCTGGCATGGCTCATGGCACCGTCGAAAACCAGCGTTGTGTTGCGACCGGCGGTGTCGGCAACTTCGAAAGTGGTGCGGTAGAAGCCTTTGCCCAGATAAGGGAGTCCACCGGTACGTCCGGTCTTCCAAGTTTCCTCGGTCTCACCATTCTGCTCGACGGCTACCTTCTGCAGGTCGAAACTACGGTCAAAGGGGCCGTAAATTGCCCAATCGTGGGGCACGGATACCTCCTGCCATGCCGTACTGTCCTTTGAAAACTGCCATCCTTTCTTAAGCATCACATCAGAACGGACCGGAGAAGAAGCGGATGCCGGCAAAGCCACAAGCGCGGCTACCATGAAAGGCAGCACGCGCTTGCTATTAAGAACAGCTATCGTAAAGCTATGTTTTATCATAAATCTTACAGTTAAATTCAGAGAAGAGATTTGCTTTATATATAATGATTACCGAACCATCACCTTGAAGCTGCGCCCGTCCACAAGTACTATGTAGAGGCCGGGGGCAAGGGAGTCGGCACCATTGACACGCACACCGGAAAGAGTGTAAACCGCGGGGATACTGTCGGAACCTGCGACACGGATTCCACCCTCGACGCCATAAACATGGATGAACTCCATAGGATCGGATTCTATGCCGCGGACACCGGTAAGATCCTGAGTGCCGAGAAGAACGTAAGCACCGGGTTCGACAGAGACAATGTTGCCGTTGACAGTGGCATTGCAATTGTAGCTCTGGCTGAATATCTTTAGGCCGGAAGCATTGTCCACTACGGCATTGAATGTATCCGTGGTGCTTGGATTAACGAGAAGCACAGCCTGAGAGTTGCCGCTGCTGAGACGAACCTCGCGCATACTTCCGGAAGCGATCAGGTTTACAGTGATGTTGTCGTTGCGGTCAAAAAGGAAGGAGTTGTCAAGACGGAAATTAGCCAATTCGGAATAGCTTGTCATCAGGCCGTGACGGTCCGCATCCTTGAGATAGTCCCAGACGACGAGTTTGTTGTTGGTATTGTTACCTCCGTCGGTTGATTTTGTGGTCTGGTCAGCACCAAACTCTTGGAATTGCCATAACATGTGGGCACCGGGGCAGATGAGCATCTGGGCAGCCACGGAACCGAGACGACGCATGGATACGGGGATGTTGCCCTTCACACCAGCCACGCCCCACTGCTGCTGCTTATATGCCATACGCTCTTCGTCGTGGCTTTCGGCATAACTTACCGTGGAGCCCCAAGTACGGCCGTAGCGGGGAGCGTAGAAGCCTGTGAGGCCGGAATCGCTTGCATATCCCATTGCGAATTGGCAGGAATTGTTGTTGATGTTGGACCAGTTCAGCTCACTGTCCTGAGCCATCATGTTTTCTTCCTGAGCATCACCGAGCAATTCATTGATGAAGTAAGCATCGGGGTTCACCTTACGCATCTGTTCGTGGATCTTCTTCATGCGATCCACACGCGATTGATTGAATTTATTGGTGTTATAGTCATTGACATTAGTCCACGTATTGGTGGCGGCATTGAATGTGGCACCGTAGCTGTCGTTGTCACCAAGACCTTTCACGAGGTCGAAACGGAATCCGTCGACCTTGTAAGCTGTCATCCAGTACTCGAGGGCATCGTACCACTGCTGCTGCACGAGCGGGTTGTCCTGATTCCAGTCGTTGAGAACGCTGTAGGCATGAGGAGCCGATCCGTTGTAGAAAGGATTTTCCTTGATCGGATACATCTGATACCATGGATGGAGCCAGTCGCTCTGATTGAACACGATGTCGAGAATGACGGCCATGCCGCGTTTGTGACATTCGTCGATGAATCGTTTGTAATCATCGGGGGTACCGTATGCCTTGTCTGGAGCCATGTAGAAGTTGGTGTTGTAACCCCAAGAGAGGTTGCCGTTGAATTCCATTATGGGAAGAAGCTCCACAGCATTTACGCCCAAGTTCTTCAGATAATCGAGTTTGCCGATGGCTTGGTTGACAGTACCGTCGCCAAAAGCTTTACCTTCCGTACCTGTAAAGTCGCGGAAAAGAAGTTCATAGATGACGAGGTGATCCTGTGAAGGAGCCTTGAAGTCGGTAGCCTGCCACTTGTAGTCGTCGAGATTCTTGTTGAATATCGCGAGAGGAACACCCTGAACGTAGTCAGAAGGATAGGAGGGCATATTAGGGAAGACATTGGAGGAGATCCACTGGTCATTGCTGGGATCGAGAACAAGATGAGCATAGGGATCTCCGACCTTTACGTCTCCGTCGATATAGTAGTAATAGAGATAATCAGTGTTGTCAGCCAGACCTTCGATACGGGTCCAGAAATAGCGGTTTCCCTCATAGTCCTGATATTTCATCACGTTCTGCATTGCAACATTGTAGTTGTTCCACGAACCTATGATGACAGCGCTTTCCTTTTTCGGAGCGCCGATACAGAACAGTACAGATCCGTCGGACTGTACACGCGCACCCATGAGCGGTTTGCCTCCGGGATAAGCCTCGGATTGCTGCGCGCCTATGCGGACGAAGCTAATTTCGGCAGTCTTGGTGACATCGCCGTTCCGGGCAACACCGATAAACTTGTATTCCCCTTCCGTGGCCATGTTGTAGTCAACCTTAAGCTCGGTGCCCTTAAGCTGCTTGAGTGGAGTTCCATCGGCAGAATTAAGATAGATGGCAAGGTCAGCATCCATAGTGGAATTGAGTGAGATGGTGACATTGCTATTGTCAGCCGTTACAACCTGAGTATTGAGGCTGCTTGTCATCGAGATTTCAAATCCGGGCTCATTGACAGTAACGAAAATATCACCCCCCGCAGCGGTTTTACCCTGCTTGGTGCCTTTCGCGTCGCGGAACACGAAAGCGAGTTTCTTCACGATGACTTCAGGATCGGTAATGCCGTAATATTCGTTGATTTCGCCGATGTTCAGTGTGTAAGTATTCGGGGCGACGTAGGTCATCTCATACTTCTCGGTATTAGTGAGCCACGTAGGAGCATATTTCCAGTCGCTGTCGCCGGTGCTTTTGTTTGTGATACAACCGGTGTGGGCATATACCTTGGTTGTCTCCGGGAGATTGGCAAGAGCCTTATTACCCTCGTCAGCATGATAAGTGATCACAATACCTTTGGAGTCTGTCTGAAGGATAGCAGGCTCTGTGGTAATAATCTGAGCCGACGCTGTCGCACACCAAATCGCAGCAATGCCGGCAAGCAAAACATGTTTTGTCATCTTATTTTGAGTTTTTATGATAGTTTCTCTATGCGAATCGCGGATGCCGTACACATCCTTAAGGTTAAAACACCGCTAAATTACACAAAACATTCCGTTTGCACAAGTATAAAAGCCGGAAATTATTTTTTTTATTTTCGCGGAATAACGCACAAAGATTAAGGCCGGGACTTAAGGGAGATACAGAGACAGGTCCGAGGAGTAAGCGATGCTTCGGAATGTGGTACCGGCACCTGCACGGGGACGGGCCGTAAATGTGCGACAGGCTGCTTCCTCAAAAGCGGAGCAGCCTGTCTGTGGTGGGATATTTCTTCTATGGTATGTCTGGATACGGGGTTATCGGCGGCGAGGATTGTTCTTGGCTTTCTGAGCCTGTCTGAGCTGCTCCTGCTGACGACGTTGTGCCTCCTCAAGGCGGGCCATGAAGCCGGACTTCTTACGCGGTTTCTTGGCGTTCTTAGCCATCTCCTTACGTACATCTTCCTCCTTAACTACAAAGCGTCTGATTACAAAGGTCTGAACGATAGTGATCAGAAGCGAGAGGAAGTAGTAGTAACTGAGGCCGGCAGCGTAGTTGTTGAAGAATACGAGGAAGAATACAGGCATCATGTACATCATCCATTTCATGCTGCCTTGCTGAGGTTGCGAAGCCATGGTGATCTTGGTATAGATGATGTTGGTGATCGTCATCAACAGACAGAAGAGAGAAATATGATTGCCGAAGTACGTGCTGATAATGGGGATGTTGGTGTTCCAAGAAATAATAGCGTCGGGGGCAGCGAGATCGTGAGCCCAAAGGAAGCTCTGTCCTCGCAGGTCGATGCAGGATGGGAAGAAGCTGAACATAGCGAACAGGATCGGCATCTGGAGCAACATCGGGAGACATCCTGAAAGAGGTGAGGCTCCGGCTTTGCTGTATAGCGCCATAGTTTTCTGCTGACGAACCATTGCGTTCTCAGTGCCGGGATATTTCTCGTTGATTTCCTTGACCTCGGGGGCAAGAATCTTCATTTTCGCCTGACTCTTGTAGCTCTTATAGGACAGGGGGAAGAGAATGAGCTTGATGATGATGGTCATGAGAAGGATTACGATACCGTAGTTCCAACCGAATCCACCGAGGAAGTTGAATACGGGTATGACGAACCATGTATTGATCCAACGGAACATGCTCCAGCCCAAGGGGATGAGGCGCGTAAGATTGAGGTCTTCTCCGGTGTTGACCTTTTTGTCGAGCGAGGAAAGGAGACTGTACTTGTTAGGACCGAGGAAGAGTGTGAAGCCCGCGGGTACAGGTTTGGTCCAGTCGTAGTTGTTCACCACAAGATCCGAGGAGAAAAACTTGAGGAAATAATCGTCCTTGAGTTCGACAGAAGCAAAGTCGGCACGGCTGAAGCTGTCGTCGGCAATGAGGATCGAGGAGAAGAATTGATTCTTGTAAGCAACCCATTTTATGAGCGATTTACGATCCTGTGCGTCATCACCGTTGGTGCTGAGTTCCTCAAAGTTGCCGCCTTTGAATTTGTAGCATATACCGGAATTGCGTTCTTCAAACACACGACCTTTCTCCTGACGACGGAGAGCCTGTCTCCATGTCACGGTGAGATCATGGTTATTGCCTGCGAGAACCTTATCCATCCCTTTCTGTTCGATATCGATACGGACGAGGTATGAGTCACCTTTCTGGAGAGTATAGCGGATACCCCAGTAGCTGCCGTCGGGGAACGGGAGCTTCATGAGCACAGCGCTGTCGCCCCGCAGCTCGGGAACGAAATAGAGGTCGGAAGTGGAGACCTTGTCATATCCGGGGATTCCGAATTCGAGTTTGTTCGTCCGACCGTCAAAAAGGACCACGTCCTGAACCGTTTTCTTGGTTTCGTCGGGGTTATATTCGGTCTTGTATTTTTTGAGTTCGGCATAATCGATTGAACCACCTTTTGTATTGAAGGCTATCGATACGACATCGTTGGCGATATTTATCTGTTTTGCCTCGCCGCTCGTGAAGCGGCTGAGTTTACCGAAGTTTGTAATATTCTCAAGCGTCTTCTCCAGTCTGGCAACTCCGGCTCTGCGTTCTGCTTCAGTAAGGGAGGCGTCGTGATCGGAAATAAGATTGCCGACCGCAATTTCCTTACCGTCGACAACTATGTCGCCGAGGAGCGAGTCGCCGACAAGAGTAAGATCAAAGTCAGCTCCTGCGACATGCTTTACGTTTTCTCCGGAGGGAAGGAGGACACTTTCGCCTTTTTCGGCCACCCGTTCCTTAAGCCAGCCGAGTTGCTTTTCGGAAAATGTGGACGGCGCCAAGACTTCGGAGGCTTCCTTCTCAGCAGCCTCGATCTGCTGAGACTCCTGAGCCGGCTGCTTCTGCTCCTCGCGGGGGGAAAGCCACATAAAAACGAGAAAAACAGCCGCTATGAGCAAAATGCCGCTGATGGTATTTTTGTCCATATAACTTTATAGGTATGGGTTACTTTAATTCTTTTTATCGTTGCGTTGGTCGGAATATTCTATAGCCGCACGGACAAAGTCCACGAACAGAGGGTTGGGGCTGAGTACCGTGCTCTGATACTCGGGATGATACTGAGTTCCGACATACCAGCGCTTGCCGGGGAGTTCGACGACTTCCACGAGACCGGTGGCGGGATTCTCACCGACACAGCTCATTCCGGCTTTCTCGAAAGCGGAACGATACTCCTCATTGAATTCAAAGCGATGTCTATGGCGTTCGCTCACGAGGGTCGTGCCGTATGCCTTCGCGGCTTTGGAATCGGGGGTAAGCTTGCAGTCGTAAGCACCCAGACGCATGGTTCCACCCATGTTGCTGATACTTTTCTGCTCCTCCATGAGGTCAATGACATTGTGAGGAGTCTTGGTGTCCATCTCAGTAGAGTTGGCGTTTTCGAGCCCCATTACATTCCGGGCGTACTCGATCACCATACATTGCATGCCGAGACAGATGCCGAATGTGGGGATGTCGTGCTCACGACACCATTTGAGGGCTATAAATTTGCCTTCCACCCCTCTCTGACCGAATCCGGGGGCAATGATTACACCATCAAGATCGCGCATCTTCTCGTCGACGTTTCCCTTGGTGAGTTTCTCGCTGTGGATATATTCCAGCACGAGCTTACGGTCGTTGTAGACAGCTGCCTGGAAGAGGGATTCGTTGATTGATTTGTAGGCATCCTGCAGTTCCACGTATTTTCCGACGAGACCTATGCGTACCTCTTTCTGTGCGGAGGCGATTTTGTCGAGGAAGTGAGTCCATTTCTCAAGGTTAGGCTCTCCCTGAGGCTCAACGTCCATCTTCCGAAGTACGATCTCGTCGAGGTGCTGGGCGTGCATGGTCATTGGCACCTGATATATTGTCGGGACGTCAATGGACTGAATAACTGCCTCGGGAGCCACATTGCAGAATTGGGCGACCTTGCGGCGCATCTGGGCGGGGATATCTCTCTCGGTGCGCAGAACGAGGATATCGGGCTGGATACCAATCTGCTGAAGCATCTTTACGCTGTGCTGCGTGGGCTTTGTCTTCAGCTCCTTGGCCGCGCGAAGGTAGGGCACGTACGTAAGATGGACACAGAGGGAATTCTGTCCGAGCTCCCAGCGGAGCTGGCGAACCGCCTCAAGGAAGGGTGTTGACTCTATATCGCCAACGGTGCCACCTATCTCGGTGATGACGAAATCATACTTTCCGGTGTTGCCGAGCAGCTTGACATTGCGCTTTATCTCGTCGGTGATATGAGGAATAATCTGGACAGTCTTGCCGAGATAGTCGCCCCGGCGTTCTTTGTCGATCACACTTTGATAGACACGCCCGGTGGTGATATTGTTGGCACGTGTGGTGTGAATATTGGTGAATCGTTCGTAGTGTCCGAGGTCGAGATCGGCTTCGTGTCCGTCGACAGTGACGTAACACTCGCCGTGCTCGTAGGGATTCAGAGTGCCGGGGTCAATATTGATGTACGGGTCGAATTTCTGGATTGTAACTCTGTATCCGCGCGAAAGCAGGAGTCGCGCAAGCGAAGAGGAGATAATACCCTTGCCTAAGGAAGAGACCACACCTCCGGTCACGAAAATATACTTTGTATCCACTGTGCCAAGTAATTGATTGATATTCCGGTGCCATGTCAGGACGCACGGCACAATACGGCTGCAAAGATAGCAATTTTTTTTCAACTAAAACGGCTCTTTCATATACCGAGTCATAAAAACGGAAACTAACGGGCGGTCTTTTTGCTGAAATGGGGATGGTATGTGAGAAGTTCGTGCCGGAGGCGGGTACGGTCAAGGTGCACGTAGAGCTGTGTCGTGGCCAGACTTTCGTGTCCGAGCATGGCCTGAATGACGCGAAGATTTGCTCCTCCTTCGAGCAGATGAGTGGCGAAGCTGTGGCGCAGCGTGTGGGGGCTGACGGTTTTCTCTATGGCTGCATTAGCTGCCGCTTCCTTAATAATATAGAATACCATCACTCTCGAGAGTCGGGCACCTCTGCGGTTGAGGAAGAGAATATCTTCCGATCCGGGCTTGGGTGTGAGTCTGTCGCGATCCACGAGGTAATAACGTATACATTCTACGGCGACCGGGGAGAGGGGTACGATACGCTGCTTACTTCCTTTTCCGTCGACGAGGATGTATTGCTCTTCGAGAAAGGTACGGCTGAGGGTGAGGGTGCAGAGTTCGCTGACACGGAGTCCGCTACCGTATAAGGTCTCCACGATGGCCTGATTGCGCATACCTTCATTTTTGGTCATGTCTATGGCTGCGACAAGTCGGTTGACCTCCTCGACCGACAGCACATCGGGGAGGTGGGTCGAGCGCATGGGGCCTTGCAACAGTTCCATTGGACTCACATCTATGACTCCTTCGACCCGCAAATAGCGAAAAAAGGAACCTGTCCCGGCAAAGATACGAGCCTGAGACGTGGGAGATATACCCATCTCATGGAGCTGGAGCATAAACTCTTCGACATCTGACCGGGAGGCATGGGGGGCATCTATGCCTTTCTCTTCAAGGAAACGCACCAGATGCGCCACATCGCGCCGGTAGGCCTCGATAGTGTTGGCAGACATGGCACGCTCGGCAAGGAGATATGCCGTGAATCCTTCCGTGAGCTTGAGATGGAGGGTATGGATAGAGGCCATAAAGGTGCTTTACCTATCAGACAAGTTTCACATCGTATTTTATAAAGGGACAGGAGGCGGAGACGATGAAAAGAGCTGTGGTCCTGTCCACGAGCGCCCATCCTCCGGGCATGTCGACACTCGCCCTGAGAGACAGGCGTTCTATGGAATCCTCGTCTCCCATCGCCATCAAGATATAACCGGGAGTGGTAAGAATCCTTGACAGGACCGAGCTGTGGGCAAACAGATAGTCTGTGTCGGCCACTACCATGAGGTCGCTCTGTTCTTCTTCAGGGAAGGTCGTGAGCGGCTCGCGGTCTGTGCGGGCGATTCTGACCGCCCGCACGAGTTCTTGGGGAGTCTGCGCCGGAAACACTACAGCGGAGGGATCGAGTCTCGCTACAATCCGATGAAGCAGCCATGCCCTCCGGGGGAGAGTACCCCTTCTGTTGCCGATCTGGTCCCGAAGGAGGTCGTCGCCGTAATAGTGGCCGGGGTATCCGGCCACATCAGCAATAAGGGTAAAGGCAAAAGGGGAATGGATCCCAAAGCCTTTTCGATGGCGTCGACGCCGGAGCGATTTAAGCAGAGATCTCATATTAGCTGTCCAAGCTCTAATCCATCTTGGGTGCAGGAATGTTGCCGGTATCCTTTTTCTTTCCTTTCCGGAGTCGAGGATAAAAGGACAGGATACCCATTGCAAGCCCCCCGAGGCAGAGTATGTATATCAGCCAGACGGCTACGACGCTGATTGTGTTGGTGGTACGGAGTGTGTCGGGATCGAACCACATCTCTACAGTGTGGCTGCCGGCTGGAATCTTTACAGCTCGGAGGACGTAGTTGACCCGTGAGATAGTGGCAGGCTTACCGTCTACAGTCGCATGCCAGCCCCATGGGAAATACACTTCGCTGAATACTGCGACACCTCCATGGGCAGATCTGACGTGATACGTTAGCCGATCCGGAGCGTATGTGGTCTCGAAGATTGTGTCGCCGGGGGCTTTAGGAGCCACTTTACCAAGTTTGGCGGCAAAGGATTTGTCGGCTACCGCTATATGGCGCAGATCTGTGGAATCGAGTGCCGCCATCTCCTCGTTAGGAGAACCGACAATCTTTATGCCGTCAACGAGCCATGCGTTGCCGTAAGCATCGGGGTTTTGCTCCATAGCCATCTGCGGGCGTCCATCCTCGTCGGCAACCATTCCCATGAAATAGCGTGTGTTGAGCATGTTGAAGACTTCAGCGTTCCCCTTGTTGATCTGATGGACCAGAAGGTCGTTGTAGCGGGTGAGTTTTGCCGCATGGTATCCGCCGACGGATTTGTGGAAATAGCTTGTGCGAGGCTCTCCGAGGGCATCGATGCGTGCCACACGGTAGTTCATGGCCGTATCTTTCAGAATCTCCCGGTCGGCGTCGGTCATTTCCATGACCTCTTCGGCAGGCTGCTGTTCTGTAAAGCTCAAGGAATCGATATAGCGTTTGTTTACAGAGAAAAGGTCAATCAGCAGCAAGAGTATCATGGAGGTCATGAATACGGTAGCAGTTCTGATCACTTTCCGACCGTACATCCAGAGCAACATAATGCCGAAGCCGAGAAACAGCAATGAACGGAATGCGTCTGCACGGACAAGGGCAAGCCGGTCGTGTTTAACGGCATTCAGAATCACGTCCATGCCCGGCTGCTGATAAAGATTGTAGTTGTCTATAACCTCGCGCTCGGAAGATGTGAAACCGCTGCCCAATGACGAAGGGAAGGCAATCAATAGCAAACAAATAAAAGAGAGAATGGCAGCCGTCACAGTGAGGGGCATCTTATAACGCTTGAGGAAATCAGGCTCGCTAATAAGTTTGGAAAGCGCCATCATAGCGAGCAACGGCATAGTGAATTCGGCTACGACAAGAATTGAAGCCGGGGTTCTGAACCGGCCGTACATCGGGAAATAATCGATAAACAATCGGGTGAGCCATTCAAAATTATGTCCGAGGGCCAGAAGAGATGTCAGAATCGTTACAATGATTATACACCATTTCAGAGGTCCTTTCCATAGGAAGCAACCGATGATGGCAAGATAAAGCAGGAATACCCCGACATACACGGGACCGTTAGTCATGGGCTGATTTCCGAAATACTCGCGGAAGAGTCCCTGCGACTGCAGATAGGCAAGCTGCTCCTGAGCTTCGTAGTCGAGTTTCTGAATGTCTCCCCCCTTCTTCTCGGAGAAGTCCATCGCACGCTTCTCTCCTCCTTCGGGACGCAACGAGGCGCCACCCTTGACGTTGGGAATCATAAGGGTCAGCATCTCGTCTCCCCCATAGCTCCACGCCGTTATGTAGTCGAAATCGGCTCCCTGATTTAGTGACTTTGCTTTAGGATCCACAATCTCCGTGGCCTTACCGCGGATAGTTTCCTTGGTGTACTGCGCCGTGTTGATCAGACTTGCACAATTGGCGCCGAAAGCCAACGCTCCGGCTCCTACGAGGCATAGGGTGGCAATCACCCATTGTTTAATCTGCTTGCTGCGTATGGCCATTATCATATAGCCGATAACGAAAGCCGCGACTACAAAGAGGAAGTAATATGTCATCTGGACATGATTGCTCAGGAGTTGCAAGGCTCCAAACAAAGAAGCAAGAGCGGTACCGCCAAGATATTTTCCTCTATAACAGAGTATTATACCCCCGATCGTGGGAGGTACGTAAGCCAATGTGACAAATTTCCATATATGACCGGCTCCAATGATTATGATGAAATAGGTTGAGAATCCCCATGCTATGGCACCAAAGAGCGAGACATACCAACGCATCTTCAGACACATACCCATGATGAAGAAGCCAATCATCATGATGAAAAGCAGATTACACGGCGAGGGAAGCCCCAGCGAATAGACCTTAGCGATCCACTGCAGCATCGGTGCAGAATCGTAGGAGGGCGAGATCTGAAAGTTTGGCATACCTCCAAAAAGAGAGTTAGTCCAACGGCTGACATGCCCTGTCTGCTCCGCATATTGCTTCACCTCTTGGCCGTTAGCCAATCCTTGGGTCATGTCGTGCTGCTGAAGCACCCGCCCCTCCATGGCATCAGGATAGAAGAAGGCGAGAGATATAACCGCCATGATGACGATAGCTCCGATGCTGTAAAGAAACGTGCGGGCTTTCCGATCCGTCCCTTCGCATTTGTTTTCACCGATAAAATATTTCAATGAAGGCATAAATGTCTGATGTTTTTTCTATAGCCGAATGGCGTCGCAGTCACTTCAATAGTGCCTACGACGCTATTATTCAATAGAGTCTTTTCTGAGAAATTATGTAAAGAAGAATCGCCTTATGAGTCTGACATCCGGCCTGCCGCCGTATATCCTACTCTCCTGCAGGCAAGCGCTTTCAACGCTTTGAATTGCCGATCGGACGAACTTCAATCTGACGGTTGAGGCTCTGCTCAAGACTGATGAGGGTCTCTGTCTCGGTCACACCCGGAATCTGCTGGATGTGGTCATTGAGCAATGTCATGAGATGGTTGTTGTCGCGGGCGTACACCTTAATAAGGAGTGAGTACGGACCGGTCGTGAAATGACATTCTACCACTTCGGGTATCTTCTCAAGCTCTTTCACTACATCGCGGTACATGCTACCTTTCTCAAGCTTCACGCCTACGTATGTACATGTGTTGTAGCCAAGCATGTGGGGATCAACATTGTAGCCCGAACCCACAATAACTTTCATTTCTACAAGACGTGCGATACGCTGGTGAATGGCTGCGCGAGACACACCACATACTACGGCCACATCCTTCGATGGGATGCGGGCATTCCTCATGATGATATTGAGGATTCTTCTGTCAAGATTATCAATTTTATCTAATGCCATTGGTCAAACGGTAAATTTTATTATTAGCACTGCAAAGTTAACTAATTTTCCGAAACTCCAACTTAAAATGTTAAAAAACATATCCCTGTATGGATTTTTTAACACTTCCACCCCCTTCACAACCTTGTTCGCCCCCTTGTAGAGCATCATTTTGACACAGTTTCGCGGTACCAACTCCGGTTGACACCTCTTCCGGCTTACATATTGGAAAAATCAGCTTTAGAAAGGTAAAGCAATATATTTACCCTTCAAAGGGGATAATATAAGAGGATTTTTATTACCTTTGCCATTGTCGGAGAGTACTCAAACAAGTTCCGGCCTTAATATATGTTGTGTACACTTAAGGAGATAGCCGACATAGCCGGCGGCAACGCAATATTGCGCAATCCTGATTCTATAATAGATGCTCTGCTATCAGACTCCCGGGCTCCGATAGCCGATCCGGCATGCGCACTGTTTTTTGCACTTCGCACCGAAGTTGGAGACGGACATAAATACATGCACGATATGCTCGAGGCCGGAGTACAAAACTTTGTGGTCAGCTCGCTTCCGGATGATATGACAACATTCGGGGCATGCAACTTCATCATCGTCGATTCCCCTTGGGAGCTTCTGCGCAAACTCGGAGCATACGCCCGGCAACATTTTCACGGAACACTCGTCGGCATCACCGGTTCCAAAGGGAAAACAACCCTTAAGGAGTATCTCTTTCAGGCTCTCTACCCTCTCACGGACATCGCACGGTCACCACGAAGTTTCAACTCCCGGCTTGGCGTGCCTCTTTCACTTTGGAGGCTTCCTGAGACCGACGGAATAGCGCTCATCGAGGCCGGAATTTCCCGGCCGGAGGAAATGGAATCACTGGCTGAAATAATCCGTCCTGATATTGCCGTTATCACAAATATCGGAAATGAACACGATGATAATTTCGATTCGCGCGCTTCTAAAGCCGCCGAAAAGTGCAAACTTGCCCTAAAGGCCCGAATAGCCGTGTTCAGCGACCTTTATCCGGAGATATCCTCAGCTATGGAGGAGGTAAAGAATAAAAATCGCGGTCTGAAGACATTTAAGTGGTCATACAGCGACCCGGAAGCGCAGCTTATGATAAAGAGTGTCGAACCTGCAGAAACCTCATCCTCAACTGTCACCTTTATATATAGGGATCACATCTACACCCTCACGGTACCCTTCCCCCCGGGACATACGGCCGACATGGAGAATATTGCCACGGTTTTAGCCTCGATGCTGGCCTTGGGATACGACAACCAGTCTGTCCTGCAGGAGGCAGTAGGTCGTCTTAGAGCTGTGGATACTCGTCTCGATATGGCAGAAGGGGTCAACGGATGCAAATTGATTTTCGATTCCTTCACTCCGGACATGGAGTCGCTTGAGACAGCAGTCGACTTCCTGAAACGTCGTGCGGATGGATTCGATTTCCGGCGTACACTCATTCTGGGAGACCTGAAGTATGATCCCCGACATGAAGAGCAACGGTATGGAGAGGCTGCCGCATGGATACGCTCAGCATCTATCGACCGACTTATCTGTATAGGACCCGACATGAAGAGGCACAGGAATCTTCTTCCGCAGGGAACATCCTATTATGCTTCTCCTGCTGAGTTTATGAGCCATTGCTCCACGTCTGATTTCACTTCTGAAATAATCCTGATAAAAGGTGCTGATCCCGACATGGCAAGCATACGCACATACCTCGAGGCGCGTACTCACGAGACTGTATTGGAAATAAACCTTGATGCCATCGTGCGTAACTTCAATTACTTCCGTTCACACCTGCCGGTCTCCACGGGCATCGTTTGTATGGTGAAGGCCTCTGCCTACGGTGCAGGAAGCGTGGAAGTGGCAAAAACGCTTCAGGAACATGGAGCCGCTTATCTGGCTGTCGCTGTTCTCGACGAGGGTATTGAGCTCAGACGTTCCGGAATCACGATGCCGATTATGGTCATGAATCCGAAAGTTGTCAATTATAAAGCCCTTTTCTCCTATAACCTTGAACCTGAGATATACTCTCTTGAGATGCTTGACGATGTGGCCCGTGAGGCTGCAAAGAACGGAATACGGGATTATCCGGTCCACATTAAACTTGATACCGGTATGCACCGTATGGGCTTCAATGCCGATGAGCTTCCGGAACTGGCCGAACGTCTTCGCCGTTACAAGGAAGTGTCCCCTTCATCTGTATTCTCCCATCTTGCCACCGCAGACTGTCCCGACATGGACGATTACACCACTCTACAGCTCCACCGGTTCAACGAATACACCCGATACCTCCTTGAAAATTCTGGCCACAATTTCAAGCGACACATCCTCAATTCCGCCGGCATACTGCGGTTTCCGCAATTCCACTACGATATGGTACGCCTCGGGATAGGCTTGTACGGCACCAATACTCTTCCCCCGGAAATGGAGAAACCGCTTGATTGCGTGTCGACCCTTCGCACCGTAGTCATAGCAGTGAAAGAACGGGCTGCCGGAGAGACGATCGGATATGGGCGACGGGGAGTACTCTCGAGAGATTCCCGCATAGCCACCATACCCATAGGATATGCTGACGGCATGAACCGCCACTTCGGTAATGGCCGTTCCAGCGTATGGATCAACGGATACGAAGCGCCGACAATCGGTAATATATGTATGGATGCGTGTATGATCGATGTGACCGATGTTCCCTGCCGTCCCGGAGATGTTGTGGAAGTTTTCGGTCCTCACATACCCGTGCAACGTCTGGCCGATATCCTTGAAACGATTCCTTACGAAATACTGACATCGGTTTCTCCAAGAGTTAAACGTATCTACTTCAGAGAATAATACGACCATGAACATATCTCCAAATTCCTTTCCCCCTCATACACCTCCCTCAGGAGGAAACCGCCCCCCGAACAACACAGGCAAGACCTTGCTGGGTGTCATATCCATTGTGGTCGGAAGCATACTCCTTTTAGCCATAGTTTCCGGAGTAATTTTCCTTATCAGCCGCCATAACACAGACAAAAAGGTGAACCTTGATTTGAGAGAATTTTCCGATGAAAAGTTTTCTAAGAATGAGAAGATCGTCATGGAGGAGATCAGGCACAAAGATAAAACTGCTACTGATACTGAAGAAAACCATTCCTCTGACCTATACCTGCAGCCTAAGTCCTACCATGCTAACGGGTATCTCGCAGATCTCCCTTGTTCTCTCGACTTCGCCGTTAATAGGGACGGCTTGATTTCCGGTACCTTCTGGAATATTTTCTATGACATCAAACTTCAGATTTCCGGAAACATTGATTCGCAAGGCAACTTATCACTCGATCTCGGCACCGGCTCAACTTTATCTCACGCCGATCTCAGGGCTACCAACGGTTCCAATAGATTCTCCGGGTCATGGGGTAAAAATCGGAAACCGCTCTCCTTCAGTGTATTTCCCGGCTCTCGCGACCTATCCCTCCCGGGACAATCCGGAATAGAATTCAAGATTGTCGGAGGCGGTATGACAACCCGGGGTCATATCACCTCCTTAGGTGGCAGCCGCTACCAGCTGACATACGACAATCAACCGGAAATCAATGCTCTCCCCTGCACTCTATCAGGCTCTACTTTCAGTATTTATTCTCCGGATAACACCAACAGGATTGCCTATTTCACACTCCCCGGCGAGGGTTTACATTCTCCCGGCACCTCTTCTCTTTATTGCTGCAACGGGAACGTATTTGAAATTTCTATCATATAACCCAACTCCATTTATTCGAACACTTATTATTAATACATGTATCTTATGCGCAAACTTTTCAAATTATTCAATCTTATTGTAGCTCTGACTGCTCTCGCAGCCCTTCAGTCATGTTCTGGCGACAAAGGGAAATTGCTCGAGTACGTCCCGGCGGATGCCTCCATTGTGGTCTATGGAGACTTTAATTATGTAATGGAGAAATCCGGTATATCAGACGGAAAAATCGGAGAGCCGCTCCGCAGTGTCCTCGAAGAGCAAAACGTTGATCTCTCTGAAAAAAAGGAGGAGATTAAGCTAGTGAAGGACTTTACCAATGAAGGTGTGTTGTTCGTCTCAGGACAAAAGATATGGGTCATCTTGGGACTCAATGACACAGATAATTTTGAGAAATATCTTACTAAAGAACAGGATTTTGACCTCAGCAAGGAAAGTGGTGTCACTATTCTTTCCAAGCAAGGGGATGCCATGATGATTAAGGATAAAAAGCTCTTCATGTGCATAAACATTTCGAAGGGAAAACCGGTGGAAGAAGTCGAAGCAGTCAACAATCTGTGCAAGCTTGGCAGAGACTCATTTGCCAAGTCAAGCTCCACCAAGGATCTCGCAAAAAAGATTGTGGAAGAAGACCATACCATGTTCGCTATCGCCAATATCAACAAGGTAGCCAATCTTGTCAATGAACGCGAATTCGACCAGTTCAAGATGGGTCTCTCCATGGTGTACAAGAACCCCACTTATATCTGCTCCGATCTTACTGTAAACGACAAAGGTGTTTTCGCTTCTCTCAAAGTACTCGACTCCAACTATAAACTTGCAGAATGTACCATCCCTACCGGACAGATCGATACCAAGACATTCGCCTACGCTTCGCTCCCCGGCAATACTGCCACCGCAGCTATTGCCCTCCCCTCCGCCCTTATTAATCAGGTATGCAATCTCGCCGGGAAAATGGCTCCCGCAGAGGTAATAAACATCTTAAAGACCATCAACGGAACAGCTGCGATGACTTTCTCCGTAGCAGCAAATTCCAGTGAAGAGATGAGAGCTTTTGCCCTTACGACAGGAAGTAATGTCGACGCTAAGAAACTTGGCGATTTCATCAGCCAGATGGGACCATCCATAAAGTGTTCCACAAGCGATAAATACCTGCGTATCACTTCTAAGAATGCTCCGGCTCCGTCCGGCGACACCTCCTACGCCAATATTCTTCAGGGTAAAGCCGCCGGAGCTGTCTTCGACCTCGGCGCGACAGCCAAAGCTGTAGGACTGGGAGGCGACTATAGCGACTTGGGTGTAGCTTCACTCATTGCCGATAAAACCGAGGGATCGCTAATCCTGACATTCGAATGGAAATGTTCAAACCCTATCTCCAAAATATTCTCCATTTGCTCCAATGCCAAGGAAATAGAAAGAACTCTTGACTCCTTCTACGATCGTTTCTATAAGGAAGAGGTATTCTACGGCTCCTCTTACGACCCCATGTACGGGTCGGACTATGACGTGGCCGAAGAAGAGGAATTCACTTACACGGAACCCGACTATCTATATTGATAATCATAAAGGTGAGGTGCCGATGACTCCGGCACCTCATCACTAATTCTCTCACAGTTTTCTGTATTTCAACACTCTACTGATGCAAAAAGAGATTACCATCGACACAATCCATCTTGACGATACACTTCCCAAAGTCTTCGAACAGGAGGAGATTCCTCCTTCGGAAATATGGCACCACAACATAACCTTCTCCCGCGGAATCAACTATGTCATAGAAGCGGCGAGCGGCACCGGCAAATCGTCGCTTTGCGCCTATATCTACGGCAATCGCCGCGATTATTGCGGTAAAATCTCATTCGACACTACTGATATCCGCACTTTCACTCCCGGTCAATGGCAGCAGATACGACGACAATGTCTCGCGTATCTCCCTCAGGAGCTTGATCTTTTTCCCGAGCTGACAGCCCTCGACAATATCCGCCTGAAGAATTCTCTCACCTCCCATGTAGACGACGAACAGATCCATACGTGGCTCAGGATGCTTGGCATAGACTCCAGAGCCCATTACCCGGTAGGACGGATGTCCATCGGTCAGCAGCAACGTGTAGCCATTATACGATGCATCTGCCAACCATTTACTTTCCTCATGATTGACGAACCGGTGAGTCATCTTGATGCCCGTAACAATGAGATAGCCACTCAGATCATCATGTCGGAAGCCGAGCGCCAGAACGCCTCTATAATAGCCACTTCGGTTGGCAACCGTATCGGCATCACCGTAGACAAACTCCTGAAACTATGAAGAATATCATCCGCCGTCTGCTTAGACGCAATCTCAGTAAGACCCAGCTTGCAGGCTTTGTCCTCGCCAATATTGCCGGTTTGGCTATAATCATAATCGGAGTTGCATTCTATTTCGATGCCAAGCCCCTATGGAACGACGAAGACAGCTTTATCAGGAAAGACTATCTTGTAATAAACAAACGTGTGACCGCCGCCAACACGTGGGGCACCGATTCATCCGGATTCACAGATAATGAAATCGAGGACATCGCCGCGCAGCCTTGGGTGAGGAAACTTGGAGAGTTTACATCTGCCGATTACCGTCTTTACGCCTCTATTGCACAGGAGGGAACCCGTACAATGAGCACATACCTCTTCTTTGAGGCCATCCCCTCGGAATTCATAGATGTGGCAGATGATCAATGGGCTTATAATCCCGGAGACGAGACAGTGCCTATAATCATATCCAAGGACTACCTGAGCCTCTATAATTTCGGTTTCGCCTCTACTGTAGGTATGCCTCAACTCTCCGAAAATACAATCTCCTCGGTACCTATTACCATCCGCGTAAGCCCCGACAACGGCCTCCCGCAGCAGACCTTCAAAGGCCGCATTGTCGGATTCTCAAACCGGCTCAATACCATTCTCGTGCCCGAAGAATTCATGAAGTGGAGCAACGCCACTTTCTCCTCCCGACAAAAAGGAAATCCCTCCCGCCTCATCCTCGATGTGAGCTCACCGGGCGATGTAAGGATAAAGGAATACATGGATACCCATAATTTTGAAATCGCAGGAGACAAAGGCAACAGTACCGCCGCATATCTTATCAATGTCATCACTGCCGTCGTACTCGCTGTTGGAGCGGTCATCACTGCTCTCAGTTTCTTCATCCTTCTTCTGTCAATCTCACTTCTTATTCAGAAAAACGCCCGCAAAATGCATTCCCTTATCATGCTCGGAGTCGACCTCAGCGCAATCGAGCGCCCATATATCATGCTCGTGTCGGGAGTGACAGCTTTAAGCTACATTTTATCCGTAGGAGCTATGTTCGCATTTCGTGCGTTATATCTGACACAATTCCATGCAATGGGAGTAAAAGCATCGGATCCTTGGATAGCAATGTCCATCGGATTGCTTCTTTCTATCCTCATAATTCTCTTCAGCACACTGAGCATACACCGGAAAGTCAGGGCTTCTTTCTTCCTCACATGACCGCGGAGCAACACAAATGTTCTTATCAAACGATGATTATTTCACTGATTAGCAGAGCATTAAGGATATATGACTCTGATTGATAATAATGCAGACACTTGAAAAACTTAAAAAATGTTAAAATTGTTAACAGATAAACCCTTTTCACAACCGTCATTAGGATTTTATCACATTTTTTAGCAATTTTGTGGCTGATTTTGTGTCAGGAATGTGAGCTAATCACCCAACGAACGAGAAAACTCGCCTCGACTTCACATGTAACTATATGATAATGCGACCGAAAGGGGGCATCCGGCTCTCCCGTGAAGTAACCATGAAATGCTCGTTCTGATTCCATTGCAGGACACTTGAATATAACCCAAAGAGAAAAGAGACAAATAACAATATTAATAACCTAAATGTAGAACTAAATTGTATTCTTGCATGAAAAACTTATGTTTTCACTTGAATCGAAAATTCTGGGTCACATTAGCAATGGTGCTGGCTCTGAGTTTTCCCGCTTTAGCTCAAAAAATCACCGTTCACGGCCATGTAACGGATGAAACGGGCGAAGAGCTCATCGGTGCCTCCGTAATGGAGAAAGGCACCCAGAACGGTACAGCTACCGACTTCGAAGGTAACTTCCAGCTCAACGTAGCTCCTACCGCGACTCTCGTAGTATCTTATGTTGGCTACGACCCCGTAGAGGTCGCTGTCAACGGCCGTACTGATCTCTCGATCCACATGAAATCAGCCGGTACAACCCTTGATGACATCGTGGTTATCGGTTACGGTAGCGTAAAGAAATCCGATGCTACAGGTTCTGTATCGCTCATCACTCCCGATGACATCTCCGAGGGTATCTCTACTTCCGCTCAGGACCTGCTTACAGGTGCAAGCCCCGGTGTGGTTGTAACATCCGGCGGTGGTAGCCCTGAAGGCGGTGCTACGATCCGTATCCGTGGCGGTTCCTCTCTTTCTGCTTCCAATGACCCTCTGATCGTGCTCGACGGTGTGCCTCTGGCAAACGACGGTGTGCAGGGTATGGCCAACCCGCTGGCTATGATCTCCCCTGACAACATCGAAAGCATGACAGTCCTCAAGGATGCTTCCGCTACCGCTATCTATGGTAGCCGCGCTTCCAATGGTGTCATCATCATCACAACCAAAAAAGGTAAAACCGGCCGTCCTCAGGTCAACTTCTCTGCAAACGTGAGCGTCAATACAGCCCGCAAAACTTGGGATGTCCTCTCCGCAGGTGAGTTCACAGAGCTCTTCAAGAGCTACAAGGCCAACGATGCCGATGCTCTCGCACAGCTCGGAACAGCAGACACAGACTGGCAGAAGCAGGTGCTCCGCACTTCTATCTCACAAGACTACTCCCTCAGCGTAGGTGGTACAGTCGGCTTCCTCCCCTACCGTGTCAGCGGTACTTACACAATGAACAACGGTATCCTCAAGGATAGCCAGATGCAGCGTGTCACTGCCGGTATCAACCTCAACCCCAAATTCTTCGACGGTCTGCTCCAGATCAACGCCAACGTGAAGGGTTACTATGTACGCAACCGCTTCTCCAACGAAGGCGCCGTAGGTGCTGCCGTTGCCTTCAACCCGACTCTCCCCGTGATGAGCAACTGGGCTTCCGGCAACTCTCAGTTCCCCTACTTCTACAATGGCTACACCGCCATCACAACAGACCAGTTCCACTCTTGGAATATCAACGGTACAGTCAATCCCCTTGCTATCATCAAGGACCGCGACGACCTCGCTAACGTTTACCGCAGCAACGGTAATCTCCAGATCGACTATGCCTTCCATTTCCTCCCCGACCTCCACGCCAACCTCAACCTCGGCTACGACGTCAGCAAATCCAACGAGCATATCTATGTTCAGCAGAACTCCCCCACAGCTTGGAACGAAGGTATCAAGAACGGTGCAGGTACACACTATAGCGTTTATGAGCTCCGTCGCAACACTCTGCTCGACTTCTATCTCAACTATAAGAAAGAAGTTGAAAGCATCTACTCTACTTTCGATATCATGGCCGGTTACTCTTGGCAGCGTTTCGACGCCCACGGACGTAACAACGGTACCGTCTACACCTCTCAGGGCTTCTACGGTCCCGCTACGACAAACGGCGTGCTTACCATCAACCCCACATCCGCTCAACCCGGCGACCATATCAGCCCCGACTACTACTGGGCAAGCGGCAACCTCATGCTCGTCAGCTTCTTCGGTCGTCTCAACTACACATTCAAAGACACATATCTTCTCACCTTCACACTCCGTGACGACGGTACATCTCGCTTCAGCAAGGACAACCGCTGGGGTCTCTTCCCCTCTGTAGCTCTCGGCTGGAAGCTGATCAACATGCCTTTCATGGAAAGCGCTCGCGAAAACATGAACGAGTTTAAGCTCCGTCTCGGCTGGGGTGTGACAGGTCAGCAGTCTGTCGGTGGTTACTTCCCCTACATGGCTACATATTCTCAGTCAACACAGGGTTCATACTACCCCAACCTCTACACCGGTACCTACGTAGACAGCAACGGCAACATCATCTCCAACACTCTCTATCCCGGTGTATACAATCCCGATCTTAAGTGGGAGGAGACAACGACTTGGAACGTCGGCCTCGACATGGGCTGGTGGAACAACCGACTCAACGTCGCTCTCGACTGGTATCTCCGCAACTCCAAAGACCTTCTCTCATACGTGACCGTAGCCCCCGGTGCTGCTACATCCAACATGATGGATCAGAACATCGGTACTCTCCGCAACATCGGTGTCGAGGCAACGATCAGCGGCAAGCCCGTCATGACTGACGACTTCACTTGGACCTCAAGCCTCAATGTCGCTTGGAACAAGAACAAGATCACGAAGCTCAACAACACAGACGATCCTAACTCCTATATCGCTACCGGCGGTATCTCCGGTGGTACAGGTAACAACGTGCAGGCTCACAAGGTAGGCTATCCCGCTTATACCTTCCACCTCTACGAGCAGGTTTACGACGAGTACGGCATGCCCATCGAAGGATGCTATGTTGACCAGAACGGTGACGGCACAATCGACGACAACGACCGCGTATTCAAGCACTCCAAAGATCCCAAGGTGACAATGTCTTGGAACAACACCTTCAGCTACAAGGGATGGGATCTCGGCTTCCAGCTCCGTGCATCTATCGGCAACTATGTCTACAACGACGTAGCTTCCACACACAGCACACTCAGCGATATGTACAACACATCGGGCGTTCACAACCTCATCGATACCGACTTCTACTTCCAAGGCGGTCAGACAACCAACACATATCTCTCTGACTACTGGCTTAGCAATGCCGGCTTCGTTCGTTGCGACAACATCACCCTCGGCTACACTTGGGCTAACCTGCTCAACGACTCACTCCGTCTACGCCTCTACGGTGCTGTTCAGAACCCCTTCGTTATCACCAAATACAAAGGTCTTGACCCTGAAGTATTCGGAGGTATCGACAACAACATCTATCCCCGTCCTATCACCTTCACTCTCGGTGTAGTGGCAACATTCTAATTTCTCTCATCATTACAGCAAAAACACAGATATGAAATCATATATCAGTAAATTTTTCATGGGTGCGGCGCTGCTAACCATGACCGGAATGGTCTCCTGTACAGGCGACCTTGACCAGACGCCCAAAGACCCCCAAACCACCACTTCTGCCGATTTCAGCAAAAACCCTAAAGAATATATGGGTCAGGTGATGGGTAAATGCTATTCCTCGCTCGCTGTTTCAGGTCAGTCTGGCCCCGGCGGTAGCGCCGACATCTCCGGTCTCGATGGCGGTACTTCTAACTGGACCCGCGTAATCTTCATGCTCAACGAATTCACAACCGATGAAGTGAGCTGGATCTGGCCCGACGTAGGTGTCTTCGACCTCTGCACAGGCACTTGGGGTTCCTCTAACGGTAACCTTTATGGCGCTTACGGTCGTCTCTACACTCACATCGCGGTCTGCAACGACTTTATCCGCACTGTCAACGCCGGTTACTTCAATCTCGACGGCGAAACAAAACCCATCGCCGACCAGTTCATGCTCGAAGCCCGCGCTCTCCGCGACCTCAGCTACTACTATATCATCGACTTCTTCGGAAACGGTACACTCGCTTGGGACGACATGAGCTACGGCGAAGTTCCCCAGCAGGTTACACGCAAGGAGCTCTTCGACAAAGTAACAGCCGACCTCGAGGATGTTCTCACAAACTTCAAGGATAGCAACGTTTATGGCCGCGTAGGTAAAGACGGCGTTGAGGCTCTTCTCTGCCGCGACTACCTCAATGCAGAGGTCTACACCGGCACAGCAATGTACGACAAGTGCTGGCAGCACGCTCAGAATATCATCGCCCGCCATCAGGGTGGTGGTTTCCAAGGCAGCGGTCTCGCCAACGACTATCTCGCTCTCTTCGCTGCTAACAACGACATGTTCATGCCCGGCGGTAGCCTTTCAGCTCAGAACGAGATCCTCTGGGGTGTACCCTTCTACTACCCCTACACTCAGAGCTACGGCGGAACAATGTTCCTTATCGCAGCTGCCACATCCGCAGGTAGCATGCCCACAGTTCTCTACGGTCTCAACGCCGACTGGAGCTGTATGCACGCTCGCGAGCAGTTTGCAGAGAAATTCGACTTCCGCGGTGGTGTGAGCTCCGACGCTCGTACATATCTCTGGTGCACAGAGCCTCAGGGCTTCAAGATGGCCAACGATGACTTCTCGACCTTCACCGACGGCTATGCAGCCATCAAATTCACCAACGCCAAAGCACAGGCTGACGGCACAATGCCCCGTCACACATATCAGGATCCCGGTACGGGTTACACCTTCAACTGGGCCGGTGTAGGCGAAGTGAACGGTCTCCCCGCTCAGTCAAACGACTTTGCTGACACCGACTTCCCCATCATCCGTCTTGCTGACGTTTACCTGATGGCCGCTGAATGTTCCCTCCGTGGTGCTGGCGATGTCAACACAGGTCTCAAGTATGTGAACCTCGTTCGTGCACGCGCAGGTGTATCCTCTTGGAATACCGCTGAGTTTAACCTCAACAACATGATCGACGAACGTAGCCGCGAGCTCTATTGGGAGAACACCCGTCGTACTGACCTTATCCGCTTCAACAAATTTACCGGAAGCAGCTACGTATGGGCTTGGAAGAACAACGTGCGCACAGGTGGTGCAATCGCTGACTACATGAAACTCTTCCCCATCCCCTCAGACATCATCGCTACATACGGCTCGGCAATGAAGCAGAACCCCGGCTATTAATCTCCATTAATCAAATCTTAAACAAGTAATTATTTCAGCAATGAAAAAGATATCAATATTAATGGCGCTCGCCCTGCTCATTGGCATCAGCTTCACAAGCTGCAAGCAGGATACGCAGCCCCGTCTGAACAAGCCTACCGAGTTTGTGCTCAATACACCTCCTATGGCAGACCAGACGTATATCCTGACTGCTCAGAATGGTGTGGATCTCACCGTATCGCAGCCTAACTACGGTCTCGGCGTCGTGACCGACTATCAGACTCAGATCTCCTTCACAGAAGACTTCGCTCAATACGAAAACATCGAAAGCCTCTCAAATCAAGCCAAGATCAATATCTCCGGCGAAGAAATGGCTCAGGCTATGTGCAAACTCATGGGTTATGTCAACAACGACACAGAGGATCTTTTCTCTCCCGAAGCACGCGAAGTTTACGTACGTGTCCGCGCATTCATCCCCAACGCTGATTACAGCGATATCACATCCAATACCATCAAGCTCATGATCAAGCCCTACAAGGCTGTCAAGCTTCCCGGACGTCTCTACGTCATCGGTAACGTCAACGGATGGGACATCAATAATGGCGCTATCTATATCGAAGAACCCGCTAACGGCGTAGGCAGCAAGATCTACACTGGCGTAGTGCCCTTCACAGCTGATCAGGCTGCCGGCGGTTTCCGCTTCTACGAGAGCCTCGGTTCTTGGGGTGACAACGGCCAGCTCCCCTCTATCGGTGCTAATGCCGACGACGGCAACAACGCTGAAATCACTGTTGACGAAGACGGTGTCTACAAAGGCGCTTGTGTGACCGGTAAGGGTAACTGGAACATCACCAACTGGCAAGATGGCGACATGAAGATAACTGTCGACCTCAACACCATGAAGGTCATCTTCGAAAAAGCTCAGTAATCGCTGAAACAAATTTCAACTAAAGTCGCGGGCGCTTATGAAGCCCCACAAGCCTCTTGGCGCCCGCGTCCGAATAAAAAGAAAACTAAACAATGAAAAAATTAGGAATATTTTGTGCAGCTCTTCTTGCGTTGGGATTTGCTTCCTGCGACGACAAGTCGGATCTCGGCATCGCCCAGACCAATCCGCAAGAGACTGTTATGTCGGCCAACGGTGTGACCGTTGACTTCGGTTCAGGTATCGCAGGCAACACCCTCGACCTCAACCAATATCTTGACTACAACGTCAATACACTCCCCACTCCGATCCCCGTTATCAAGCTCGTAGAGGCCAAGGACCTTCCCGAAGGTGCTGAGATCAGCTTCACGATGCAGATCTCTGCCGACGAGAATTTCTCCAACCCCTCCACGTTCGCTGTTAATGACGGTTGTGTAGAACCCGCTGAATGGGACAACTGGTTCCGCCAGACCCTCGGCAAATCCCCCGCTGCTAAAGACAACTATGTACGCTTCGCAGCATACATCTCCTACAACGGACAGCTTAGCCGCGTAGGTACAGAAAACACTTGGTTCGCTTCCAAGAAGCTTACTGTTACTCCAGTGCCTTTGGACATCACCATTGAAGACAACTACTACCTTATCGGCACAATCAACGGATGGGGTCTCAACGACGAATACCCCTTCAAGCACAATGACGCAGTCAGCGTTTACGACGATCCTAACTTCACTATCACAGTCGAAATCTCCGAAGAAGAGGCTGCCGGCGGTTGGTGGTGGAAGATAGCTCCCGCAAGTGCTGTCGCTGACTCCGACTGGGATAAAGTTATCGGTACAGATGTCGATGGCAACCCCGAACTTGAAGGCAAGCTCGTTGATACCAACGCTCAGGCTGGATGCATCAAGGAAGCAGGTACATTCATGGTTACTATCAACCTCATGGACATGACCTACAGCTTCAAGAAACTCAGCTACCTCTACACTCCCGGTAACTCCAACGGATGGAATCAGTCCAACAGCCAGCTCCTCAGCTACGATTCCGAAGCCGGTATCTACAAAGGTCTCGCATACCTCGATGGCGAATTCAAATTCACAAATCAGGCTGACTGGAACGGTACTAACTACGGTTCCACCGGCACAGAGGGCGAGCTCTCAACAGATCCCGCTGCCGGCAACCTCTCTGCTGAAGCAGGTCTCTACTACATCGAAGTAAACGTCGACGCTCTCACCTACACTCTTACTCCTGTCACAACTTGGGGTATGATCGGTGACTTCAACAGCTGGGGCTCCTCTGTAGCCATGACTCCTTCCGCTGACTTCCTCACTTGGACCGGTGAAATTACACTCAACGACGGTCAGGGATGGAAATTCCGTGCCAACGACGGTTGGGACATCAACCTTGGTGGTGTACTCACAAATCTCACCTTCGGTGGCGACAATATCAGCAGCCTCGGTGCCGGAACATACGAAGTAACACTCAACCTCGCTACGCTCCCCTACACCGCAACTGCCGTCAAGAAATAATCCCGATACAGAATCTCACCTTGGAGGCGGACAAACACAACTGTCCGCCTCCATTATTTTTCGCAAAAACAAAAAAATCACAAAACACTTGCATAATCCGCAAAGACGCATTAACTTTGCGCTATCGAAAGAGACCTACTAAAGGTCAATTCATAGGGCGAATACCAGAGTGGCCAAATGGGGCAGACTGTAAATCTGCTGGTTGATACCTTCGGTGGTTCGAATCCATCTTCGCCCACGTAAAATATAATTCCTCAAATAACTAACACAGAGCAAGACCTAAGTCTCCCATTCCTTGAAAAAGGCGTGGGAGATTATATTTTTTGACTCCTCCGGCCACTTCACAAAAATACAAAAAACAGATAAAGAAAAGAATCCAATTATTTATCTCAAAAAAGAATTGTTAAACTAAACTATTTTACATACCTTTGCCACACTATGATTTCCACAAAGGAAATTATCTAACTCTAACCTTTTTATAATATGAAGAAATTCTACCTAACAATTGCTGCCGCCCTAATGGCCGCAAATGCCTTTGCCGATTACACCACTCCCGGCGACGGTACGACCTACACACTGACTCAACTCGCAGCCATCGAGGACTCAGGCATCTCCATGGAAACTGAGACAACGTTCCTCATGTCCGGCGATGTAACCATAAACGAGAAAGACAAATTTGCCATAGGTGCAGGTGAGTATCTCTTAATGTCCGACGGAGTCACACTCACAATCGATGGAGAGGCCCTCCTCAATCCCGCCTCCACCGCCACCATCATGCCTAACATCACCGAAGCCCGCCCTAAAGCCATAAAACTCGGAGGAAAAGCCACTCTCGAAAACCTCAAAGTAAGCGGAGCCGGCATATCTTATACAGGCAGCGACCCCCTTATCGTCCAGAACTGTGACTTCTTCGATATTAACAGTGAAAACAGCGTTTACGGCGTCATCATGCTCGCAGGCAAAAGCAAAGGAAGCCGTATCTCCAACTGCACATTCACTGACTGCGAACCCGGTGCCATCAACATGCCCGCAAACCTCGGTGTCGGCATCATCATCGAAAACAATGAAATCACCAACGTCTCGACTCTGAACGCAATGCGACCCTACATCAACGTTGTCTGCAATGCTGAAGACCCCGTTATCATTCGCCACAACATTCTCAACGGAGCTAAACTTACTGCCCCCGGCGGTATCGGCGTCTCCAACATGCTCAACCTCCCCGGTGAGAACAAAGTCATAGTCGAATACAATACCGTCACTAACTGCTCTTGGGGACTTAACTTCGTCGGAGGTATGGACGTAAGGATTATTGGCAACACCGTCAAGGACAACTGCTGGGACACAGACGTTAACGGTGGTATCGGCGCTACACTCTACAGTATTGCCTCATACCCCATGACCGTTTACGCTCAGGAAAACATATTTGAAGGCAACAAATGGGGACCTTGTACTGTAGGCGCAACCATCGCTAATTTCGGCAAGACCGAAGACCCCACTGCCGAAGACTACAATCCCGGCCTCAACGTATTCCGCAACAACAAGCACCTCGATGCAGACGGCAAAGAAGTATGTGTCGACTTCTGCAACAACTCTAAAGTCACACAATACGCTCAGGGCAACTTCTGGAACGACGCCAATACAGCCGAGGAAGTCGCTGCAACAATTCAGGATGAAAACTTCTCCGCCTCCTACGGCCCCGTTATCTATACCCCCTTCGGCGATCCCTCGGGAGTTGAAAAAATTTCTGTAAAGGAAACCCTAAGCTTCAACGGAACCCTTGTCACAGCTGCCGACAACGCCCTCATCTATGTCTATGACATAGCAGGACGCTGCATAGCCAAAGCCCAAGGCACATTCTCTATCGCCGATATGCCCAAGGGTATATACATTGCCAAAGCAGCCGGCAAAACACTTAAATTCGCCAAATAAACCTCTGCTGATTTATTAAACTCAACATCTCCATATAACGAAGCCGGGCACATAAATCAATTATGCCCGGTTTCCCATTTTAACATACAAATCAAATCGACGCTCGGCATTTCTTACCAAACATCAATGTAAATATCCCTTGTATTTTAAGAAACTAAAACACCGTCAGATATCCCACAATTGATCAAGCATCTCATTAGTGATCGCCTGCGCCTCCACATCCTGCTCATACTCGGTCTTTTCATAAAGCCTGTCAAACTTCTTTCTCACATCCGACTTTGCAAATCTCTCATCATCAACAAATGAGTCCCACTCTTCTGACTCCAAAAGAACCGGACTGTTATTGACCTTGTAAAGAAAAACCGCACGATCCTCCAGCTCCGCAAAACTGTAATAATCGTAGTACTCTTCCATAATGGAAATAGCCTTATCAACATCATTAGCCTGCGCAGCCGAAAGAAGATCCTTACTCATCTGATCCGCATCAGTTTCCGGATCTCCCGTGACACCTCCGCCACAGCCGGACAAACCAAAGCATAGAAACAGGACAACGAAAAAAGAAAAAATTTGCTTCATGATAAAGTAAAGGTTAAAATTATTGACAAACTTACAAAAAAATTTCTAACATTACCTCACATCCGAAAAAATACTTAAAAAAGTCTTCCCCCCATCAAAAAACCGCAGTCATGGAATTGAAAAAGACGAGGCATTATCGTTGCTATTATGAACCGACTCTTGCGTATTCCGGGTATAATTTATATCTTTGTTCTTGGAGGAGCATTGTGATTTAACAGATTCTCAGTCTTATGTCAAATTTTGACGTGTACATAGTTCACGGAGAGCCTCAAGAAAAAGATAAAGCCGAAGCTTGGCAAACAGCTATCGGTCTTCAGGCTGTTGACGGACTTAAAGTGTCGTCATATCTGCTTGAAACTGCGCGTCGTCATATCGAGGGCGACATTACCATTGACGAAGCACGCAAGCTGATAAAGAATTATTACGGTACCAAGTCAGAACATGATACGACAGATGAAGAGAACGACAAGGCTTCCGTAAACATTGCAAAGATTCTTGGCGAACCTTCCTTTTCATTCTCTTTAATCGGACTGACATCTATTCATCGCCGTGTTAATGTTTCACCCACGACATATTATATTAAGAAATTTTTGCGAAATCTGATTCTTGACGAAAACAATGAGCTTCGAAATCGCGAAATGCTTGTAGGAACACATCATTTGCCGCATAAAATCCAAAGTATCAATCCATCTTCTCCGAAGTATCAATTTGATACTTTGAAATGCACCATGGAGGAATTACCCGTGCTTAAACTGACCTGAAATTCACTTGTTATATTTTTTACGAATCCATTCTCTAAGATTTTTCAGCGAAAAACTTCTAAAGAAACTTTGGAGACATATCTTCTCACCTTGCAACATACCGCGCAAAAGCCACAAATTGCCCATAATATTTGAAAAAGACTTTCCTTTTTCATTTCGACAACAAACGGAAGATCGGTAACAACAATCTTTAACAAAATGGTTTGCCCCTTTCATATAATGATGTTTAGCCTTGCTTAAATCGTAAGTACAGCCGACAGCTCGTTCATAACACTCTCCCAAAAGAAGATGAGAGTTGTAATATCCTAAGTTGCAGCTGTGATTTAAGATATAAACAACCAATACACGATCCTTTTTCGAGACTCTTGTGAGAGGTCTTGACAGTCTTTTTTTAGCATATATAAACATGGCTCTTGCATCACCCAAATTATAATATTGTCTTAAAACATTATCCGGCATGTCCCACTCCACTTCCTCATGCATCGTGCCCGGAAAAGAAAAGAATCGAGCGTTGGAATCATCATCTTCTACTCCATAGACTATTCTCTCTCCTGAATTAAGCTTAGACCTCAAAAAAGTATTAACATACTTTCTGGAGTAAGACAAAATACCTTCGGACGAAGTCCTTGTTAAAAAATAGCTTATTTCTGACTTTACACCCAATCCATGAAGAGTATATATACGATTCTTAAATTTATTATTAAAACTTGATTCCAAATTAAAAAGAAAATCGCTCAGAGAAGCAACAGAAAACCTCCGATGTTCTTTCGACAGAAATCGACGCTTATCCAACCATCCTGCAAGTAAATATGCATTATTAAGATAGAATGTTTCAAAGAATGAAACAAGCTCAATAATATTTTGAACATATCCCGAATTGATAGTTACAGATAGTCCGATAAATGACTCTTTATTACCGTCCGGATAATCCTTATACCGAAATATGAATGTATGAAAGAAAAGTCTCCACGAACGATGAAGAACCAGAGTCCTATCGTGTCTGCACTCTGAAGTCAACCCGCTAAACTCTTTGCGAGATAGCAGATGAGGGTAAAGATTCAAATATCCGGTCGCAGATATATGAAATATGTAGGCAGCGCAATTTAATGTCACTTCACAAACTGAAAATCATACAATCATGGGTATTATCTACCATGTAACCTCCGAGTCTATCGAGAATCTCATTACCAAGCAAAAGCGGTGCTTGTGGATTGTCAGAAACTAAAGCTTCCACATTTCCGCAATAGAGCAAATCTCCATTGACACCCTTTATCGCCAGTTGACGAAGTATTACCACAGAATTTACCGACAAAGAGCCGTCCGCAATCACACTGATCGACTCACCCTCGTAGTCCTGAATTGTCAATACACCCTTTTGCGCAAGATATTCTGCCTCTGCAAGAGAAATTAGAGTGGTGGAACAGCCGGTGTCAACGATCATGGGTACGGTGAATGTGCCATTGATTTCAGCCTCCACATATTTTACTCCGTCTTTCCTGATGAATGGCACAATGATCGTTTCTGATTCTTCGTCGGTAGTATCTCTGTAAAAATCCTCATGAGGGGCGAATGTGGAATCGACATAACTTTCATAAGTCAATGTTTCGCTTTCCGTGAAATCGCCATAACGATTATAATGACGCTTCTTACAACTTGCAAAAGCGACAACTACCGCTATGACGGCCAGAAGGATTGCAAACGATGCTCGGAACATTTTCATCTAAAGCCATTTTGTAAATCTTTGCTAATCGTCGAAAAGTTGCCCGCAGTTTCATCTAAATTCTCTGTACGATCAGGATTTACAGGAGGGGTTACATCCACATAAGAAATAGGCAGCTCAGAATTCGGATTTATCTCTACACTCTTCGTTGTTGACTCATTATCCTTAATAGATATTTTGATATTCTTATCTACCGATAATATTTTACCGTACACTACGAACATCATAATCAAAAGAACCAACAAAAAGAAGGCAAATACATAAGAAATTATGGTACAAGAGAACGAAGAACATTTTTTATCCTCTATGCCCTCTCTCTTATTCCTTTGCTTCTTACCTTCTATGAAACAGTTAATATTTCCGGAACCATTTTGAGGGTGACCATTTAGGCGAGGATCGTTAGCCTTGAAAGTACTCCTTTGCAGCTGAGACTGAAGAAGGGTTGCCTGCTCTTTTAATCTCTCATTCTCCAATGACAGAGAAGAGTTCAGACTCTCCGTGTCGCTAACTTCCTTCTCATAAGTGATGTTTTTCTCCGTCAGATTCTTTATTTCTTCATTCAACCGTTTTATTGTAGAGACCACAGATCGTTTTTCAAAAGAATCGGAAATAATGACCCTGAAATTATTCCCTAAAAGACTCGCCACATCTTCATTGGACACATCTTCGGGATTAAGTCGGATCTCTTGCGAGAAACCAACGGAATTGGTTTGTAAAGGAGAGCCTTCGCCAGCAGTCAGAATCGTGAGAACGCAATCTTTGTTCATTATATCCTTGAAGCCTTCCATGAAAGATTCGGCATCAGGAGCTTTCAGATCATATTTCCATTGTTTTAAAGGAGTCAAAACACTCGGAATAACTATATTCTCCATTACCGAAATCAAAAAACTTCTCACTGCGGAGACGTTGGCAATGTACCTTGAAGTTGCAAGAGTCAGTCCGATATACCCAAATCTAGCACCTGAAGATCCTCGCGACAACTCTCGGATGCCCTTTAGATAAAGTATATCATAATAACAGATGGAGTTGGCGAGATTTTCCTCTACAATAAAAAGATTAACCGGCCGCTCGTCTCCCGAAAAAGTAGCGCCCTCCATTGACAACTGATGAAAATAATCAAAGCGCGATTTCACATAACGGTCTTCACCGAAGTGCTGAAGTCCCGCACAAACGCCATGTAATATAAACGAATAATCCATATCATTATCACTATTATCCTCTCGTCTTTTTACGTATCGTTTCCCAAAGATTCCTCGGGAAAACATCGTCGCCGGGTGTAAACAACTGCGCTCCACCGGAGGTCACAGCATAAGAGCCTGTAGAGAATGGAAGCAATGAACAGAAATAAGGATTTATAAATTTTGTTATCGGATTTTCATTTTTAAACACCTCAAATAATCCCGGATATTCCTCATTGATTTTTCTTTCCAATCCTTTGATCCGAACCTTTCCGCTATAGAAAAGATCCGTTAAATCCACCTTATTGTAGACAACAATGACACTATCCTGAGGCTTGATAAACCTTTTCAATCGACTTATCCTTTCCACATATTTTTCTCTTACCTTAGGATTCTCCCATTCAGGCTCAAGCATAATACACCAAATTTTTCTATTATGGCTGTTTTTGATGCTTTCCAAATAAGGCGGAAAAGGAGTGTTGACAGGCATTTCAGGATCGAAATACAATTCTCCGGGAGCCTCAAGAATCTGACATATACATCCGCCATCATTAGAATTACGTTTTGCAACTGTCAAAAGCATAAAGTTTGTGAGCGACGTAGGAAGTGCAGCCAGATCGCTTTCACACCAGTCATCCCATGAAGCACATAACATATTATAATTCCGGTCATCCATAGGACGGAAATCCGCACGCGGTTTCACCTTTAAATGCAATTCATCCAAATAGTGCGCAAGACGAAGCAGCAACATTGTTTTTCCGCATCCCGACGGACCAAAAAGAATTACAATCGGATCGATTCTGTTTGCAATATGAACAGCTACATCATTGGCACTCATGGGCGCTCCAGCTCTTGAAGTGCTTTTAGAGGATGTGCCATTTAATGATTCATGAGTAGTAGCAGGAGACACGGATTCACCCTGTCCGATGAGATCATCAATTATCTTATTTGACTCAGCCATATATAAAATTCAATTATTAGTATTAGTCGTCATTATTATTAGAAAAAGTAAGATCAAAAAAAGCGAAGGCAGCAATATCAACAAGAAGGGATAAAAGAATCCACCAAATAAATCCTCTGCCACTATAGTTACCATCGATATAGTCACTCCAAACATCAACTACACTTGTCATGCGTGTAGTCTCAGATGCTACATTATCTTTTGAATATTTCTCTTTATCCTCTTTAGATTTAAAAGTCACAAGATTATTGTAACTCCTTATAACAGTGTAACTATCGTTGACAGCTTCAGAGATTTGTTTCAGATCTTCTGCCTCTGTCACATCCAAAGTACCATTAGCAATATCTTTTTTTATTAAATTCAGACGATTCATCTGATCTGTCGCAGATTTCTTAATAAATGGAAAATCACTGGTACGAATCCGGCTCTCAATTTCCTTAAGTTTTGTTTTTCTCAATCCTTCAATCTGTTGCTCCATAACATCACACGCATTTTTTATCTGAATGTAAGTCTCCACATTACCGGAAAGAGGTTTTATATCGCTGCCTAACACTTTATTAAGCTCTGTGAGAGCTTTAAGAGATTCACGACCAAATCCGGGATTGTTCGGATTCTGTATCTCGTGCAAAAGATTGGCTTTTCGGACATCTAATTCGCTATTGAAAGCGTTTTGTTCATCCTTGATTTTTTCATCGATCATTGTGCCCCGAGCTAATTGTCCCAAATATCCATAAGTCACGGATATATCCTCATTGATTTTCTCCGGAGCTACATTATGATAGAAAAGAGTATGAGTATTTGTAGGAAACGAGAACATCAGCCAAAAAAGGATGACCATAATCAATCCCAATATCAACTTTAAACCGCGCTTATTTACATAGATACTTGTATTAAGGCTGTCAACAATGAGTTTAGAGCCGAAAGATGCCAGTATGAATACACCTATAGAAATTAGCCAGCAAAACGCGTAAGGCCACGTCGGGAGCAATAGATGCAAAGAAGCCGAGGTTGCCCAGCAGCTCATTAGAGCAAACAGGACGAAACCTGCCAAAAAAAATAGTTTATTTCGTTTACTTTCCATATGTAAGTTTTTGCTACAAAGATAGACCAAATCACTCTCAATACGAGCAAGTATAAGGTATCCATTCATGAAATCCCCAAGATATTTCATGAAAACTGACGAAAACTTCACGAATCCATTAAAACAGAAACCAAACGTTTGATCACGATTGGAGGCATACATACCTCCCTCAGAGACTCGTGTTCAAAAGAAAAAGATACTCGTCCCTTTGGTATGTTTACCTTCTTAACCGCAGAAACATTGACAATCCAAGACCTCCCTAGACGAACTATTTCCTCATATCCACACTCTTTTAGCCTTTCCTCAACTTCAGCTATCTTAATTGGAAGAAAGGCATGACCGCCTGATTCATAATACACGGTGCAGTAATGCTCGCATGCACACACGTAGGCGATATGCAAGGGATGCAATACGAATACTTCATCGCGTGTACGAAACAAGATAGAGAATTTTTTCACTGTATGTCACAGATATGCCGTGGATAAACAACAAAACGACGCGGGATTCAAAGTCCGATGCCTGTCACATGTCGTCAGAGGTCTTCGCATTACCTTTAGTCAGATGCAACAAGCAATGCTAGAAGCCCACGCCGATATGTGTGTCTATACCATAAGTTCTGCATGTGAGACGATCCACATGCAGACACAAGATATGACCTGACACATCCGTATGGACGACTACATTGCCCGACTCTCTGACTAAGTGGAAGTTGCGAAGTTCCTGAGCGACGAAAGTCCGGACGCATTGTAGCGTCATTATTTTGCGCAAAGATAATGCTTTTATACTAAAGCTCAAAACCACATTTCCCACATAAAGCCAATATGTATCCGCGTATTTTCCCCCTCGCATACTGATGGCTCAAAATGTAAAAAAGATTTTTTGGTGTCAATAATAGGGCGATTCCAAATAATGTATTACCTTTGCGCCTGTATTATAGCGCAATAGCTGTGGAAGATTCGCATTTGGCCGTTGTTGACCAATGAAAAACTCTATTCTTATCACTTTTACGGATTCGGCACCCCAAACCGTATCAGGGGCTTATTGAAACCTTATTATGATACACTGTAGTGATTAGCAACGATTTACCTGCACCACTCCTGCGGCTGACATATCTTGCATCTAATATTATTAACTAACATAAACCAATATCAATTCAAAAAAATCTATCATGAGACTCGTTACAAAATGGCGGCTTATGCTTATGGCTATGCTCCTGAGCGCGTTTGGAGCTAAGGCTGTTGGATGGCCCGCTAATTATGAAGGTGTGATGCTTCAGGGATTCTATTGGGATTCATACACCGACACATCTTGGAAGAACCTTACAAACCAAGCCGATGAGCTTTCGAAATACTTCAAGCTCATCTGGATTCCTAATTCCGCTAAGGCAGAAGGAAACCCCACCATGGGCTATCATCCTGTCTACTGGTTCACTAACCACAATTCCTCCTTCGGAACCGAGGCCGAGCTCCGCGCTATGATCGCAGCCTACAAGGCTAAGGGTACCGGCTTCATCGCTGATGTCATTATCAACCATCGCGCCGGTGTCAGCAACTGGACCAACTTCCCGAAAGAAACTTGGAACGGAAAGACATATCAGATAGGCCCTGAAGGCATCTGCTCCGGCGACGAAGTCCGTAATCAATCCGGACAGGCAACTCCGACAGGCGCCCCAGACACGGGCGAAAACTGGGACGGTGCCCGGGATCTGGACCACACAAATGCTAACGTTCAGGCTAACTGCAAGGACTATATCAAGTGTCTCCTGACAGATTTCGGCTACGAAGGCGTCCGCTACGACTTTGTCAAAGGCTACGGCGCACAATACACCAAAATGTACAATCAGGCCAACAACGTAAAATACAGTGTCGGCGAATACTGGGATGGCAATTATGATGCTGTAAAAGGCTGGATCGAGGGCACCGGACGCGAGTCGGCCGCTTTCGACTTCCCCTTCAAGTATCAGCTCAACAAAGCCTTCAACGGAGGCGCACACAACTATGCCGAGCTCGTATGGATGGCTAACGGCACAACCCCTCAGCCTGCCGGCATGATACACTCCGGCTATCCTCAGCTGGCCGTGACTTTCGTCGACAATCACGACACATACCGCGACGGTAGCAAATTCACCGGAGACGTCCTTCTCGCCAACGCTTTCATGCTCGCATCTCCCGGCACCCCTTGTGTATTCTACCCACACTACAAGCAGTACAAGAGCCAGATACAAGCCATGATCGAAGCCCGCAACAGTGTCGGACTCAACAACACGAGCGCCGTGAACGTACTCGAACACAACGGCGCATGCTACGTAGCTGAAGTAACCGGCACAAAGGGCAAACTCTTCATCAAGATGGGCAACAGCTCCAAGACTCCCGGAACCGGTTACACCAAGAAAGCCTCCGGCAACGGATATGAAATCTGGACAACCTCGCAAGGAGGACAGACCGGTGGTGGTGGCACACAAGGTGGTGGCGACGACACCTCGGAAGTAATCATATACTTCAAGAATGACAAAGGCTGGACGACTCCCTATATCTACTATTGGGGCACATCCGCACCCGCATGGCCCGGCGTAGCTATGGAGAAACACAACGATGTATGGAAATACACCTGTCCCGCCGGTACAACCGGTGTCATCTTCAATGCCGGCAACGGCGACGCCACAAAGACAGATGACTTCACTGCCATTCACAACCATATCTACAGCACAACCGGCGACCTTGGAGAATACTCCGGTAGCTCTCAGGGTGGTGGCGGCCAAACATCCTCAGCCCCCGCTTCTCTCTACGTCATTGGAGAGGTTGACGGCAACCTCTGGGCCTACGATCTGGGTACAAAGCTTACCAAAACAGGTAATAAATTCTACGGAGATGTCACCGTAAAAGGCGAGAAAGCGACAGCCACAGACGGCTATTTCTCCTTCGCCGTGAATCTCGCATCCTCTTGGGATGAGCTCAACGCATCCGGCAACCGCTTCGCCCCCTCCGTTGACACCCCTCTGGCTCTCAACGAAACCGCTCCCCTGACGGACGCTCCTGAAGACGCCAAGGCATATTATTGCCCCAACGGAGAATACGCCATCATCGTCGATTTCGACAACAAGACCGTTAAGCTTGCTCCCAAAGGCACCAAACCGGAAACCGGCGGTGGCCAAGGTGGCGGTGGCCAGACTACCGTGACAATGCCTGACGCCCTCTATATTGTAGGCAATATTCCCGGTTGCCAGTGGGATCCAAACCAGCCTGTGGAGATGGAGAAAGGCACATCCGGATTTCTTGCCAAAAACGTAGAGATCTCCGAAGGCTACAACGGCAACGGATACTTCAGTTTCCTCACGGTCAAGGCTGCCCTCCCCGCAGACTTCGAGACTGATCCCCAGAACCCCTTTGACTGGGATGGTCCCAACGGAGGAAACAGTGGCGACCGCTACGGCTCCGCCGAACCCAACGCCCCGCTCGGTCTCAACGATTCAGCCGAGATGGTTTGCTTTCAGGCTGGAGTCAATGCTTCGGCAGCCACAAGCTGGATGACCCCTGTAGGAACTTACGATATCATCGCTGACTTCAAGAACATGACAGTCAAACTGGTAACTGCCGGCACCGGCACACTTCCCAACGAAGGTGGTGGCCAACAAGGTGGCGGCGGCGATGACGATGACCCCGAAATACCCTCCGAACTTTACCTCATCGGCGACCTACCCGACCATAACTGGGAAGCCAACTACGGCATCAAGATGACAAAAGAGGGCAATGTATTCACAGCCTCCGGAGTAGAGCTTACAACCGCATACCAGAACGACTACGGCTATTTCAGCTTCGCTTCCGTACTCGGAACAACGCCGACCGACTGGGATGGTGACGGAACAACCGGCGGCCTCAACAGCGGCAATCGCTACGGCTCTACCGGTACTGCAGCTGTGCCGCCGCTGCCCGGTGTGGATATCGAAATAAACAATGGTGACACACTCGACATTGTGGAATTCAAAGCCGGGGTCAATGCTTCCGCCTGTGCAAGCTGGAAAGTCCTCCCCGGAAAGTACAACATCAAAGCCGACCTCGGCACAATGAAGATAACCTTGACAGACGCAGGAAGCTCCGTCAACGTTATTGACACCGACTTCGACGGAGAACCCGAATACTACAATATGCAGGGCATACGTGTCCACGAACCCTCTCAGGGCATCTATATCGTCCGTCGCGGTAACAAAGTAACCAAGGAAGTAGTGAAATAAACATTCCCTGAACAGAAATAATAAGCACACGAAAGTGAGGCTGTGTCAAAATGAAAATTTTGGCGCAGCCTCAACCTTGTGATCGGCCATAATTGGCCAGTTTTCCCGATAACCAACAACCCCGGACAAAACCTTGCCGACCCGAAGTATCCGCAACGGATCCTTACCTCGAACCGATATGTGCGCCGGTCTCGGTCGAAGGCAACGAAAACTCAGCCTCGTCATCTTTCTCCCGAGCCTCGTAGGCATCTACTATGCGCTGTACCAGAGGATGTCGCACGATATCCTTTTTCTCGTATTCTATGAGCCCGATACCCTTTACTCCTCTCAATATATTAAGAGCCTGAAGAAGGCCGCTGCGGGTATGACGCGGCAGGTCTATCTGGGTGACGTCACCCGTAATTATCATCTTGCCGTTCATGCCGAGACGCGTAAGAAACATCTTCATCTGATGTGTGGTCGTATTCTGAGCCTCGTCAAGGATGATTATGGCATCATTGAGGGTACGGCCACGCATGAAAGCGAGCGGAGCGATCTGAATCGTACCGCTCTCCATGTATTCCTTAAGCTTCAACGCCGGAAGCATATCCTCCAGAGCGTCGTAGAGCGGTTGTAGATAAGGATCTATCTTATCCTTCATATCGCCGGGGAGAAAGCCCAGCTTTTCTCCGGCCTCCACAGCCGGACGCGATAAGATGATTCTGCGGGCCGACTTGTTCTTAAGGGCCGCCACGGCGAGAGCGATCGCTATGTAAGTCTTTCCCGTACCGGCTGGGCCAAGTGCGAATGTAAGGTCATTCTCGGCAAATGAAGCCACCATACGCGACTGATTGGCATTTCTGGGTGCTATCGGACGACCCGTCTGCCCGAAGATGATTACACCCTCCGAATTAATCTTTTTCGGAGGCTCGCCACGGACGATGTCGATGATGACATCCTCGGTCAGCTTGTTGTATTTCGATGCGTATGCCTCGATTTCCTTGATTTTACGCTCGAACTCCGCTGTCTCGCTGTCCTCTCCGATAACCTTTATGACATTGCCTCGGGCAGCCATACGGAGTTTAGGGAAGAGATTACGGACGAGAGAGATATTTGCGTTGTTAGGACCGTAGAAGGTCTGGGGATCTATGTTGTCTATTATTACGATGCGTTCTATCATATCTTGTTCTAAAAGGAGAATGTCCGTCATGCGGTTCAACCCACGGAACCCTCAAGAGTGATTTGCAGTAGCTTCTGAGCTTCCACGGCAAACTCCATGGGAAGCTTGTTCATTACCTCCTTGGCATAGCCGTTCACGATCATCCCGACCGCCTCTTCCGTAGGGATTCCGCGTTGATTGCAGTAGAAGATCTGCTCCTCGTTGATTTTGGAAGTCGTGGCCTCATGTTCCACGACGGAACTGTTGTTCCGTACATCGATGTAGGGGAAAGTATGGGCTCCGCATTTATCTCCCATGAGCAGCGAATCGCATTGTGTAAAATTACGGCAACCCGTCGCATCCGCAGCCACACGGACCAGTCCGCGGTAAGAATTCTGGCTCTTCCCGGCCGAGATGCCTTTGCTCACGATAGTACTGCGGCTGTTTTTCCCGACATGTATCATCTTCGTACCCGTATCGGCCTGTTGGTAATTGTTGGTGACCGCCACACTGTAAAACTCGCCGACTGACTCGTCACCCTTCAGGATACAGGAAGGATATTTCCAAGTGATGGCGCTTCCCGTCTCCACCTGAGTCCACGACAACTTTGAACGATGTCCGCGGCAAAGTCCGCGCTTGGTCACGAAATTGTAGATACCACCCTTGCCGTCCTTATCTCCGGCATACCAATTCTGCACCGTGGAGTACTTCACTTCGGCACGTTCCTCGACAACAATCTCGACAATGGCCGCATGCAACTGATTCTCGTCACGCATTGGAGCCGTACATCCTTCCAGATAACTGACGTAGGAATCGTCGTCGGCAACGATCAGAGTGCGCTCGAATTGACCCGTACCGGCAGCGTTTATCCGGAAATAAGTACTCAATTCCATCGGGCAACGCACTCCCTTGGGGATATAGACAAACGACCCGTCCGAGAACACTGCGGAATTCAGTGCGGCATAGAAGTTGTCGCGATAATTCACCACACTGCCGAGATATTTTTTAACCAGATCCGGATAGTCCTTCACGGCCTCGCTGATTGAGCAGAAAATGACCCCCAGTTCAGCAAGTTTATCCCGGTGGGTGGTCTTGACACTCACGGAGTCCATGACAGCATCCACTGCGACACCGGCAAGATGCTTCTGCTCCTCAAGCGAGATACCCAGCTTGTCAAAGGTCTTGATAAGCTCCGGATCTACATCGTCGAGACTCTTCTTTAGCTCTTTCTTACGAGGTGCTGCATAATAGCTGATAGCCTGAAAATCGATCGGAGGTATGGCGAGGTGAGCCCAGTCCGGAGGTGTCAGCGTGAGCCAATAGCGGAATGCCTTGAGACGGAAATCCAACAACCACTCGGGCTCCCCCTTCTTGCGGGAGATAAACCTTACGACATCTTCCGATAGTCCGGCGGGAGCGATCTCAGTATCGATATCGGTCACAAAGCCGTACTTATATTCATTCTCCGTTGCATCGCGCAATACTTCGGCACTGCCGGAAAACGGTTCGGATTGGGCTTTTTTATCTTTTTCAGAGGTCTGATTCATAGCACTTGGTTAAGTTGACAGAGGCTCACTCCTTTACGCCGAATGCAAGATCGCCGGCATCCCCGAGCCCCGGAACAATGTAGGAATGGGCATTTATCTCATTGTCGATCGCTCCGACCCACACTGTCGTCCGATCGGCCGGGAAAGTCGAGCATACATACTCCACAGCTTTCTTGGACGCTATTACGGAAGCTACATGGACATGAGCCGGCATCCCCTTGGAAAGCAAAGCCTTGTATCCCAGCTCCATGGAGGCTCCCGTTGCCAGCATCGGGTCAACAAGCAGCAGCGTCTTGCCTTCAATGGATGGAGAGGCCAGATATTCGATTAGGACATCGAAGGAATCCCCACCTTTCTCACGGTATTTCCTATACGCACTTACGAATGCATTCTCGGCATGGTCGAAGAAACTTAGGAACCCCTGATGAAACGGAAGTCCCGCACGCAGTATTGTGCCGATCACTATTTCATCCGAAGGAGTCTGGCATACCGCCGTATCGAGCGGAGTCACCACTTCGACATCCTTATAGTTAAGGCGTTTGGAAATTTCGTATGCCATGATTTCACCTATACGTTGTAGGTTAAGGCGAAAACGCATCGGATCTTTCTGGATGGAGGTATCGCGCAACTCAAGCATATAGCGACTCACGAGAGAAGGCTGCTCGGCGAAATTTATGACTTCTATATTGTTCATTGTAATCTAACTGAGGATAAGTTATGTGATGTTAATTCTGAGCTTCTCTTATTACAACATTTCTGAGAGCATTTTTATCACCCGTAAAACTATTTTTTCAAAAAAGCATACTCCTCCGGCGCAGGAAGTATGGCCGAGGCCTCAGCGGCATCAAGCCTCAGTCGGTCTGCAAGCTCCTCCACCGAGGAAAATCGGATCTCCTCACGCAGACGATGGCAGAAATAGAGAGTAAGCCTCTTGCCGTAGAGGTCTTCATTGAAATTCAGCAAGTAAGCCTCAATGGATGTACGCGCATCGGGCGAGAGATCGACCGTGGGACGTACACCGATATTTATGATTGCCTTCCGGTATAAATCACCGACCCGGGCATAACCGGCGTATACACCGGGAGCCGGTATAAGTCTCTGTGGATCCTCGACTGTCACATTTGCTGTCGGGAAACCGAGAGTACGGCCAAGCTGCCTCCCATGGCCGACAACTCCGGAGACTGAATACGGACGCCTCAGCATCTCGGCACCCTCCCCGACAGCTCCGGCAAGCAAAGCCTTGCGGACAGCACTGCTGCTCACCCCGGGAAGCGCATGACAGAATTGCAGATCGAGTCCTGATTCCGAAGCGGAAACCGCATACTGCGACGCGGGAGTATCGATATCCTTCCCGAACCGGTTATCATGACCGACAAACAACACCTTGGCACCGTATTCATCACGCAACATCTCCATAAACTGTCTGTGGGTAAGCCCTCTCAGCTCCTGATTGAAGTTAAGGATACGCACGTCCGCCTCAGGATAAACGCATCGTATCATCTCAATGCGCTCCTCGGGAGAAGAGAGCAATCCGGGAGCCCTCTCAGGTGCCACAACAGAAAGCGGATGAGGTGAAAGCACCAATACGAGTGGCGACAAACTCCGGGCCTCGGCCACCCTTCTCATTTCGCCAAGAAGCATCCTGTGACCGGCATGCACCCCGTCGAAAGTCCCTGTTGTAACGATCCGGTCCATCGCAGTCAAGAAAGTCCGTCGAGTCCTAAAGCTTCGATGAAATCAGTGTTTTCCGACAAATGAAGTCCTCGGATGCCACATCTTTCACCCGCTTCTATATTGACCTTCGAATCGTCAATGAAAAGTGTACGGGAAGGCTCGAGAGCATAGCGGCGCAGGAGAATCTCGAATATTTCGGGAGCCGGTTTGCAGACTCCTTCCGCAAAGGATGCGATTATACCGTCGAAATAATCGTTTATTGCCAGTCCCTCTTGGCGGAACAACCTGTCGATCACGCTATTATACATGATCGGATTGGTGTTTGAGAGAACAAATGTCCGCTTACCCATCCTCCTGAGCATCCTTATGGCCTCCAGACGACGGAGTGGAAGCCCGACTATGAAAGCTGTGAAAGACCTTTCCATCTGTTCATCTGTAATCTCATGGCTGGTGGCCATCTTGCGCAGCTCATCGTAGAATTGTGCTGCAGAAATCTTACCCTCCTCGAGAGCGAGAAAGATACCCTGCTGACGGTAGGCATCAAGAAGAGCATCAGCCTCGGCGATACCAAGCTTCTGAAGCTGCTCCACACACCTGTCGCGTTCGATGTCGAGAACCACACCTCCGAGGTCGAAAACGATATTGTCGATATCTCTTAGCATAATAACCGGTGTTTGATATTGATACTGCTGCAAAATTAGTGAAAAAAATCGGTTTATACAGCGGAAAATTCCCTCTGCAAAGTTGGCGGCTTCCCACATTATGCTTAACTTTGCATATTGACACTATTACTTCCCATAAACTCATAGCTATGACAAAGATTAAATCCATAGGCATACTCACCTCCGGAGGCGATGCTCCGGGCATGAATGCCGCCATCCGTGCCGTGACCCGTTCCGCTATCTTCGCCGGATTCAAGGTCTTCGGAATTTACCGGGGCTATCGGGGCCTTATCTCCGATGAAATCGAGGAATTTTCCACTCAGAACGTCTCTAACATCATTCAGCGTGGAGGTACCATACTGAAAACTGCACGATGCAAGGAATTCCAGACTCCGGAAGGCCGCCAATGCGCCTACGACGTCCTGAAACGACATGAAATCGACGCTCTGGTCGTGATCGGCGGAGACGGATCCCTCACCGGTGCCCGCGTATTCGGCAACGAATACTCCTTCCCCATCGTGGGCCTGCCCGGCACAATCGACAACGACCTCTACGGCACAGACTCCACAATTGGATATGACACTGCCCTGAACACAATCATGGAGTGTGTCGATAAAATACGCGACACAGCGACAAGCCATGAACGTCTCTTCTTCATAGAAGTAATGGGACGCGATGCCGGATTCCTCGCCCTCAACGGAGCTATCGCATCAGGTGCCGAAGCCGCCATTATCCCCGAGATTTCCACTCAGACAGACCAGTTGGCCGATCTCATCGACTCCGGATTCCGCAAATCGAAAAACTCCTCGATTGTTCTCGTGGCTGAGAGCCCCATCACCGGAGGCGCCATGGGACTTGCAGAGCGCATGGAGAAAGAGTACCCCAATTACGATGTGCGTGTCACGATCCTTGGCCACCTGCAACGCGGTGGATCGCCGACAGCATTCGACCGCATTCTCGCCTCACGCATGGGCGCTGCAGCTGTCGACGCACTTCTTGACGACCAGCGCAACGTCATGATCGGTATTAAAAACGACGAAATCGTCTACGTCCCTTTCACCAAGGCCATCAAGAACGACAAACCGATCAACTCGGAGCTGCTAAACACCTTGCGTCGCCTGTCAATCTGACAGATACCGAGATGAACCCACAAAAAAATAGCCCCACAAAGATTCGTCATAGAAATCCGGCCACGGACATCAGCTGGATTGCACGAATCTTTGTGCTCGTGCTTTCCGTATTGCTCATCGTCTTCATTAGCTACGACACTCTGAAAGGAATAGACTTTCTGGAAAACGCCACCTACATGAACTTTCAATTCTGGGTATGCGTGGTCTTTCTGGCTAACTTCTTCATTGAATTATATTTCTCCAAGTCCAAACGCACTTACATGAAGCGTCACTGGATCTTCCTTGTCGTATCCATACCATACCTCAATATCATTAACCTCTTCGATATACAGATAGAACACCAAGCGCTCTACTTCATTCGCTTTGTCCCCTTAGTGAGAGGCGCTTACGCCATGGCATACGTCGTTGCGTTCTTCTCCACCAACAGAGCCCTGAGCCTCCTGAGCCAGTATATCGTCGTGATGGTATCAGCAGTGTACTTTATCTCGCTTATATTCTATCAACAGGAAAGCGGTATCAACCCTCAGGTGACAAACTTCTGGGATGCCATCTACTGGGCATGTCTTGAAGCCACGACAGTCGGTTCCGACATCGCTCCGGCGACACTTGCCGGTCGTGTATGCGCCATCGCAAGCTCAGTAATCGGAGTGATGATGTTCCCCGTATTCACTGTCTTTATAACAACTTACCTGAATGACCTTCGGAACAAGAACATTCCGACACCGACGAAAAGCTCGGATCAAGATGCCGACTCATCCGGCAACTGAAATCTGACCTTCTCACTTACACCCGAATCAAGACACAAACAAGACCCGAAAGCTCAGTCTGATATACAAACGAAAGCGCCGTCCTCTTTCGCAAGATGACGGCGCTGTAAATTTTGAAAATTCTACAAACCTAACATAAACGATTTATTTACGAATATCTTTAACTAACCTTGTGAAACTTGGTTACTGCTATTATCTAATCGAGCGTCAAACACATATCCTGTTTTCGACACTGCAAAATTAAGACCGCCGGCCTGTCCTGACAACTATTCCAAAAGGATAAGAAGAAAAATATAAGTCCAATCATCTACATTTCTTTGATTATCAGATATATATACAATCAAGAATATAATCTGTAATCAGTATTGATATAAGCGAGCACATCCAATATATGTGAATAGACGGAGTGTAAAGCATGAATATCTCTCTTAGAATCTACACAAAAAAGCACCGCCATTAAAAAATGTGATGCCGGAAGCAAAATAAAAAAGGAAGCGTCTTTCCCAAGAAACTTCCTTATTGCTTTTTGCGAATCATAAGTTGTTTAATCTACTTTTCTACAAACCTAACATAAAAATTTATCCTCTTACATGTCTCTTGGATGAGACATCTTTAACTTTCAAAGTAAATCCCGGACCTCTCCGGAATAGTGGAAGCGGAGTCTCATCCGTCTTTCCATACGCAAATTTAATCCAATTTCCACAGTCCTCAAACCACTTAATGAAAAATATAAATGCTTTCTAAGACATAAAATATATTACTGTACTATAAATCAGTACTTTACAAAATATTTTCGTTAACAAATTTATAACCTTTTTAAGGTTTTATGTCGTAGCATCCGTCAACTGAAACTACCTATTTTCATAATATCCTCCTCGAAAGTATCGCGATTTATGGCCCTATTGCGCATCTTGTTCCGGTAGGTATATATAGTCGCTGGAGAGTAACGAAGGATGCGGGAAATTTTCACGCTTTCGTCCACTCCTAACCTTACGAAGGCATATATCCGCAGTTCGGCAGTAAGCGAGGATTCGTTTTTTAAGGTAATCCGGGAGTCGGGACGCAAAAGCTTGTTCACTTCCTCGACAAAGTCGGGATAGAGATCAAGGAAAACCTTGTCGAAGTGGTCGAAGAAGTCTTCGTTATGTTCGTCGGCAAATTTGCCAGACTTAATCATTTTCAGAAGATCCTCGCCCTGCCCGGACGAGATCTTCCGGTCGACCGTTCTGCTCATGGAGCTGAGTTTGTCTGAGTAATAGGCACACAAGGCGATGAAATGACCAATATAAGATTCCTGCCGGCGGGTAAGGTTACTGAGCTTCTGCCGTCCATCCACGACTTTCCTTTTCTGTTTTATCACCAGCACGAGCATAACTGCTGCTGCTATAAGAAGACATACTGCCACAATGAGGGAAATCGTAATCCACAGACGGGAGCTCTCCACCTTCTGCTTGTAGGAGTTATCAATCATGGTGATCGCGTCGGCAATCATGCCGGTACGCATTCGGGCATTACCGGAGCTGGCGTCCTTCATGGAAAGATTGATATACTTGTAAGCGCGCTCTGTGTCTCCGTTCTGGTACAGCCACTCCGCCAGCATGGGGAGAGCCATCCCCTCTTTCACAGCGGCCTGCAGATCGCTCTCGGCCGCCAAGACAAGCATATATGCGTACTGATCGGGAGTACCGATCCGCTGATTGACAACAGCAAGCTGATAAGCCGCACGACCGTACAGATTCGACTCCTGAGGTAGAGTGGCAATGAACGACTCAAGCAGCGGTTTCGCCTCAGCGTATCGTCCTGTGTTTACAAGACGTTCATACTCAAGGAGCCGGCAAAACGGCACGGACGGATCCATGTTTTTCAGAAGATAATCGGTATAGCTCTCGAGATTCTTCTCTATATCGGGATAAAGTTGTTCATGGCCGGTAACGTATGAGGTCATATAGCTATAGAGCTGTCGGCCGGCGAGGGCATATCTGATTTTGAAATCCATCGACATGCCTGTCGTGTCGATGGTGGCAAGCATCGACTGGGCTCCGGCAAATATGCCGGCTGCCGAAAGAGCGTTTATATGGTCTATCCGACTTATTGTCTGCAAAGAATCGTTCCCGAGACTCAAAGCCTCGTCGTAAGCCTTTCCATAATATATCACCGAAGAGTCAGACGAAAAATTCTTGAATTTATCGCCCAATTCCTCATACAGCCGCCATCGCTGAACTGAGGGTCGATCCCCGAGCGCTTTCAACTGGTGCTTGGCTGAGTCAATGGATTTATATTTTTTCCGGTCAAAATTGTTGGCTTTTTTCACCATTTCATCGAGCTTCCGGAGCTCCTTATCAAGGCTCGGAGACTTACTCCTGTCGCCACAGGAGGCCACGAGAAACAGCACACACAGAAAAGCGGACGCAGTCGCCCGGCAAAGATATCGCATGTAAAGGTTTGTATTCAACTGGTATCGGATGAAGATTGTACAAAGATAGAGATAGGTTACGAAAAGCCCTACACTGTGTCGTAACCTTACAGATGCAAAGATAAATAAAAGAAACGACACGACAAATTCATCACCGGATTCTTTTGGGACGAAACAGGATTGAGGAGTTTGCACGGATGTAATTTTTCGATTAATTTTGTACCTTGTAGATAAAAGTGTCAGAACTCAGACAAAAGCAAAGATAATAATGGTTCAACAACCGGAATATCATCTATTTACGCTTGAGAACGGATTGCAGTGCGTATTCCGTCAGTCATCCGACGTGGGATATTGCGGCTTCGCGGTCAATGCCGGGAGTTGCGATGACGGCAAGGACTTCGGACTGGCTCACTTTGTGGAACATACGATCTTCAAGGGGACACACAAGCGTCGCAGCAGACACATAGCTTCGAGAATGGAAAGTGTGGGAGGCGACCTCAATGCTTACACATCCAAAGACGAGACCACCGTTTACACGGCATATCCAGCCGGATTCAGCAGCAGGGCGCTTGAATTGCTCGCAGATCTGGCATCCGATTCGATCTTTCCCTCATCCGAGCTTGAAAAAGAGCGAGACGTGGTAATCGACGAGATCAATCTCTATCTCGACAATCCCGCGGAATCGATCTTCGACGAATTTGAAGACCGGATATTTGCAGGAACTCCCGCGGGCCACAACATTCTCGGCACACCTGAAAGCGTTTCAGTCATCGACTCTCCCCGATGCCTTGATTTCCGCAGCAGATTTTATACGGCCCGCAACATGGCGGTCTACTGTATGGACAACTGCACGCCGTCCCAAGCATTCTCCAACATCAGGAAATTCTTCGGTCCGCTAAAATGCGGGGAACGCAACAACCATGACGCGATCCATCCCGACGCACCCACTTTTGAGGAAATAATCACTCAGGAGGGACATCAGGCCCACACGATCCTCGGAACCCGGATAAGCCGGCGCAACGATCCGGAGCGATTCGCCCTTTTCCTGTTGAACAATCATCTGGGAGGTCCCTCCATGAATTCGCTTCTGAACCGGGAGCTACGCGACAAGCGAGGCTACGTCTATACGGTGGACTCCAGTGTCAGCCTGATGGATAATTGCGGTGTGTTTCAGATATATTTCGGATGCGACCGTCGCCACACTTCATCCTGCATCAGATTAATACGCCGAATCCTTACATCTCTGGCTGAAAATACGATGAAACCGGGCATTTTTGACAAAATACGCCGTCAGTATCTCGGTCAGGTCACCGTAAGCAGCGACAATCGGGAATCGACAGCCATGGGGCTGGGCAAAAGCCTGCTCAGATTCGGAGAGATCCACGACTACAGTTTCACGACAGAAAGAATCATGGATCTGAAGGCTGAACAAGTCAGAGCCGCAGCCGAAAAAATATTATCATCCGGCCTCTCACGCCTCACAATAGACCCTGCTTAACCTCAAATCAAAACAGAATCACACAGATGAAAATCGGTAATCTCGATCTCGGCCATCAACCTGTGATGCTCGCCCCAATGGAGGATGTCACCGATCCCTCCTTCCGGCTTATCTGTCGCGAACAGGGAGCAAGCATGGTGTACACTGAATTCGTATCGGCCGAGGCTCTGATACGCGACATACGTTCCACCGTACGCAAACTCGAAGTCAGCGATGCGGAACGCCCCGTGGCGATACAGATTTACGGGCGCGATACAGAAGCTATGGTGGAGGCCGCCCGGATTGTGGAAGAGGCCGGACCCGACATTCTCGACATCAATTTCGGATGTCCGGTAAAGAAGGTCGCCGGCAAAGGAGCCGGAGCCGGAATGCTCCGTGACATCCCCAAGCTTCTCGACATCACACAAAAGGTTGTGGAGAAGGTCAGTATTCCTGTCACTGTCAAGACACGGCTCGGATGGGACTGCGAGAATAAAATCATCCATTCGCTGGCTCTCAGCCTTCAGCAACTCGGAATCGCCGGCCTCACCGTACACGGAAGGACCCGGAGCCAGATGTACACCGGAGATGCGGACTGGACGCTTATCGGCGAGATAGCAGAGGACGCGCAGTTCACCCTGCCGATAATAGGGAACGGCGACGTGACATCGCCGGAGATATGCGCCGACAACTTCCGTCTCTACGGAGTCGACGGCATCATGGTCGGCCGCGCAGCCATCGGCGCTCCGTGGATATTCCACGATATACGCCAATATCTCGCCACCGGCTCTTACACACCTCTCTCTCCTGCGGAGAAAATGGGACTTCTTCGCCGCCAGATAGCGGAAAGTGTGGAAAGAATAGATGAGTACCGGGGTATATTGCATATCCGGCGTCATCTTGCAGCCACTCCACTCCTAAAGGGGATTCCCGACTTCCGTCCTACCCGGATAAGGATGCTTCAGGCCGACACACTTGACGAGCTCAACGACATACTCGACGAAATAGAGGTAAAGCATCTTGTGAACCTCGATAAATCCATAGAAATATCCAACGTTTCATTATGAAAAGAACAACTTTGATTTTCCTACTTGTGGCTCTCTGCCTCACCGCTTACTCAACAAAGGCTCGAGCAGACATCAACACCTACACTCTCCAAGTCGGAGAATTCAGCAAGCTTAAAGTCGTCAATGACCTTGAGATAAAATATGTATGCAATGCTGATTCAGCCGGTCTGGCCGTCTTCACTTGCAGCAACAGATTCGCAGACGCATTTCTGTTTGAAAACAAGAACGGCAAGCTGAAAATTTCCGTAAACACCGATTATAGCCATCTGTCAGATCAGCTTCCGGAAGTCACAGTCTACTCCACTTTCCTTGTATCAGCGGAAAACCAGTCAAAATACACGCTCAATATCAGCAGCGTAGCACCCTGTCCGGAGATTTCCTTCAAACAGATCGGCAACGGAGCCATAGATGCCGAGAATCTCAAGGCAACCAAAGTGAAAGCCACCATAGCGACAGGAAACGGTGTGATAACCCTAAGCGGGGAGGCAGATGCCGCTAAATTCGAGATGGTAGGCACAGGAAAGATCATAGCCGACGAGCTTTGTGCCGAAGAGGTCTCCTGCACGGTGTTCGGCACCGGGAGTATCGGTTGCTGGCCCATCGACAAACTAAGCGTAAAAGGGATGGGGTCGACAACGGTCTACTACAAGGGCTCTCCGGCCGTGATCAAGAAAAGCGGCATAGCTAAAATCGAGGCTATGCCCTGACATTCCTTTTCATGACATAGATGAAAACGCAATCCCCGCCATCCCTAAAGCTCAAGACTGCGCGCACCCTGAAATGGAACACCATCGACAGAGTGTCGTCGCAGCTCCTCTATGCTCTTACGGGGATTGTACTGGCCAATGTGCTTCCTCAATCCGATTTCGGACTTGCCGGAGTCATCCTCATCTTCCAAGCATTTGCCATCCTTTTCGTAGACAGCGGTTTCGGAGCGGCGTTGCTACAGAAAAAAGATCCTGACGACCGTGACTATTCGACCGTCTTCTGGTTCAATCTCACCATCAGCATAGCGGTCTACACGGTACTCTATTTCTGTGCGCCACTCATCGCGGACATCTTCCATCACGAGAAGCGACTCATTCTTCTCTCGCGAGTGATGTTCATAAGTTTCATCATAAGCGGACTGGGTATCGTCCAGACCAACCGCCTTGTGAAGAGAATGGATGTGCGACCCGTCGCCGTCGGCAATATCATCGGTCTGATATTTTCCGGGGGAGCAGGAATCTGGCTTGCCCTCACCGGAGCCGGCGTATGGGCCTTGGTATGGCAGAGTATCATCTTAGCCGCCGTTAAAACAGGATATCTGTGGGTTGTGGAACGATGGGTTCCCAAAGCGGTTTTCTCGATGGAATCGCTGAAAAGAATCTATCGGGTAGGAGCGGGAGTCTTTACCAGCTCTCTCTTCAACACCATCTTCCTCAACATATATTCTTTCGTGATCGGCGCCACATTCTCATTCTCACGGCTCGGCGACTACACACAGGCCGACAAATGGAGCAAAATGGGGAGTGCCTCCGTCTCCCAGATTCTCACCTCAACCTTCATACCGGTTCTTTCGCAGTTTCAGGACAATGCCGAAGCCTACCACCGCCTGATGCATAAAATCAACGGTTTCACCGCTTTTATCATCTATCCTGTCATGCTGGGACTTGTCGTCACCGCCACTCCTGTCTTTCATCTTCTTTTCAGCACAAAATGGGATGCCGCCATTCTGCTGTTCCAGATACTGCTCGTGAGGGGGATTTTCACCGTCCTCACATCAAAGTGCAACAACTATCTGCTGGCCTTGGGCCACGCCAAAAGCATCGTGAAACTTGAAGTGCTGAAGGATGTCCTCACCGCTATCGCCATCCTCGCAACAATCTTCATGCACTCTGTCCCGGCACTCGTTTGGGGACAGATGGTTGCAGGATTTCTCACTTACATATATGCCATTGTCCTCTGCGGGCGAAACACCGGGCTCCCCGTAATCTCTTTCGTTTCGGATCAGAAACGCTACATATTTCTCACCCTCTTTTCCGTAGTGGCGGCATGGCCGGTATCCAGCCTACCGCTTGCACCGTTGCTGATCATCCTGATACAAACCGGAATCATCTCAGCCATCTATCTCGGATGTCTGCGACTGCTTCAGGATCCCTACCTTCATCAAGGCATGGAATATCTCTGCGGACGCTTCAAAAAACCATTGCAAAACAATCCAATCTAACAGACGACCTTATGAATAAAGAAACCAATCAGGCATTGAAGCCGGGGACGCTTCTTCACCACGGGATCTATAAAATCGACAGAATTATCGGTCAAGGGGGGTTCGGCATAACTTATCTGGCAACAGACACCGGGCTTCACCGCCACGTAGCGATCAAAGAATTCTTCCCCAAAGATTTCTGCGACCGGGACAACGACACCAGCCATGTCACTCCCGGCACACAAAATACAGCCGAATTAGTCAGCCGGCTGAAAGCCAAATTCCTCAAGGAAGCCCGCAACATCAGCAAGCTCCGGAATCCCTCGATCATAAGTATTTATGCCGCTTTTGAAACGAACAATACGGCCTACTATGTGATGGAATACATCGAGGGAGTGACACTATCCGAGATGGTGAAACAATCCGGGCCTCTATCCGAAGAGAAGGCATTGCGATACATCGAGAAAATCGGGAACGCACTTGAATACGTCCACGACAAGAAAATCAATCACCTCGATGTCAAACCGGCCAACATCATAGTCCGGACCTCAGACGACGAGCCTATCCTTATCGACTTCGGTCTCTCCAAGCAATACGACCTGACGGGGCATCAGACCTCCACCACACCAACCGGTATATCCCACGGTTTCGCCCCAATGGAGCAATATAACGCCGGCGGAGTGAGCGAATTCTCGCCTCAGACCGACATCTATTCCCTCGCTGCAACCCTATACTATCTTCTCACCGGGAGCATCCCTCCTCCGGCTCCCAGACTTATCGAAGATGAGCTTCCATTTCCTGACAATATCTCTCCTTACATAGTCAGAGCCATCTCCAAGGCAATGTCCTCAGGCAGAAAAAAACGTCACGACACAGTCAAAGATTTCTTGGCCGACCTCTCGACAAAAGCAGACCCTGATGAAGCAACCGTGCTCATAAACGAAAAGAGTTGCACAGCCACGAAGAAGACTCATCTCCCTCCTCCGGTAGCCACAGCGGAGGTTGAAGCAGAGGAAACGCAACTTGAGATTCCTAATGAAACCCCGGTAGTTCCCCCGGCACCTCCTCAGGATACAACAGAAACAACTCCGACTAACTCCGATAACACCTATTACACTTATCCTAAAAAGAAAAGCTACAAAAAGGGCTGTATCATAACAGTGGTTGTCGTTCTGTGCCTGTTGGCCTGCGGAGCAATGGCGCTCTATTACTATATCGATTCATGGTATGCGACCGATCCTACCATGTACGATAGCGAATCCATTTACACTGAATATAATGAATACGCAGAGGAAGTGGCTGCTGAAGAATCAAAAACCGAGTACTATAAATACGAGTATGCACCCGAGGGAGTCGAAGCAGCTGCACCCGAAGCAGAAGCCGCTATGGAAGAAGCAGCAGCTACACGGGAAGGATCCTATTACTATTAAGAAGAAACAGGCTTTTATGATGAATACCCCCGGACACATTAGAATCTAACTACTAAGGGGTTACCCGTGAGCCTGAAAGATTCTCAAAGCTGAAGCATGACTAAATTTGAATACAGATAACACTATGACAAAAACGAGAAAAAACCGGACTAAAGGGATGAAGGCCAAGGCTCTCTATCTGATCCTTCTTGCCGTCATGATCTTCCCGTTCGATCTCTTCACCACATCCGGGAAACAATTGATCACCCCTCCCGTGGCTCTATTCACCGGGTTGATCTTCGCATTCATATTCGGCACACCGTTGGCCAAATTCAATAAGATATTGTCAAAATATCTTCTACAGGCATCTGTTGTCGGTTTAGGCTTCGGCATGAACCTTCAGAAATCGCTTGCCTCGGGAGCAGACGGCATGATCTTCACTATCGTCTCGGTCATCGGAGTAATGATAATCGGAGTGATGCTCGGCCGCTGGATGCATATCGACTCCAAAACCTCTTACCTCATAAGCTCCGGCACCGCAATATGCGGCGGAAGCGCCATAGCCGCAGTCGGAGGAGTCATGAAGGCTAATGAGAATGAGATGGCGGTATCCCTCGGCGTTATATTCATACTCAACGCCGTGGCACTGTTTATTTTCCCGCCGATGGGCCACATGTTCCAGATGTCCGATCAGCAATTCGGAACGTGGGCAGCTATCGCCATCCACGACACATCTTCCGTGGTAGGTGCCGGCCAAGCCTACAGTACGGAAGCCTGCGAGCTGGCCACACTTATCAAGTGTACCCGCGCCCTGTGGATCATACCTCTCGCATTCTTCACGATGTGGTACTTCCGCAATTCCATCAAGGGAGGAGAGGGTAAAGCGCGTGTCAGTATCCCTTGGTTCATTCTCCTTTTCGTACTGGCCATGGTAGTCAACACCTACTCGCCGGAGAGTTTCCGACCCTTCTATATTTCGCTTGCCGATATAGCCAAGAAAGCCCTGACAGTCGTGCTGTTCGCCATCGGAGCGGGTCTTTCGCTCAAAGTGGTCCGTCAGGTAGGGGTTAAACCTCTCGTTCAGGCCATACTCCTTTGGGTAGTCATCGGCGCCGGCAGCCTGATTGTGGTTCTGTATACCATCAAGTGACCCCATCCGGCAGGGGGGATTTTCCTCAGCTCACAGTCTGCATCATCCAATCGACTTAACTTCAATAAATCAACGATACAATGAAAAAATCAGTCCTAACCGCCATGCTCATAGCCATGGCCTCGACCGCAGCAACGGCCCAGACCCCGGCAGCCGGGCTGCAACAGACCCGTAACGCCCATGTCGACTGGGCCAAGAATGCCGTAATCTACGAAATAAACCTAAGACAGGGCACACCGGAGCGCAACCTCAAAGGTATGACCCGCGAGCTGCCCCGACTGAAGGACTTAGGTGTGGATATCCTATGGCTGATGCCCATCCATCCTATCAGCGAACTCAACCGCAAGGGGAATCTCGGGAGCTATTACGCAGTGGCTGACTACAAGAAGGTCAACCCGGAGTTTGGCACGTTCGACGACCTCAAGGCCTTCGTGGACAGCGCTCACAATCTGGGCATGAAGGTGATTCTCGACGAAGTATGCAATCACTCCGGATGCGACAACCATTGGGTCAGCTCCAATCCCGAATATTACGCAAGAAACGAAAAAGGGGAGATGTTCGGCCCCTTCGACTGGACCGATACATACAAATTCGATTACAGCAATCCGCAGATGCGCGCAGCCATGACCGACGCACTGAAATTCTGGGTTCGTGAAGCTGACATCGATGGCTACCGCGCCGATGTAGCAATGGAAGTGCCCACTGATTTCTGGGAGCGTCTGCGTCAGGAGTTACTGACCGTCAAACCGGTGTTCATGCTTGCCGAAGCATCCAAACCGGAGCTTACCGTAGCAGGATTCGACGCCGACTACAACTGGCCGATGAAGGACCTGTTTGATGCCATAGCATCGACCAAGGGGGAAAACAAATACGCCCGCGACCACAAGAAGAAGCATCCTTCAAAATCGGCTGCCGACATAGATGTGCTTCTAAAAAAACAGGCCAACGAGTATCCTGCCGACACTTATCGCATGAATATGGTGACGAACCACGATCTCAACTCATGGGAAGGCACCGAATTTGAGCGTTACGGCAAAGGACTGGGAGCTTTTGCCGTTCTGAGTTATACTCTGCCCGGTATGCCTATGATGTACACCGGTCAGGAAGTGGGCAACCGTCGCGCCTTTGAATTCTTCGAGCATGATTCCGTACCTTCGTACACCGCCAACGAGTTTACATCCTTCTACAAGATGCTCAACTCCCTGAAGCACAAGGAACGCGCTCTTGACGCCGGCATCACCGGCGGACGGATGGTACGCTACGCCACGTCGTCACCCGACATCTACGCATTCTCCCGAGTGCTTCCCGACAGCGAGGTTCTGGTCATAGCTAACCTCTCGGACAAGAAGACTCCCCTTAAATTCACCGGAAAAAGTTTCCTTCCCGCTGTGGCCGACGGAGCTGCAGAGAGCGAAACCCCGGCAACACTTCCCGATGTAAATGCCTTCACCGACTGGTTTGCCGGCACTGACGCCAAACTCCCCGCGGAGCTTGCTCCGTGGCAATACCTTGTTCTCGTCCGCAAGTAACACACCTCCCCGTAAGGCGATATAACACTAATCCCCCGGCTTAAACGAAAGTCGGGGGTCGCTTTTTTCCAATCATATACGCTGTTTACGCCAATAATCTCTATCTTTGCAAAAAAAGAATCCATAACCTCCGTTCTGCTTCGACAATACCAAAATCATCAATCACCTAAATATAATAATCATGACACTACACAGCCATCTTAAACTTCTGCTTACCCTGTGGGTAATCTCACTGGGGGCACTGTTTCAGGGGCATGCCGACGCAAAGCCGGCTTTCTCCCGCTCAATGAGAGCGACCCCGTTCACGACTCTCGCCCAACACGGTGCCGACCGCCATATCAGTACTCCGACGGCCAGTACGTCCGGAATGATGCAAAAACTCTGTTTCCCAACCACCACTTCTTCGCTACCCCTGAAAGTATTGGCCGAAGACACCAATATCTACGGCTGGCTCTACTTCACCAATTCCCCCGCCTACAATTCCTTGCTGGGACTGAATAAAGTGTCCCCGGCTTCAGGAGAGATAGCTAATATCTTCACAGCCATAACAGACAATAATACCGCTACATACAACAATTTCTGGATCAGGCAGAACCATGTATTCTCGATAGTCGATGTATATAAGGCCGGCAATTTCGACGCGACATATCTCTACGAATGGGATATGGCAGGGACATTGCTGAACAGCACCCGGCTCGGATCGGCCTTCTCGGATGCATTCTACTACAACATGGTGGCATACGACCCTGTTACGGACACGCTTTATGGTTTCTCCACAAACGATGATGTGACGGAGGTGTATTTCGTAAAAGCTCCGGGGTCGGATCCGGGCTGCATGACACGCATAAGCACTTGTACAGCCATGGAAGCGCCCAACTCCATGACTTTCAATACTTCGACAGGCCAGCTGATTGCAGTCCTCTTCACAGGCCAGATCGTGGAGATCAATACAGTCACCGGCGAGCAATATCCACTCGCCACCATTCCCTATCCCGGCTATAATACCGGATTCTGTTACAGCCCGCTCGACGGAGGATATCTCTACAATCGCGTCAGCACATCGGGCAGCTCCATCCAGCTTCTCGATCCGAATAGTTTCGCCGTGAAAGAGGAAGTGAGTCTTCCGTACATATATCAGTTCGTCACCTTCCAATGTACTGATTCAGAACGTGTAAACGAGGCAGCCCCGGAAGCTGTCAAGGATCTGAGAATCTTGTGCCCGAACGGGTCTCTATCGGGGAAAGCATGCTTTACACTCCCGACAAATACGCTGGGCAATGTGCCCATACTGGGCAACGTGGAATGGCAACTCGACGTAGACAACACCCTCTACCGCAAGGGTACCGGAGCGGCCGGAAGCGATGTAGCAGTGTCACTGGAAGATCTCACGGAAGGTGTCCACGTGTTCCGGGTACGCACCGCGCTTGGAACCAACAAGGGACAATACGAGTCTATCTCCCAATATATCGGACATGACACCCCTTGTGCCCCATCGAGTGTCAGTCTCACGACGACTTCCATAACTTGGGAAGCTGTGAAGGATGGTGTCAACGGAGGCTACGTGGATGCCGAAGCAGTCTCATATAATGTCTATCTGAACAACAAGAAAATAGCAGCTGGCACACAGGAGACTTCGTGTCCTACCGGTCTCAAAACCGATACCGACCTGACAAACTACATAGCCAAAGTCGAGGCTGTCTACGACGGTAAGGTCTCCGAACCGGCTTTCTCGAACGATATCATCTTCGGAAATCCTCTCCAGCTACCGGTAAAACTTGCTCCGACAGAGAAGCAAGCAGGACTCTTCACGATCGCTGACAGCAACGCAGACGACAATAGTTTCTATTATACGACTGTCACTTACGGTGGCGCTCCCATAGGCACATTTACATACTGGACAAAGGACCGTACAGCAGCCGACGACTGGCTGTTTCTGCCTGTGACCGCGTTCGATGATGCCGATGCTGTCTACCGGTTTTCCATGAACGCGTTCGGCGACGGATCTTCCGAGGCGGGCAATCTTGAGGTAAAAATTGGAACCGCACCTTCACCCGAAGCCATGACAACGGACATGATCGGCAATACGGATACCACTACGGAAGCACCCTCGGCGAGTCCCTCTGTCATGAGCAATGTAATCGCGGAATACTTCATGGTGCCACAGGCAGGCAACTATTATATCGGTATCCACGCAATTTCCTCGACCAAGGCATCTCGCTTCTATGTGCGTAACTTCAATATCGAAAAGACAGTTTACGAATCCGGAGCACCGGCACCGGCGACTAATCTGAAAGCCGTTGCATCAGAGGGGGGTGTTCTGAGCGCTCTGGTTTCTTTCACCCTACCCGGCGAGACATATAAGGGCAACACGATGGATGCTTCCATCGAATTGAAGGCCACAGTAATCTGTGGAGACAACAGTGTTGAGATAACAGGACATCCCGGAGATGAGGTTTCCGGAAATATCCGGACATCGCAAGGAGACAATACCATATCCGTCGTCGTCAGAAACGGAGAGCTGGAAAGCGTACCCTCATCCACCGAAGTGTACACCGGACTTGATATCGCCGGCAAAGTACGGAATCTCAATGCAGTTGCAGATCAGGACAATATGGGTGCCGTCCTGACATGGGAGGGGCCTGACACCGGAGCAAACGGCGGATGGAACGATCCGACTGCGGGAAATACCTATTCTTTATATAAGTACACGGCAGCGGGATGGCAAGACGCGGGTGTCATAGGAACCGATGTCTACACCTGTCATGTAGAGATCACCCCCGGCTCCCCGCTCGACCTGTACAACTATGCCATCATGGTCTCTAACGAAGCAGGCCAATCGCCTGATGCTGAGTCAACCGCTATAGTTCTCGGAACACCCTATCAGCTTCCGCAGAATGAATCCTTTGCCGACGATGTCGCAGACCTTCGCCCCGTCGTCAATCTCTCCTCCGAGGCTAAGCTTGAAATTGGTCTCCCCTCCACTCTCACAGGCAATATCAATCTAAATTCTTCAGACAAGGCCCACGCTCTTGTGGCCTACAAGAAGAATCAAGCATGCAACTTCAGCTTTGCCCTGCCGGAATTCAGCACCATCAACCTTACGAACCCCTCTGTGATTCTCGACATCTACGGAGGCGGATGTGAGAATTTTGCGGTATATGCGTCTTCTTACGGAAAGGAACCCGTGGAAGTAGCTTCTTACGTCATTGGCGACTTCTCAAAGAAAGGGCAAACATCCATAACGATAAATCTACCGGAAGAATTCCATAATCAGCCATGGGTAGAGATCACGATCGGGGGATATTGCAAGAAAGCGACCCGCAGTCAGGCCTTCGTACTGTTCGGATATTCCTACAAGAATCTCGTGGACCACGATATGGCGGTCGAAAGCATCCAAGCCTCTCCTGTAGTGCAGATAGGAAGCGATCTTTCGGCCACGGCTGTCGTATGCAACGAGGGCACACAGGCCTACCCGTTCCCCGGCGGCGAATGGAAAATCCAATCTTCCGACGGTTCACAGATAGCCTCCTCACAGGTTTCTGCATCATCCACACCCTTAGAGCCGGGAGAAACCTGCACGATACCGATCGTGTTCGTCCCTAACGCCGATACACCCTCCAATCTTACTATCTCCTTTACCCTTGCAGAGGAGGACGAGCTCAATGCCAATAATTCCAGAACCTTCCCGGTAGAGATTGTGGCGGGAATGGCTCCTGTCGTCACAGATCTCCGGGCTTCCGAGATCTCATACGATATGGTGGAGCTGAACTGGACCGCACCGAGCCGTGGCACTGTTATCGAAAGCTTCGAAGAGTGTACACCGTTTGAGATCAGCCCGACTGCGATAGGCTCCTTCAAGAGCGTCGACAAAGACGGCAAACAGACTTATATCTTCCAAGGGGGCTCGGTGATTCCCGGAGCGACACAGCCCGCCGGCTTCTCGGTATGGAGCAGCTCGCAACTGGATGAGATACTCGGGTCCAAAGGTGCTTTCCCGGCTCCCGACGGCGACCGTTTCATAGTAGCTTTCGGACCCGCCGACGATTCCGAGGCCGACGACTGGCTGATCTCTCCCGCCGTCGACGGCAATTCCGAAGTAAGCTTCCTGATGCGCCCGATCACTTACAATTACGGCCCTGAAACAGTAGAGATCCTCTACTCTTCCTCATCTGAGGACATAGACTCGTTCCGGCCAATCTCAGAAATCCGGACAGAAGGAGAGAAAGGAGACGCCATAGAGTGGAAACAATATTCTGTAACTCTCCCCTCTGATGCACGCTATTTCGCTATTCATTATAAGAGTGCAGGTGTGTTCGGTATCATGATAGACCGCATATCGTTCGCACCCCTTGGGAGCAGCCTCACCATCACAGGTTATGACATTCTACGCGATGGAGTAATAATCGAATCAGACGCCACTTGCAATGGCGAAACCTATACAGACGCAAGTGTGAGCGAAAACACTGATTACAAGTATAATATACTTCCGCGTCTCTCGGATGGCTCGACAGGATTAATTTCCAACACCCTTGTGCTTCACACATCTTCCGTCGAGGGTGTCCTTACCTCCGAAGGTTCTGTCACTGCGACACCCGGAGCTCTACTATTCCGGGGACTGGACAGCAAGGAATACAAGATATGGAATCCGGGCGGAATACTTATTGCCAACGGAACAATCTCCGGGAAAGACTTCCGGATATCCTTGTCCGAAGGGATTTACATAGTAAAGGCAGGGGCACTCACCGCACGAATTTTGGTTCCCTGAACATAATCCTTACAGCTAAATTGCGGCGCCGGTACAGATTTGCTTTTGTACCGGCGCCGCTGGTTTCTTCAGTAAGATATTGTTCGGATATTTTCTTTCTCCGGGTCTTAATCCTACTATGTTGCGCTGATAATCTTACAGCTATAAGGTCCCCGGTCTGTATCAAAGACTAACGACACGTTGCGGAATTCCTTCATCTTCTTGAATTTAGCTTTCAGGACAAACACGTCGTTATTCCCTTCCATCGATACGGATTTTGCATCGTAGGATTTCCCGTCGTTGATAAGACGGCATCTACTCACCTCTAAGGATGTCGTCCCTGTTATCTCCACTTCTACATTTACGCCCCCGTCGTAATTATTGAAATTCAACAGCCTTACATTCAGATTTCCCTCTTTCGTTCCCTTGGAGACTGAGTCTTTACCTGCTTTAGTATCGATATAGATACGCATGTCGCCATGAGATTTGTCCACGCACATCGATGCAATATCCGAGGGATTCATATTCTTTATACATTCCGTTCCGGCACCTACGTATACACTGTCAACATACACAGAGGGCAATTCGTTCCTACTCTCAACGTCTTCCGGCTGTCCAAGCATATCCGTCGCTTCCTCGACAATCTCCGGGGCAGGCTCATCCCCGGTTGATTCCCCTTTTTCGTCTGACACGGCAGTGGGACTTTCAGCTTTGAATCCCTCGGTATCCACATCGTTGTTTTCATAAAATACATCTCTGAAATCGTTGACTACTTTATCATTCGCGAGGAAATTGCTATCTTTACCCCGAGAAAAGGAGAAATCTCCGATTCGAGTCAGTACTGCCGCCACAGAAGGCGTTTGCGTTAATGACAGCGCCAAAGCCACGGCCGGCAGAAGCGCGACGGCACACAGCCGTCTCCTTAATCTTGAATTGCTTTTTTGCATCATAGTGATACGAAGTTTTAGTTTGCTATGATTCAGGTTGTCGGCGTAGGGCTGCAATCTTGCGCCGCCAACCCTCTTTATCAACATCATCTGATATGTTCGGGCATCCCCAATCTCTTCAACCATCGAAGCATCCACCTCATACTCATGGGTATCCTTAATTGCCTTAAGGAGCATCCACGCAAAAGGATTGTACCAGCAGATCCACACACAAAGGTGGCCTACCACGAGATCAATCCAGTGGTTATGTCGTACATGAGTAAGCTCATGAAGCATAACCATGGAGCCTTCTTCAGATTCATATACATCTCGGCTCATCACGACATAACGTCCGAAACTGAACGGGGATCCCCTCCACCCTCTCTTTGTAATCACGAGAATGGCTTCGCCTACGTTAATGCGTTCGCTTCTCCTGATGAGGTTGGCCAGACGGAGCATCCCAATCCCCCATATCAAGCCACAGAGTAGCAAGCCGCCAAAGTATAAGCTCAATAAACACTTGATCCATACGCCGTTAATCATTTCCAGACCTATTCCCACCGGGTCATTGGTATCGGTGTCGGCTATTTTGACAGCAGAGGTGAGCGTGGGTACGATATCGACGTCACTTCTGAAACTTTTTATTTCCGTCGGCTTAGCGATTATACCATGCTCTTCCGGAATCTCACGCGACATATAAGCATCCGCGCAAGGTACTACCAGAAAAGAAAATCCGCAAATGCCCAGAAGCAACATTCTGTTCAACCGGGGCTGCTTCGCCCTCGCCATAAAAACCCGATATACGAGAAATAAGATAGCGAGGGTGAGGCCGGCCAATATCGAGTAAGATAAAATCTGTCCTTCCATCTATGACTGATCTTTCCCTTTACGTTGCTTTTCCACCAACTCTATAAGTTCCTTAAGCTCATCGAGAGAGATCTTCTCATCCTCCACAAGACTGCTCACCATCGAGGAATAGGAATTATTGAAAAAATTGCCGATGATTTCACGCAATTTCCGACGACGCACCCCGCTGAGCGACGCTATCGCCTTAAACCGATGAGAGCCGCTTACGACCTCATGCTCCACATAGCCCTTGTCCTCAAGAATGCGCACTGTCGTAGCAACAGTGTTGAAATGCGGACGAGGTTCAGGATAACACTCCACAATCTCGCGCACAAACATCGGTCCGTGGCTCCACAACATCTTCATTATCTCAGTCTCCTTCGGTGTAAGATCCTGCGTCTTTCTTCCTGCTTTCATCTTTGCTAAAACTAATTCTTTAGTTGACGAGCAAAAGTATAACTAAAAAATTAGTCATACAATAAATTTAACATAATTTAATGATTTACATCAACGGCTTTTTCTATCCGTCCGGGCACAAAGTTGCCGTGCAGGCGCAGACTTCAAAGATTTTTAACAGAGTAAGCTTTGTCATTACCGCCATTTATCTCTAACTTTGTCACTCCGTTAGGGAAAATATATCTCATCCTCACATAACCGTTATCCTTATTATCAAAATGAAATACTCGTCTCTGATTCCGACATTGATACTGAGTGTCTTTTGCACAGCTCAGGCTGCGCCCCCCGCTGATTACTACAAGTCCTGCGAGGGCAAGAAGCAACGGGCACTCAAATCGCAACTCAGCAGTATCATCAAGAGCCATACTGCCATACCTTACGGCACCGGTAGCGGCGCAACGTGGACAGCTTTCCGATACACCGATATTGACGAGTCGGACAATACTTGGTACGACATCTATACCACGAACCGTGTGAAAGTGACCGGTAACTCCGGGGCTGCTTCGGGCATGAATATCGAACATACCTTTCCTAAATCATGGTGGGGCGGTGCGAAGAACGACGCTTACAAGGATATTTGCCATCTGATGCCCTCCAATAGCAACGCTAACTCCGCACGAGGTAATGACCCCTACGGCGAAGTCGGTTCCGAATCGGGAAGTGTCGTAGAAAACGGCACATATAAGCGTGGCACTCCCAAATCGGGACAGGGAGGCGGATCCTCGCGCGTATTCGAACCGGCGGACGAATACAAGGGAGACCTTGCCCGTAACTATTTCTACATGGTGACCTGCTATCAGAATCTGTCGTGGGCAGCTCAAGGACTCTATACAGCCGACCAAGGGGATTACCCTACTCTTCAGCCTTGGGCAATCGATCTGCTCCTGAAGTGGCATCGGCAGGATCCTGTAAGCGAAAAAGAACGTAAACGCAACGACGGCGTCTATTCGCAACAGCATAACCGCAACCCCTTCATCGACTACCCGGAACTCGCCGAACACATCTGGGGCAATCTTCAGGATGTGGCTTGGTATCCCGGAGAGACTCCGGATCCTACGGATCCTCCCGTGATTCCGGACTATCCGGTCCTTACTTCTCCTCTCAACAATGATTATTATACTTGTGGCAATGTCGCTCAGGGGTCCTCATCTGAGATCACCGTTCCGGTGCTCGGGAGCGGATTCACACACTCAGTGACGGCCACTCTGGGCGCTCAGGATGCAGGGTGCTTTGACATAGTTGTAGGCTCCCGCACATTTAAAGCCCTGACTATCACGCAGGGAGACATCAATACCGAAAATGGCTATTACCTTAAGGTGCGTTATACCCCCGACTCTTTTACCCCTTCTAACTCCTGTCATACCGCTACTCTCACCCTCTCAGGCAAAGACCTCGACAATCCCGTAGTGGTTTACATTCAGGGGACATGCAACGAAGACGTGGAGCTGGCAGCGCCTGTAGCTCTTGAAGCGGAGAATGTCGCCGGCAATACCTATACGGCTCGCTGGATTAAATCTCCAAGCAAGGAGCTGGACGGCTACACTCTCTACAGAGACATATATCTGCCCGACGGTCAGTCCGTGGAATACACCATCGAATATGATGTCGAACCGGAAGAGGACAGCTTCGACATCTCGGATCGCAACCCTGAGATAAAAGAGGCTTACCGGCTTGTGGCTACCAAAGATTCTTCTGTCAGCCCTATGAGCAACGTCATTTTTGTTGAGCCCACCAGCTCTGTCGACACTATTCTCTCCTCTCCTTCCTCATCATCGGAGCATCTATTCACTATTGACGGTCTTCCCGTAGAGGGACAGCCTCATACCCCGGGGTTATACATTCTCCGTCGTGGTGACAAAACAGTTAAGATCGTTAGGTTCTGAGTACCTCGGACTGCGTTTTTCAAGAAAATAATTTGACAGCGAACTGAAACAGATTTGTTCCGGTTCGCTGTCAAACTTATGGAGTTGGAATTGGAGTTAGTGGATATTGAGAGTGGTGAAAGAACTGTTGATGGCCTGAATTCCACCCCATGATGATACAATGTGGAGATCGGCATTCACGAAGTCCTTGAGTAGCATTGACATATCTGAACTTTGAAGCTGTTTAAGGGAACCGCGCGGCACTGTGATGGTTGCGACATTGACGTTGTCCTCAGCGATAACCACACGTCCGGCCACTCCTCCGGCACGGCTTCTGAGGGCTTCAAGAGCGGCATCCATCGTGACACTCACGTTCAATTCTCCTTCCAGCGTATTAAACTCTACATTTCCGTACCAGCTTGAGTCTACAGTTATCCGGGGACGATCGACATTATTCGATTCTACAACGGTAAGCGACAGGGTGGAGTGGTCGCCTTGGGTCTCCATAAAGCTGTAGTCCGATTGATTGACATTTATGGATGCGAAATGAGCCGGAAGAATCTCCTTGTTTTTTCCGGTACGCGATAGCGTGACACACTCTGCTTTCCGGGATGAGAAAAATATCACCGGAAGGAAAAAGGACAGGACAGCTGCCGCCACCAATGACCCTATTAGGATATATGTTGTTTTTTTCATTATTATTTCTGATTTGATAATTGATTATTGATTGCTGTTTGCCTGAAGATAACTTACGAATTTTTCACGCAATTCATCAGGAGAAACCTTCAGGAGACTGAGCTGCCGGAAGATAGCCTCCAACTCGTTGTCCATGAGCTGCTTGTGGCGGATATGTTCTACGATCGTGCGGGCATCCGGCGATAGGAAATACCCGACTCCGCGTTTGTTATAGACAATCTCGCTTGTAGACAGATAGTCGTACGTACGCATCATCGTGTTAGGGTTCACCTGTACCTCTGCTGCGTATTCCCTTATAGAGGGCAACCGATCCTCAGGCTTAAGCTTACCGCTCAGAACATCATCCATTATCTTGTCGGCCAATATCAGATAAATCGCTTTGTTAGTTCCTTTTATCATAATGATTTCCGGGAGATTATTTTGAGGCAGAAATCTTCATTCTCACCATCTGTTCACGATTTCCGTCTCCTTATATCGGGCATATCCGAGCCAGTAGATATAGCTGCAGATTATAACGATGGTCGCACACGTGAAAATCACCGTTGAAAGATCCTTTTCCGAGAAGCGGCTTGTGATCTCGTAGGTACTGCCACTGAAGAAGAAATTGTATCCCAAAGAAGTAAGAATAGACTGTATTACCATACATATAAAAAGTATTACCATCGTCTTGAGGAAACTCAGCTTGTTAAGATAGATACTTCCTAACGAGAAAAGAGCATTTACTACGAGTATGATACCGTAAATCATTATTGACGTCAACTCCACCCGATAAGATGATGTCACCGATGCGAACGAGTCCGTTATGGCTGGATCCGTAAAGGTCACAAGGTTCTTAAGCGGCATCAGATGGGCGTACTGCCCGTAATCGGAACTCACCATGATCCATAGCACCCGCAGCGCGTCGGCAAGAAAGAAGCACACCAGTATCACGGCAATAAAGACCGGAACATATATCAGCCACCACGTGAGAAATTTCTCAAACTGAGAAGCAGGAATCTCGAATGTCGTTAGCCGGGTCTTTTTCGACGACACGGTGCTGTACATCCATGATCCGGCGAAAGCAGCGAAAATCACTCCGAAACATAGCATTATCTGGTTGCACACGCTCCACATCGGATCCGGTCCCGATGCTAACTTCTGACTCGCCATGAATTCGTATTGACTTTTGCTGCCAGTGTAGTAACAGAAGATCATGAAAATGAATGTCACTATAAAAATCTGTCCTACAGCCAGAAGCAACTTGCGCCGTGAACCCGACAGATACAATCGGAAATATGCGGCGAAACGCGCCGTAGAGAAAAAACCGGAAGCTCCGGATGGAGCGTTTGTTATTGTATTATTCATATAGGTATCAATTGATTGGATAATTCAAAATATTGATGAGACAGTTATGCCGGACGTTGGTTAAGAAGCTCCGGATTCTTAAGGACAGCCTCAAAAAGAATCTCAAGATTGACCTCCGTATCCGCATCATCTGTATTGGGAGCAACGTAGTCGACCCCCGATAGCGACGGAAGGGCATACAGAGCATCTGCCGGAGCCTCGGAGGCACCGCTCACAAACAGCAGTCTCTCCTGAAGGCTGACGATTGATTCATTGAGGAGGAATCTGCGCTCGTTCATGATCAGCACCCGATCCAGTATGGTGTCGAGATCCCTCACCTGATGAGTGGAGATAAGAAACAGTCTATCGTCCGTTGCAAGACGGGCCACGAGTCGCCTGAAAGCCGCCTTACCCGGAATATCAAGTCCATTCGTCGGCTCATCGAGAAGCACCACTGGTGTATTGCAGGCAAAGGCAAAGCTAAGCAGTATCTTCTTCTTCTGGCCCATGGAAAGTGCATCGAGTCTGCCCGGTTCGAACATATCGAATTCCTTAAGCGACATCTGCATTATATCATTATCGAATCCGGGATAGAACTTCGAGTAAAGCTCCACGTAACTCTTCAAGGACATACGCGGAAGAGCCGCTTCCTCGGCCACAAGATATATGCTCGAGAGAACATCCGGACGGCGCAGACGTGTGTTAGTGCCTCTGTATGTCACTTCCCCCTTTGTGGGAGTCAGAGCCCCGGCAATAAGATAGAGCAGTGTTGACTTGCCGGCTCCGTTGGGTCCCAGTAATCCCACTACGCCCCCGGTGTCAAACGTCAGGTTAACATCCTGAAGCACTTCCGGTCGGCGACGGGTGTACCTGAAAGAAAGATTCTCTGTTTTCAATTCCATAATATCTGTATTAGTGTATTAGTGTCTTAGTACACCGCAAAGGTAGACACTATTTTTTATCTACCAAAATATTTTTCAAAAAATTTTTTCAAGTCATATCAGGCATAGTCATAATCAACATCGATTTTCCCCGGCTTGCCATGAAAATAGAGAACCATATTGGCAACTTACCGGCTTTTTTCGTTACCTTTGCGCTTACTATGCGACATCCCATTACTAAAAAAAGCCTCTTCTTGATTTCCCTTACTTTTTTAACACTGCTCTGCAGCTGTGGCAAGAATGAGTTTACCGTGAGTGGAGCACTCAAGGGTATCGGGGAGCGCAATCTAACCATCACATACACAGCATACAGCAACAAACACGACGAACTGGTGACAACCCGCGTACCGTGTAACGGCGACAACTTCTCTCTGCTCTGCGCCACACGCCATCCCACCATCGTATGGATAATGGCCTCCGACGGCAAGACTCTCCACGCACTCTACGCCGAAAAAGGGGATAAAATCCGTATTACAGGACCGTACGACAACCCCTTGGAGTGGAAAATCTCCGGCAACGAGGTCTCCGGACGCTACTCCACATGGATGGCAAAAAATGTCGCGATCCTTTCGGCCGACGACCCCGAGAAAGTCAATTCCGCAATAGCCCGATACGTTGCTGACAATCCTAAGGATAGAGCCTCCGCCCTGATGCTCCTCACGCTCTATCATCGCAACTCCGACGAAGCCGGTTTCAATAAACTCTGGCAGAGCCTTGACATACCTGATAAGGAAAAAGAACGGCTCCTGCATGTAGCCATCGCGCAGCTCGATGACGCGCAGAACCGTGCTTCAAGCCTTACAATCACCCCTATCACTCTCCGTTGCAAACCGGATTCCTCATCCACAATAAATCCTGCTTCAGCACGGGCAACCATACTTTATTTCTGGAGAAGATCCGACGGCCCGCATAAAGGGACCCTGAGAATCTTGGCATCACAACCCGAAGATGTTCAGATTGCCGACATTTACCTCGACCCCGACACGGTACAATGGCGATACATGACTCAAAACGACACCTTCTCGCGTCGAAATGCAATGTGGGCCTTCGGCGGAGAAATGAACCTGAGTCTCAGGCGGCTCGCCATACCCTCCGACCCTTTCATAATCGTTGCAGACCGGAAAGGGCGACAGGTATATCGAGGCATCTCTCCATCCGATGCATCCTCCGCCGCCGCCAAAATCCGTTAAAACAACCCTCCCGACATGTTAGCTAAGATATACTCCGCAGCCGTCCACGGCATCGACGCCCTCCCGGTGACCGTTGAGGCGCTTGCAGACAAAGGAACCAACTTCACCATCGTAGGACTCCCCGACACTGCCGTAAAGGAGAGCTACCAACGTATCCTCTCCGCACTGCAACAGAGCGGACTCATTTTCCCTCACTGCCGACTCGTCATAAACCTCTCCCCGGCAGACGTAAAGAAAGAAGGCGCTGCCTTCGACCTCCCTATCGCTTTAGGTATCCTTGCTGCTAACGAAAACATTAAGGCTTCAGACATGGACACCTGCATGGTCACAGGAGAACTGAGTCTCGACGGCTCGATACTTCCCGTCAAAGGTGTGCTACCGATGGCTATCAAAGCACGCGAGATGGGCTATAAAAGAATGATCCTCCCGGAAGCGAACGCCACAGAAGCAGCCGTAGTAAACAACCTCGAGATCTACGGTATGAAAAATCTCGCACAGACAGTCGCATTCCTCAACGGAATCGTGACCGTTCCCCCCACAGTAGTCGACACACGGGAGCAATTCCGTATTGCCTCAGGCCACTTCGACATCGACTTCTCCGAGGTAAAAGGGCAGTGGGCTGTCAAGAGAGCCTTGGAAGTAGCATGTGCCGGAGCCCATAACATCCTTCTCATTGGAAGTCCCGGAAGCGGAAAGTCAATGATGGCCAAACGCATACCCTCCATCCTCCCCCCGCTCAGTCTTGCCGAAGCTCTCGAGACAACTAAAATCCACTCCGTTGCCGGCAAACTCGGAAGAGGTTCGATGCTGATGACCTCCCGCCCCTTCAGGGCTCCTCACCACACCGTCTCGCCGGTGGCACTTGTCGGAGGTGGATCCTCTCCCCAACCCGGAGAAATAAGCCTCTCTCACAACGGCGTACTCTTCCTCGATGAATTTCCCGAATTCCCGCGCACTGTACTCGAAGTGCTTCGGCAACCCGTTGAAGACCGCGTCATTACAGTCTCAAGGGCAAAATATACTGTAGACTACCCCGCCGGATTCATGCTCGTAGCCAGCATGAATCCCTGCCCCTGCGGATGGCACGGACACCCCAAAAAAAAATGCACATGCATGCCCGGAGCCGTAGACAAATACATGAACCGTATTTCCGGCCCCCTGCTTGACCGCATAGACCTCCAGATAGAAATAGCACCGGTGGAATTTGACGAAATGGCTGACACCATTCCCGCCGAAAGCAGCGCAGCCATACGTGCCCGGGTTGTGGACGCTCGCAATATTCAGCTCCACAGGTTTGCCTCAGAGCCAAACATCTTCTCCAACGCCCAGATGAATTCCCGACAGATCCGGCAATACGCTTGGCCCGACGAAGAAGGACTCCGCAGACTTAAGAACGCAATGGAACGCCACTCCATGTCCGCTCGAGCCTTTGACCGCATACTGAAAGTCGCGCGAACCATCGCCGACCTCGACCACAGCGAAAACGTACAATCCTCACACATCGCCGAAGCCATCGGATACCGGAACCTCGACCGAGCCGCCTACGCTTCACCCATCTGACAATCCCCCTCAATATCGTTCAGGACTCTCAAAAGTGCATGAGTAGTGTCACCGCCGAACTGATTATAAGTACCGCAAGAAGGAGGCTCTCCCAATGGGTCAGATACGGAACCTCTGAATCCGAGGCACGCCGTTGCTCTCGCCGGGCCTTCACAAACAGTCCCACCCCAAAGAGATAAAACAGAGAGCTCCCGAAAAAAAGATCCAGTCCTCCGGCATATATCATCCAGAGACAGTAGACCGTACACGCTATTCCCGTTATCCTGAATCTTCGAAGCTTCCCCCGACAGGGATTTCCGAGCATCTTCGGTTTCAGGGTAGCCTTCCATAAGAACGCACCGCTGAGAAGATACGCCGGAAGAATCATCATCCCGGTGATACTCAGCGCCGTCAGATACACATCTTCCGCACACGCCACCACGAAAAGAAAAGCCTGCATGATGATGCTCGACACAAAAAGTCCCGAAGTTGGGATTCCGTGTCCATTCTCATTCAGGAACCGACGCGGAAAAATGCCCACCGAAGCTGCCTTGTAAGGAACCTGCGCACACACAATCGTCCATGCTATCCATCCCCCGAGCAGCGAGATGATTACAGACACAATCACTAGATAATACGCCCAGTCCCCGCATATTGACCTGAGCAGATAGGCCGCCGAAGGATTCTCAAGTCCGGCCAGCTGGCTCCTCGACATGATTCCGTAGCATAACACCGACACAAGCACATACAGTATCCATGCTATGAAGAATCCCGTCACTCCCGCCCGTCCTATGTCCCGCGAGCGACGCGCACGTCCCGACATCATGACTGCACCCTCGATACCGATGAAACACCATAGGGTCACGAGCATCGTACTCTCTATCTGATCCATGAAACTCCCGCACCCCGAATCCCTGCAGAACACGTCTGTCGTGAGCATCCCGACCTTGACATTTGCGGCTATCAGAGCTATTATCAACAGGATTACGCTGATCTTCAGACACGACATCACATTGTTGACGATCTTAACAGTCCGGATTCCACGCCCAACAAGATAATAGATAATCCAGATAAACAGACTTCCGAACACCACCAGCCCCTTACTGTTGCCGAGAAGAGGAGGAAAAAACGCAGCGAAACTCTCGTAAAGCATCACCGAATAAGCCACATTGGCGAATGAAGCACACAGCCAGTAACCCCATGCCACATTGAACCCCACATAATTTCCCCAGCCCTCACGGGCATACTCATAGATTCCCGCATCCAGATCCGGACGCCGATCCGCCAATGTCTTGAACGTTGCAACAAGCAGCAGCATCCCCGCAGCCGTCACAACCCACGCCAAGCCCACTGCTCCCAGACCCGCCCCGGAAGCCATGTTCTGAGGCAGATTGAAGATCCCGGCTCCTACCATCATGCCGAAAACCATCGCAGTCAGCCCCCAGAACCCTATAAGCGTTCTGCCGCCCGTGCCGGTGCCGGTGACGCAAACCCCTCTCTCTTTCTTCATAATCTTCACTCTTATATTCCGCCGACTCCTCGTCGTAAGAAATTTTAGGCCACAAAATTATATGAAAATCTCGATTTTTTCATATAATTTTGCCGAAAAATCACCCCGGCTTAATCCCACACATAAGATGAAGAAATATCAGGTAGCCATCTGGCTCGGAGCCTTAGCTGTCGGAGTCGGTATCGGATTGCTCCATATCCCGGCAGTAGACTCCGTCATGACATTCCTCGCCACCATATTCACCCGACTTTTCAAACTGCTGGCTGTCCCCACGATCGTCCTTGCTGTCATCACGACCCTCGCCTCGCTGGGCAACAGCCGTGAGATGGGACGCATGTTCCGCACCGCTCTCACATACACCCTCCTCACCACTACCGCTGCCGCTGTGGTCGGACTGATTTACTACCTCATTATTGCACCCGGCAACCTCCCCCCCGCTGCCATTGGAGCCGAAAAAGCAGTCTCCGACGGCACCACACTCTCCTACACAGACCATCTCATCTCAGTTGTCCCTGACAACATACTCCAGCCACTCCTCGACGGAAACGTCCTCGCGCTCCTGCTGCTCTGTTTCGCCGTGGGTATCGCAATATCCAAAATGCCCGATGGCCGATATAAAAACGCACTCACGATCGGTCTTAACAGCCTTCAGGAACTCCTCTTCATACTCATCCGCTGGCTTATCGCGATTCTCCCTATCGGAATCGTAGCCTTTGCCGCGCAGCTCGTGGCCGAAGTCGGAGGGGGAGTAATGGCCGACTCACTCGGTAAATACGTCCTCGTCATCATTGCCGGAAACTGCACACAATTCCTCATCGTACTCCCACTCTTCCTTCTCGCCTGCCGCATCAACCCCCTCAGGACTCTGCGAGCAATGTCGCAAGCGGTCATAATGGCCTTTTTCACCAAAAGCTCCGCAGCGACTCTACCCCTCACAATGGAGTGTGCCGAAAACCGCGTCGGTGTCCAACGCAAAGTATCTCGCTTCGTACTCCCAATCTGCACCACCATCAACATGAACGGATGCGCCGCCTTTATACTGGTCACATCCCTCTTCGTCATGCAGAACAACGGAATGGCCATAAGCCTCCCCACAATGATTCTCTGGATATTCATCTCGGTCCTCTCGGCATTCGGCAACGCCGGAGTACCCATGGGATGCTACTTCCTCACCCTTTCCCTCATGTCCGGAATAGGAGCCAACGTCTCGTTGATGGGCATCATCCTCCCCATATACACAATCATCGACATGGTGGAGACCGCCGAAAACGTATGGTCAGACTCCTGCGTATGCGTCATAACAGACAGAATCCTGAAACGCAGACAAAACCGCGAAAAACAAAAAGCCTGACATAAATAAAAAAATAAACGACACAACTATGATCGACGAAATCCTACGCCACAACCGCCAATTTGTAGAAGAAAAAAAATACGAACGCTTCCTCACCTCCAAATACCCCGACAAGAAAATAGCCATCGTCACATGCATGGACACCCGACTCGTCGAGCTCCTTCCCGCAGCACTCGGACTGCGCAACGGCGATGTCAAAATAATCAAGAACGCCGGAGGAGTAATCACCAACCCCTTTGACTCCACAATGCGATCCCTGCTCATAGCAGTCTACGAACTTGGAGTCAACGAAATAATGGTCATAGGCCATACCGGCTGTGGCGTCCAAGGAATGAACGCAGCAGAAATGCTCCACATCATGAAAGAACGCGGAATCCCCGAAACCAACATCTCACTCATGCGCCACTGCGGCATAGACCTCGACAAATGGCTCCACGGCTTCGACGAAGTAACGCAATCCGTCACCGAAACAGTCGACCTCATACGCCATCACCCCCTCATGACCACCGACATCCGCGTAGCCGGCTACGTCATCGACTCCACAACCGGCGAACTCTCCCCAATCTGACCCGCAGCGCGGCGTCGGATTTCCCGATAAACCCTCCACCCAACCATAACGACCCACGTAACACCGTCGCAACTCCCAACATCCGCCCACCCATGGGCGGATTCTTGTGATTGGCCATAATTGGCCAATTTTCCCTCCCCCGACGAAGCACCCTAACGTAGGGCTGCTTCCATGGTGCAGCCTGCTACGCACGATGGTGAGACCCGCGTAGCGCGGTCGTATCGGCGCCCGAAAGGCGACGATATACACATAGCCTATGATAAGCGAAGCGCCCTAACGTATGGCTGCCTCCGCTACACACGTTGCAGAGACCCGCGTAGCGCGGTCGTATCGGCGCCCGAAAGGCGACGATACACGCATAGCCTATGGTAAGCGAAGCGCCACCATAGGTAACGCCACCGACAATAACAACGACCCGCAGCGCGGCGTCGGATTTCCAAACGACAACTCCACCCTCACACCGTCGCAACTCCCAACATCCGCCCACCCTTGGGCGCATTCTTGTGATTGGCCATAATTGGCCAATTTTCCCTCCTCCGAAGAACCGAAAAAACGCGAACGGGGGCGCATCCGACTTAAATCCGATGCGCCCCCGCTCAATGACAACCTGTCGCTACCTCACCGGCACAATTACCGGATGACGCGCTTGATCCGTAACGACTACATAAATACCTGATCGCAACGGGAACACCTCCCCGCCACTCACCTCCGCACTATAGACGAGAAGCTTTCCGCTCATATCATAAATCTTAAGACCTGTATGCCGCGAAGACAACGAGATACGCAAACCTCCCTCCACAGCATACGCCGAAAGCGGCTGAACGGCATCGACGGAACCCACCGACCCCTCGGCCACCATAATCATGTTGGACTCAGGCGATTCAAAACCAAGTCGCACACTCTTCACGGTGTAACTCTCCGCCACACCCGGATCCCGCCCGTCGATCTCAAGCTGATTCTCCTCAGCCACAAGACGCGACGTCTCTTTTCCGCTGGAAAGATACCTTTCCCGTGTCACGACATAATAATCCACGACCTCACCTTCCGGAGGTAGATTCCAGTGAGCCACATAAGAATTATCCGATATATCTGTAGCATTCGTTGCAACAGGAGCGCTCAGCTCCGGAACGGGGAAAGCTTGCCCGTGGATAGAAACATTGAATGTCGTCCCGTCCGGGAATCCTCCGTCGTAAAGAGTGAGAGCGGCCGTATGCTCACCCACAGAGGTCGGTAAATACTTTATCGACAGCTTATACCCCGAATCGGAATTAATATCCTTCGCCGGAATCTGATTCCCCGTGACGCCCTGAAGGGAGAACATCGAACGGTCCGCTCCCGTGATGCGCACCGATAGGGCCGACTTAAGGTTAGTGCCGTTCACCAGCAACTCGACAACCTGATCCTTGCCGACCGCCACCTCTCCGAAATCTAGCGACGAACCGTCGATCGGAGCGAACAGCTTCGGATCGCCGGTCACGGGTGGCGTCACCGAGCCCCCCTGATCTTTCAGATAGAACACCTCCGAGGTCCGGCTTCCCCAGATATATTCGGCAAGCTCCGGAAAATCTATATACGGGTTCCTGTTCCCCTGAATGAGGTACACAGCCTCGTTGCGGTCAATCTCCTTCTGGCTCACCGGGTCCCGCCGGGCCCAGTCGAGCAGCAGATCGTATGCCCACGGCTTTAGCGTCGGATAAGCGCCGTTCTGAACCATGTAGGTGTACTTCCATGTGAGATCCTGATAGCACGTGACTACATAGAAATAAGTGCGTGCGAAATCACCCTTATATTCGTCCGCCGGCTCGAACACCTTGGAGGCACCTCCACCTTGGCCTTCGTAAGCATAACCCACACGCGATACTCCGTTGTCGAAATCTGCCGTCCGCACCTCTCCGAGAGGATAATTGCTTTTGGCCATGTTGGCCGCACTCTCTGAAGGGTACAGATGATACAGATCCGTATAGGCATCATTCTGGTCTCCTCCCCACCACGACTTGGGGAAGGAATGTTCCCGGTTCATGCCCGTCCAGCCGTTGCGCACGAGGAATATCATGTCGGAGTACATCTCCCACCATCTTTGGTAGCCGTTGTAAAGCTCCGGATAAACGTCCGTCCGGGGAAACTGCTGCGGAAAAAGAGAGTTGTACGTGACGACCGTATGCGGACGTATGATATCGTGAGCCGCAGTCTTCAGTTGCTCCCGGCGCTTGCCGTCCATGCGCTGATAGTACCCCTCAGGAATCGCAGCATCGGCAGATGGCGTGATTCCTGACACCACATACAACACTACGGCGGCGAGCCCAATATTTAATCTTCCCATTGTATTCTTAAATAGCTCAGGCGGGGAAGACGCTCCCGGAGCACTCCCCTGCCTGATTTGTTGGTTTTTTATCTTTCAGAGTCGAGGAATGTATCTCAGAGCTCTTTATACTCGGTGATATTCTTTACACCACGCTGACCGAAGTATTTCGTTATATCACCTTTCACGATCACATGTTTCTTGTACATCGAAGGATTCTTACCCAGTCCGAGAGTGTCGCGGAGACTTCCCGCCGGAATTGCACAAGGCACGGTGTTGTCTGTCGAATTGGCATCCGCCGTCGGACCGAGGATAAAGTTGGTATTCGTGAAATCAGACGAAGGAGTATTATTGAAAGTTGCTCCGGTTGCCCAAGTCATTCCCGAAATCCAGCCTACGATATAACCCTCGATCCACACACCTGTAACATCAGATGTACTTGACTTCACCTGAGCCACGGTATAGGGATTGTCCTCCGTGCCTGTTCCTGTCGGATCCGGTGGAGTCACAGTCCCGCCACCGCCTGCCGTGGATGTGCCGATCAGAACGTCATCCACACACCATGTCGCATAGTTGGCATCCGTAGTTGCCTCATATTGGAAACCGATATAGATCGTTCCGGAGAAACCGCTCAGATCCAGAGCCCCCGAATTTGCCCAGTCGCTGTAACCCGATGCCGGAGCAGTCGCGATTGTGGGGTGAAGTTCGGTCAGCTGGGCTGTTGCAGGATCTGACGATCCGCTCAGTACGTACACGCGGAAAGAGGTCGTTGTGGCACCATATCCGTTCACCTGTGTGCGGAAGCTCATCACCTTCTCTGTCATCTTCGCGCAATCGATTGCCGGAGAGATCAGCCAGCTGTCGAAAGGAGCAGTACCCTTATAACCTGTCATAGCTGCATAGTTATTGCCGCTGAAGGAGGTGACATACCAGCTCTTGGTACCCTTAAGCTGAACGTTAAGCCATCCGGCAGGCAGAGAAGTGGAGGAATCGAAATTCTGACTGATGGATCCTACTCCCTCTCCGGGATTCGGATTCCCTCCCTGACCCTCGATCTCGAAGGAATCTGATGTACCGGGATTACCCAGAATACCGTTGGCACCCATGAAGGAGTCGAAATTGCCCCGTACCTTGATGGCCTTGCCGAGATTCTGAGGATTGTCGATAAGATTTCCCTTGGCACGGAAGTCGCTGCCTTGCGGCAATGATACCACGAGACACTCCTTGTAATCTTTCACGCCGGCGGCCGAAGCGATCACGAGCGTGTTGTCCATCTCGGCCTCGGAACCCCAGATGATCTTATCGTTGCTGTCGATATCGGTAACACCGGCCTTCACGGAACCTACGATGTAGCCGCTTACCCAGCCCGACTTACCCTGACCTTGAGCCTCTATGGACTCGGCCACGCTATAGGGATCATTCTTCTGCCCTTTGGACTCAAACATGCAATCCTCGGTGTTGCGGAGAAGGAGCTGCCATGTTCCGTTGAAATAGCTCATTATACCCATCACGTCCCCTGTACCGGCGGGAAGTGTCTCGGAATGGAAGGATGCATAATTCGAATTGCGGACGATGATGGAGTTGCCGTTTTCGTCCAGAAGATTCCGGTTGGTGGAGGCATCATTCTCCGAATAGGGAGCGCTGCCACCAAGTTCGAAATGAACATTGCGCAGGAGAACCAGCTGGCTCTGCATCTTCTGTATATCGGCGGGTGAGGTAGGAAGACTACCGAGATCCACTACTTTTACGTACATCTTGCCGTCTTCAGGCACTGCCTGACCCGGCTCTACGATCGTGTAGGCCGGATTGGGGAAATAATTCAGTTCTGCATGCTCTGTAAAGAGGTTGTAGTCCATGAACGAAACCTGTGGCTTACCGTTGTATTCCCCGTAACCGCCGACCTGCTGCAGGCCGCTGTACTTACCGAATCCGAGATCCGTGAGATTCACGACGATCTCCTGACCGAGACGATAGTTGTTGTTCATGCCGGTCTGATTGATGGAGAACGCGAGAGCGGCAGTCTCGTCCTGAATCACGAGAGACTTGTAGATATTGCCGGTGGCATCCGAGCTGATGACACGACCGCGGATGATGATATCCTCCCCGTCACCTTTTTTGCCCAGTGTGATGTAATAATTATCGTCGTTCTGCCAGTTGTCTGCCTTCAACTCGGCGATGGTCGTGTTCGGGGTCATTGTGGCAGTCGGCTCTTTCAGAGGCGGCTGATCGAAGTCGTTCTGACATGATGACAATGCACCCGCTGCTATGAGCGATAGAGTGGCGGCGCCCAATATGTGCTTGAATGATTTCATATTTTGTATTGTATTTTATTTTCTTGATATGAGGTATTGATAAGGATAGAGGTGTTTGTTGTGCGGTCTAAACAATGTCAGAAACGTATGCCGACATTGAACCATACCTTGATTCCCTGTGCGTAAGTGATACGGTTGGCCCACTTGTCGACATTGAAGTTGGTATAATCGAATCGATTCTGCTGCTGACCGAAGACCATGATCTTTCGGTTGTTGAGGATGTTGGTCACGTTGAGATTGAAGTTGACGGACCCGAAATGGGTGTACAGCACCTTGCCGATCGATGCATTGAGCACGAAGGCATTGTTCAGCTTATCCTGACGTGTGATTTCGTCGAGCTTGGCCTGAATGGTCTCCTGCGTGTCCCCTGCGGACACGATTCCCTCCATCTCCATGTGGCGCATCGGTGAGAGGAACATGTAAGCGTCACCCATCCACGAAGCGTTGATATTGAAGAACCACATCTTGGGAGCCGCCCAGTCAACGGCTATGTTGTACGCCTGTTGCGGAGCACCCCCCAGATAATAATTCTTGAGGTAAACAAGAGTTTCCGTCTCGGGATAGAGACCGTTCTCGTATGAGCGGACAGCTATCGGACGGTTCTTGTATTGAGCGCGGCTCACTGTTCCAACTGCGGAAACAGTCACGGATGGAGTGACGGCGTAAGCCATACCGAGCTCTATACCCTTGTACTCACGACGGAGATTGGTGAGCACACATGTAGAGTTTGTACCGAGCTCGTCGTCATAATAGAGCGTATACTCAAGGCCGTTCCAAGTATCGGTCAGGTATCCCGTGAGAGATCCCCTGAAACGCTGCCAGTTCCAGACATAGCTGATGTCTCCCCCGGCGTAGCGCTCGCTTCCGAGATTGGGCACGGTGCCGTCCTTGATTCGGGCGTTGATGTAGACCTTATCGTAATAGGGCGCTTTACTTCCGTAGGCTGCGTGAGCCACAAAGTAATTCCTGCCGTCAAGTTTGTAAGTGACACCCGCTTTCAGCGCTCCGTTGTCGAAACTGTGATGCTTGCCTGTACCGTAGGAATCCTCCGGAGAGCGGCCGTTCACCATGTTTCCGTGGCGCACGAACGATGTGAACGAGACATCGAAGCCATAATTGATGTCCCAGTGGCGCGTACGTATCTGATTCTGTAGCCACGCGTTTGCACTGATCTGACGGATATTGTAGTCATATCCGATCACGTCCCCCTTGCGGGCCTTGAAATTAGGATTCAGGAGGTTGTTCTGAAGCTGAGGATCGGAGATTGAGAAATCGCGCTCGTAGAAAGTCTCGATGTCGTACCAGAATTCACCCCCGAGAAGATCGTACACGGTCTTGTAGAAATGTGAATCCGAATAGTCCACCGACAGACCGCCCTGAAGTGTCATCGAATCATTGATACGATGGTTGATGTAGGAATTGAAATAGATGCTCGTCGTATTGGTGTGGCGGGCTGACAGGATGTAGCTCGACTGACCCAGCATCTCGGGATTACGGTCGAAACTGATACTGTTCATCTTATTGGCGTAGTAGATGCCGTCCCAGTCGATCTGTGTCACATTGGCATTCTTCGAACGCCACAGATCCCTCTCGAAGTTATAGATGCCGAGCTGATAATCGTAGAGCGCCGTCCCCTCTTCTGCTGTAGGTGCGTAGTAAGAGGGAAGATACTTGTAGTAATCCGGACGCGGATCCGATGAGTTGCTGGTGCGGTCGAAAGATGTGGTCGACCAGCGGTTGTGGCGGAAGCCGACAGCTGTATTGACAGTCGTACCCATCTTGGGCTTCCATATCCAGTTCATGATCACGGAGGGATCGAACGTATTGCGGATTTTCGAATTACGCTTCTTGCCGTTGAACCATCCCCATGCAGGGTTATAGAGATTCGAGCCTACGAGATCAAAGACTTCCTGATAAGAATAGCTCTGACCTCCTGACTGTGCCGGCGCCGCCCATGCGGTAAGGTTCAGGGAGTGCTGGTCGTTGAAGATCTTCTGCGCACCCAGCATGATTCCCAGAGAATTGTAGAACGTTCCTTCCACAACACCTTCCTCGCTCCAGCGACCCAGTGCCGATGCGACGAAAGCCCAGCCATGTTTATTGACTCCGGAAGCATACTGGAAGCCGGCGCGGAGCATGTAGTTGGCATTCGTGTATGTAGCGAGTCCGCGGAAACCCGGAGCGAACTCTGAGGCGTAGGTCGTATAATTCGTCGAACCGCCCAGATCGCCGAAACCGAAATTCACAGCCTCCGTCGCAATCCCCACCGTACGGGAGCGGAATGCCGTCGAGGTCATGCCACCCAGACCGTTGAAATTGAAGCGTCCCGAACGTGAGTCGTTAAACTTGACGCCGTTCACATATCCCGCCTGCATCTCCGAATTATAACCTCGCATACGGAAATACATCGGAGAGAAATTGTAATTGGCTTTCTGATAATAAATATCATCGGTGGCACCCATGATCGTACCAATGGTCTGATTGGAGCTTTCGTCGTCCATGATCTGAAGCTCGTCAAACAGCACATCGGAATCGAAATCGTTCGTGTCGTATCCCGCGGGAGTAAGCTTGATCACATCCAGATTCCGCATCATGCCACCGGTGATGTCGACATCCTGATAATAGTCGGCATAGCCGTTGGCGATGATCTCAAGCACATCGGTCCCCACCTGTGCATTAGTGATCGTGAAACAACCGCTTTCGTCGGTGATCACGAGTATGCCTTGGTCGCGCAGCATCACGTTAGCGTTGGCCACAGGCTTGGAACTGGTGGCGTCTACCACTGTTCCCTTCAGACCCGTAGCTGCCATCGAAGGCAGTGCGAATGTCAGACATAGCAATATCAAAAGTCTATGTTTCATATTAGGTTGGATTAGTTATTGCAAAATTTCTTGATACAGATGTCAGTTGGACTCTATCCCGAGGAAAATCTCTGTCGGGAAATGATCCGAATATCCCCCGATGAAAGCCCCCTCGGAGAACGTCCGGAAAGGATATCCCTTGTACCTCCCGTCGGGCTGCTTGAGGAATTCCTCGTTGCACACACGGGCACTCAGGAATCTCAGCCCCGTCAGCGGATTGTTGACCAGATTGTAGTTGACGACTATCTGGTCGAACAGATCCCATTTTCCCCGATAGATATAGGAGCCTATCCCCTTGTCCAGAAGCTTGTAGAATGGATTGAAGAACTGCCCCGGCTGAGTCTCCTCGATGCTCTTCTTCGCCTCGATAACCTCCGTCAGACTCTTGTCGTAAGGAGAGTCGTTGAGGTCCCCCATCATGATGATGCCGATATTGGGGTCGATCTTCAGCAGAGAATCAGAAATCTCGCGTGTCAGCTCGGCGGCAGCCTTGCGAAGGTAATACGACTGCTCGGTGCCTCCGCGGCGCGATGGCCAGTGATTGACGATCACAGCCACACGCTTCCCTCCGAGAAGACCAACCACACACATCTGATCGCGTGTGCGGAACCAAGGCATGCTGTCGATCTTCAGCACATGATTGCTCACACGCAGAGGACGGAACATCTTCGGATTGTAAAGCAGACTCACGTCTATACCGCGACGGTCCGGAGAATCATGATGTATAACCTGATAATTACGGGCAGCAATCTGCGGATCAGAAACCAGATCCATAAGCACGGACTTGTTTTCCACCTCACTCACGCCTATCAGGGCCGGGCCCTCCGGTGTCGTCTTTGTGTTTAGCTTGGATATGGCGTAGGCCATGTTGTGGATCTTCTGCTTGTAGCGCTTCCCATCCCAGCGGTTCTTCCCTTCCGGAGAAAACTCGTGGTCATATTTTCCATTGTTGTTGATGGTGTCAAACAGATTCTCGAGGTTGTAGAACATGACGCCGTAGACTCGCATACGCTTCCCGTCTGCCTCAGCCACTAAAGCCGAAAACATCACTATCAGCGCTACTAACGGCAGCATCAATAGTTTGCGATTCATCCTTATTTTATCTTTACTTGGTAATTAGATTTCTCTCTTTCAGCATGTTCCGGCACTCCGGTCGCCCTCATCGGCAAGCCCGGGCAAATAAGCACAGAACACACCGCGAATATAATAATTTTTTGTCAACAAATATATAATCGCGTTAAAAAAAGAAAAAATCACCCCTCGACGCACCTCTTCATCCCCAAGGCACCTCTTCTGACCGACCTCACCCCCGCCACCCAAAACTCATCTCATCAGACCGAACTCTCCTCCTTATCCAAAACTCATCCCATCAGAACGTAATCTCCCCATCAGATTAGACTCTCCTCACTTTCCGGCTTATCCACAACCGCAAAACAAAGCGGACTCCCGATGCCCGCCGACATCAGGAGTCCTCTCTCAAATATATCAAAAATTTATCTTCTAATATTGTGTGTCTCTTGTGTGTCCTTCCACTATTACTTCAGGTTGCCATTCTCCGCATCCTGAATCATCTTCTGGCTGGCATACACGTAGATTTCTACACGACGATTCTGAGCCCGACCCTCGGGAGTATCGTTGGAAGCAACGTAATCCTGCATGGGAAGTCCCTGCGCGAAGAGGCGGCTACCGCTCACTCCGCTGTTGATCAGGTACTGCATCACGGCATCAGCGCGATTCGTTGAAACCTTCGTGTTGATATCAAGACCACCGGTATTGTCAGTGTAACCGATGATGCGCACGTCCGTAAGAGGATTCTGAAGCAACGAAGCTGCAAACTCGCTGAGCTCGGTCTTCGCATTCTGGTTAAGTGTCCACTTGCCGGTGGGGAAAAGGATTCCGCCGGGGAAAGTCACCTTGATTGCCTGAAGGCCATTCGAGTCGGTCGTCTTCTCAACCTCAGCATTCTTAAGCTGCTCCTCGAGCTCCTTCTGCTGCTTGTCCATCTTATTACCGATAAGCGCACCGACGCCTGCACCTACGGCCGCGCCGATTCCGGCACCGATTCCGGCGCCCTTGCCGCCTCCGATCAGCGCACCGATACCTGCGCCTACGCCGGCACCGCCGCCTCCACCGATGAGTGCGCCTTTACCGGTCTTGCTCATTCCGCAAGATGAGAGTACGAGGGTGGCGCAAAGCCCAAGTGCTACAAAAGTCTTCTTCATATTCATACCTGTAGTTTTTTATGAGTGAATGTAAAAATTTGTTAACAAAAATAATTTCTCCATTTTCGTGGATTTAATCTATAAACCGCTCCGGAGACATAAAAGTTCTTCAACTCAAAAATTTTTCTCTCCCGAAGCCGAAAGCCGAAGTCAAAAGCCGAAGCCGAAAGCCGAAATCGAAAGCCGAAATCGAAACACCTTCATCTGATTCCGAAGTAAAAAACGAGATCCCGCTCCGTCGTCAGATTTTTCGGAGCGGGATCTCGTCTAAGATATTAATCACTTCTTCTCTTATCGGATGTAAGAGATCTTGAAGGAAGGATTAGCGTTTCAGGCGCTCGGAAGCCATTGCGGCTGCGAGCTTGCCATCCTTCTTGGAGGCATTTTTCTTACGCGAAAGAATCATGTAAGCGACCGGAGCAGCCAAGTACAAAGTGCAGAATGTACCGATTACCACACCGAAGATCATCGCGAAGGTAAAGGAGCGGATGACGTCACCGCCGAGGATGAAGATGCACAGAAGCACGAGCAGCGTGGAGAGTGAAGTCATCACCGTACGAGTCAGCGTCGTGTTAAGCGAACGATTGAATATCGTCTTCTTGTCCTCCTTCGGGTAGAGCTTCAGCATCTCGCGCACGCGGTCGAATACAACCACCGTGTCATTGATCTGATAACCGATGATTGTCAATATAGCCGCTATGAACGACTGGTCGATCTCCATGGAGAAGGGCAGGAAGCCCCAGCATACGGAGTAGAAGCCGATAATCAGGAACGCCGTCATGGCCACAGCGCATACGGCACCGACGGAGAAGGCGACATTGCGGAAGCGCAGAAGGATGTAGAGGAACATGCAGACAACTGCAAGGCCGACAGCGATGTAGGCATCACGCTTCATCTGGTCAGCCACGGAAGGTCCGACTTTCTGTACCGATGCGATACCGAATTCCTCGTCGCTGACGTCAAACTGTTCGCGGGACATCATCTTGCCGTTGACGGTAAGCTCATTCTTCAAACCATCGTAAAGGAGATTCGAGATCTCGGTGTCGACATCCTCACCGGCCTTAAGTTCATTGTCCTTGATCTTATAGTTGGTGGAGATACGTACCTTGCGGTTGTTGTCGATGGTGATGACAGTGACCGAAACCGGCTCGTTGATACCGGCCTGCTTGGCGGCGTCGTTGAATACTTTCTCGAGTTTGGCATCTATCTCCTGCGGATTGACATCCTTCTGGAAGCTTACGATGTAGTTGCGACCACCGGAGAAGTCGATACCCTGATTCATTCCGCGGACAATAAGCGAAGCTACGGAACCGAGTACAAGGATGATCCATACGATAAGAGCCGGGCGGAAACCTCCGAGGAAGTTGAAGGTCTTCTTGCTCTTGAAGGCGCGGGAAATCGGAGTGGTGAAGGTCATTCCGGCATTGCGTCCGTTGGCTGTGATGAGCTCAAAGGCAATACGCGTGAGGAACACGGCCGTAAAGAAGGAGCAAACGAGACCGATGATGAGCGTCGTAGCAAATCCGAGGATCACACCCGAACCGAAGATTATGAGGATGATACCGGTGATGATCGAAGTGAGGTTACCGTCGAAGATCGCGGAGAAGGCGTTGCTGTAGCCGTCCGCGATAGCGGCACGCAGTTTCTTGCCTTGCGCGAGCTCTTCCTTCGTACGCTCAAAGATAAGCACATTGGCATCCACAGCCATACCCATGGCGAGCACGATACCGGCGATACCGGAAAGTGTCAGAGTTGCTTGCAGAGATGCGAGAATACCGAATGTGAAATAGAGATTGAGCATGATTCCGATGTTGGCCACGAGACCGGGAATGATGCCGTAGAAAGCGATCATGAATATCATCAGCACCACGAGGGCAACGATGAAGGACGTGAAGCCTTTCTCGATAGCCTGAGCACCCAGAGAGGGACCGATCACCTCGGAGCTGACCACACGCACATTAGCGTCCATCTTGCCGGACTTAAGGAGCTGCGCGAGATCGTTGGCCTCCTCGGGTGTAAACTTACCTGTGATCTCGGAGCTTCCGCCCGTGATCTGAGTGTTAACCGTGGGATAGGAATATACTTCATCATCGAGCACGATGGCGATGGAGCGTCCGATGTTATCTTTCGTGATCACGGACCAGTCCTGCGCGCCCTTGTCGCTCATGCGCATGTTGACAACGTTGCCGCGCATGGCGTCATGCTCGGATGTTGCTGATGTGACCGCGTCACCCTGCAGACGGGGCTGACCCTGAAGGGCCACGAGCTCGAAGTAAGCCTCTTTACCTTTGCGGGCGGGGAGCTCATGGGATGTGGCCTTGTTGCTCCACACGAGAGTAAGGTCACTGCGGAGATCGGAAGCCTGCGGGCTGCGGAGAATCTCGTTGACAGCTGCCGTATCGGAGCGCGACACGTAGCCTACGACAGGACCTTTGGCGTAGCCTCTGGCCGCGAAGTAGTCGTTAAGGGTCTTCTTGCCTTCGTTAGCCTTGGCATATTCCGCGCTGAGATTCTCGATCTCGCCGGCAATCTCGTCGAGATTGAACACCTCGAAGAACTGCAGATTGGCGCTTGACTTGAGAAGACGGGTCATCTGCTCGGGATCCTTGACGCCGGGGAGCTCCAGAAGGATCTGCCCGCGCTTGCCCTCGATTTTCTGGATATTGGGCGAGACGACACCGAATTTATCGATACGGTTGCGGAACACATTGAAGGCATCGTCAACCGCACGGTCAACCTGCTCCTCAAGGAGTTTCGTCACCTCTTTATTAGAAGATTTCTTATTGATTTTCTCAAGATACTCACCCTTACGCACGAAGAGGTCGGCCATGGTGCCGTCCTGAAATTGCGATGCGAATTTCTGGATAAAATCGTCGTCGGAAGGTTTGGTCGATGATGTGAATTCTCCGTCGGGAGTCACAGCCTTGATTGCGGCGTTCACCTTGTCGAGTTGATCCGGCTTAGCGTAGGAACGAAGAAGATCCGTGACGGGCACTTCAAGGACGAGGTTCATACCTCCCTTCAGGTCGAGTCCCAGACCCATCTCCATTTTCTTCACCTGAGCGTAGGTGTAGCCCAGATACACTTTCTCCTGATCAAGCGAGTCCATGTACGCCTTACGCGCGTCTTTGTAGGCTTGGTTAGTCGTATCGCCGGTCTTTGCGATGGCCGCAGCGTAGGCATCGGCCTCTTTCTCATATTTCTTCGTCACAAAAGAGAACGAGATATAGAAAGCGCAAATCAAAATCAAAAGGACCGCGATAGTGCTTATAAACCCTTTGTTTTGCATTGTGTTGGTAGATTAATATTTATTTATTTTTTAATTTATTCGAGTGGATAAATTATCAGCTCGCAAATATAACTCTTTTTTTTTACCTATCGGCAATCTTTATCTCAAAAAAAATCCTAATCCTGCTCTAAAGCATGTTTCCCCGCAGCTCTTGGACTTCACTGCGCCGGCGACACGCGAAAGACTCATCACGGCCGTTGTATAAACATAACTTTTCCCTTTCCGCGGGTATTTTTCATCCCGTCCGGAGCAGTTCCTTGGCTCCCGTACACCTTTTTTTATTAACTTTGCCCCGAAAAGTGACCCTGAAATTGACCGACAGATACAAAATAATAAGAAGAGACTTCGGGATCGTCGCAGCCCTCGGGGCGGCGTTCCTTCTCCTTGCCTTATATTCTTGCGCGAGCATCGGCACTCCATCCGGTGGTCCCCGCGACGAGGACCCTCCGCGCTTCGTCCACGGCTCTCCGGAGCCGGGAGCCACAGGTTTCCGCGGCGAGAAAGTCACTTTGGAATTTGACGAGCTTATCTCCCTCCGCGATGCCTTCACCAACGTCATCGTCTCCCCTCCGCAACGCTCGAACCCGAAAGTCACCTCCTCGGGTCGCAAAATCATCGTTCAGTTTCAAGACACCCTTCTCCCCAACACCACCTACAACATCGACTTCGGCGAAACCATCGAAGATGTCAATGAGAACAACAAGCTTTCAGGATTTTCATATTCTTTCTCCACCGGGGATACTCTCGACACGCTGATGATTTCCGGCATCGTGCTCGACGCCCAGACCCTCGAGCCGCAGCAAGGGGTCTTGGTCGGAGCCTACACCAATCTCGCCGACAGCTCATTCCTCAGATTGCCCTTCGAACGCGCCACCCACACCGACGACCGCGGACGCTTCACACTCCGCGCACTCCGCCCCGTCCCCTACCGTGTCTTCGCCCTCGCCGACCTCAACCATGACTACCACTGGGACAATCCCGCAGAGCTGATGGCCTTCCTTCCCGAGCCCGTCACCCCCTACACAGAGCAGACCACGGCCACCGACACAATATACAATATGCTGACAGGGCAGCCCGACAGCATCGTGACAAGAGGCCGGACCCGTTTCCTCCCCAACGATCTCCTCCTTCAGATGTTCGATTTCGGCTACAAGCCGCAATACATCACCAACTACTCCCGTGTCGACTCCACGCGCCTCAGCATCATCTTCAACCAGCGTCAGGAGCAGGCGCCCGAGCTGACCCTCGTCCGACCCTCGTCCCTGCCGCTCCCTTCACACTGGTACCGCGCCGAACGCAACGAACGCAACGACACCCTCACCTTCTGGCTCACACCGCAGCTCTACGCCACCGACACCATAAAAGTCGCTCTCAGCTATCTCTCCCAGCAGCGCGACAGCCTCCCGGTACCCGTCATCGACACCCTCTCTTTCGTCACTCAGAGACCCCGCAAGATCAAGCAGCCGAAACTTACGGAAAAGCAGATGAAAGAGGATTCCATCAAGAAAGCGATGGAACGCTTCATCCTCCCCGTCAGGGAGGGGAACTCACCCTTTGACGTCAATCGCGATATGACCCTGCTGTTCCCCGAGCCCCTGACCCGACTCGACACCACTTCCATCCGACTCCAACGCCTCGCGCCGGACTCCACATGGATACCCGTCGAGATGATCGTAGCCGCCGACGGGCTCGTTCCGCGACGTATCAGGCTCAGTATCCCTTGGGAGTATGATACCCAGTACAGGCTTACCGTCGATTCCCTTGCTGCCGAAGGGATCTCCGGACGCCCCTCCCGACCCTTCGAAAACAGTTTCAAGACCAAACGCAGGGAAGACTACGCCTCCCTGATGCTGCGCCTGAAGCCGGACACGTTAAGCGGCTTCGTAGAGATTCTCAACACCTCCGACGCCGTAGTCGAGCGCGCTCCCGTCGACAACGGCAGGGCTACATTCTATTTCCTGTCTCCAAATGACTACTACGCGCGCTTCGTCGCCGACTCCAACGGCAACGGTCGCTTCGACCCCGGAGACTACGGGAACGGCACTCAGCCCGAAGAGGTCTACTACTATCCACGACTCCTGAGCCTCAAACGTTACGACCGCAACGAGGAATGGGATCTCTATGCCACACCCGTGGACATGCAGAAGCCTGACCGGATAAAGAAAAACAAACCTAAAGAGACTTCGAGAGGCACGAACTCATCCGAATCCAACGACACCGATGATGAGGAAGATGACTACTTCGACGCCACGCGCAACCCCTTCGATCCCAACGACAAAGGACGGCGCCGCAAGACCGGCTCCTACTGACCTCCGTCCCGTTCACGCCCCCTCGTCAACCTTTATTTCGTTAAAAAAACGAATATTTTTGTAGCTGTGGAGTGAATTTTATATCTTTACCCCCAATAATTAATGTCTACTCTTCTTCTGTTACGATTTGATCAGACCTGTTTTCGATGATCCTATTGCGAAAAAGCGATGTAATCTTTCGCCATTCAGCAGATTATGACTCAATTATTTATCAAAGCGACCGACAGCTAATACGATTTATTAAACAACCTAATATCACACAATTATGAGAAAACAGATACGAAGTATTTTGTCTCTGTGGCTACTCTTGTTCCTATGCTTCACGGTGCATGCCGCCGACTGGCCGGCCACCCTCTATATGGAGCAGACAAGTTTCTCGTCCACAGGCCGGCAGACGGCTACCGGTGTCGACGGAGTCTATGAATTCAATCTTCCGTTCACATCCTCCACCGCTGCCCCCAAGTATTACATCTTTTCTTCTGCCTCAAGCTCATCTAACGCTAAAAAAGGCACCGAGAAGATCTACGGTGCCTCCACAATCGCTGAAGCAACCAATCTTCAGCCCGCTTTCGGCAAGAAGTACAATCTCGTGGATCTATCCTCATCCGAAGATGCCAACGCCCTCATCAGCGGCGTTTCCATCTGCGCCTTCCTACCCCTCTACCACCAGAACATGAGCGTGAAGGCTACCGTGAACCTCAACGACATGAGCGTCGTTTTCGAGCCTGTCCCCGAGGAGGAAACGACCGCCACTCTCGCCATCTTCAACAGATCCACTTCCGCCGCGCTGGCCTCCACCAATGTAGGTGCCGACGGCAAGGCGAAGTACTCTCTCAAGATGGCTTCCGAGACCAAGATATACTTCGCAGCCAACGCGACCACACGCGCCGCGACCAACGAAAAATGTATCTGGGGAGCCGCCACTCAGGCCAATCCTCAGAATATCACCGTCGAGAAAGGCACCACATATCCCTTGGAGCGCACGACCTATTATCAGGTCTACTCCAAAGAGGACTGCTCATTCATACTCCCGCAGGGCAACTACGACATCATCGCCGACATCAATACCGGAGAGATCGAATTCGCTGAATTCACCGGCAAGTACCGCAGCATGCCGGCTACCTTAAACATGCGTAACTACTCCTTCGGAACCTCTTACGGCAGCGCGACGGGCAGCAACGGCGTCTACACCTTTACCTTCGACAAGAGCGGAAGCTACACGACCGAACCCTTCTACATCGTGTTCACCGAAGCGACCAGTCTCTCTACCGCACGCAACGCTTCGTGGGTGCTCGGTTCTACCCTTGAGAACACCAATATCGCGCCCGAATACGGCAAGGCATATCCGCTCGTCGATGTCTATCCCGACAATGTCAACGACACAAAGACCGGCACTTTCATGCCCCTCTACCCCCAAAGATATGAGATCGTCGTCGATCTCAACGCAATGACCGTGACCTTCAATCCCCAGATTGAACCCGACCCGCTCACAACCCTCTACATTCTTAATAAGAATTTCGGCACGGTGACATCCTCAGAAAAAGACGGCGACGGCAAGTTCCATTACAGCTATCGCGGACCGGCCGGAACAGAGGTCTTTCTGTCGACGGTCGATTCCAAGAGCAACATGCAGAAATCGAATGCTGTAAGCTTCGGTGCGGGCGGTCACGCCAATCCTGCGATCACCGATCTGGAGATCGGCAAGAGCTATCCCGCTCCCCCTATATCCTACAGGCGCATCGTCACGGATCAGACCGGTTTCTTCGTTTTACCCGGAAAGTGCGACCTTACTTTTGATCCTCAGACCAATACGCTGGAGGTGGAGACATACACAGGCAAGTACACTTCCTATCCCTCCACCCTCTACATGCGCCCCTACACATTCAGCTCCACGGCATATTCTACCGCCACGGGAGATAACGGCGTCTACAAATTTGAATTCGACAAAGAAGCAAGTTACACCAGCGAACCCTTCTGCGCAGTCTACACAGACGGAACCAATCTGACCACTTCGCGCACGGCAGCATGGGTGCTCGGCGCCACAACAGAGGCCACCAACGTGGTGCCCGAATATGGCAAGGCCTATCCTCTCGTGGATGTCGACCCCGACGTTGTCAGCAACACCAAGACAGGTACCTTCATGCCCCTGTATCCTCAGATTTACGAAGTGGTGGTCGATCTCAAGAACCTCACGGTCACATTCAACCCCCTGAGGGATACCGACGACCTCACGACACTGAACATTCTCAACGAGAATTTCAAGGTCGTAGCCACCGCCACCAAAGGGGAAGACGGCAACTACGCCTTTAGTTTCAGAGGCAGACCGGAGACCTCCGTCTTCTTCAGTACGGCTACGAGCGCTAACGAGATGAAAACCACTGCTCCTCTGAGCTTCGGTGCCGGTGGACACGCCGATCCGCAGAACATAGCGACGGAATACGACAGCAGCTATGAGCTTAAGCCGATCTCTTATCGCCGTACCTATACCGACAAGAAAGGCTTCTTCGAGCTCCCCGGCAAGTGCGACATCATCCTCAACCCCGAGACGATGACTATCTCCATTGAGCCTTACAGCGGAAAATACGACGTTTATCCCGAGGTGCTGTACATCAAGCTCAACAGTCTCTCCTCCACCAGCTACGCTTCGGCAACCGGTGTCGACGGAATCTATACCTTCGAGTACACCACCCAGACCTACAACAACAGTCCCCGCAACATCGTATTCTCCGATGTCACGACCTATTCGCAGGCCTCTCCCGCCTCATGGGTGCTCGGTGCTTCCGACGACGGCTCCTCGGTAAACGTTTATCCCGGCCTCGTCTCCCAGCTCTATGATGTGGATGCAACCGAAGTTTACGCCAACAAGAGCTACTTCACACCCTTCTATCCCTACACTTACACCATCACGCTCGACCTCAATAACCATACCGTCACTTGGGGCGAACCCGCTCCCGCTCCCGCTGCTCTAAGGATGTTCGACAACTCTTTCAACATCATGGCCTCCGGCGGCGGCAACAGCGACGGTATCTATAATATCGAGACCCGCTCATACAGCAGCCATCCGGTCTTCATCGCAGAGGGAGAATCAACCACCGACCTGCGTCAGACCCCTTGGATCTTCACGACAGGCCTCTACCCCGACGCGCAGTCAGTGGACATCACCGACGGTCTCCTAAGCCTCGCGTCCCGAAGCACATACTACTCCCTTACATGGGCCGACGGATGGTGGAAGACACCGGAAGGATGCAATAAGATCAGCGCCCGCGTCGACATCAAGAACAACACCATCGAGTGGAGCGCGACCCCCTTCACCCCCAGAGAAGCCGAAGTCCTGTATATCCTCAACAACTACATGGAGCCCATATCGAAATGCGTCAGCGACAATACCGGCATCTTCGAATTCGATCTCACCCTATCCGGGGCCACCAATATCGCTTTCAGCGACTCCGATACCGACAAGAATGATCCCGACCGCGTATTCTACGGCGGCTCCGTACCTTACGGCGGCAAGCGTATCACTCCGCAGCCCGGCACCGATTACGACCTCTTCTGCACATCTCCGGACGCTGTCAGCGACTCCCGCTCCGCTTTCTATCTCTCTAAGGGCAGATGGCAGGTACGTGTAGACATGAACGAACGTAAGATCTCCTTCAAGGACATCTCCCGTGGCGGCACATGGTACGTGCCTGAGAATGTGGCCCTTTGCGATGATGACCTCAACGTAATAGCCACCCCGACGACCTCTGAGGAGGGTGTCTTCACCTTCTCCAATGTGGCAATCAACTCTGAGAAAGACCTTGTCAAGGTCGTACTGCTCGATACAGCCGAGGGAGGAAGCATCTTCGGAGCCAACGCGACAGGGGACATCGGTCCCACCGTTGTGAGCAGCACTGTCTACGATCTCTACATGCCCGGAAAGACTTGGGTCGTGACCGACGGAGCCTCCTGCTTCGGACTCACCCCCTCCACCTATAATATTACGGTGGACTTCAACGAGAAGACAATCGTATTCGTCGATCCGGCCATACCTATATATCCCGCCAAGATGGCCATCGTCGTTCCCGGCGACCAGTCTTCCACCCTTTCCACTGTTTCAGGCAACGGCACCTACACATTCTCCCTTGACAACAAGGCTGACATCAGCGTCATCTTCTCCGATCCCGCAGACGGAACCCTCTACGGCGCTACCGCATCGGGAGCCGAAGCAGCTGACGGCGGCGAGACAGCGATCGAGAAATCTGAGCAGCCTTCCGCAATCGCGATTCCGGAAGGACTATGGACAGTGACCCTCAGTCTTGCCGACATGAAAGCAACCTACACCCATGCCGAGCGTCCGGTATTCGTCAGCACGACGATGCCCGAAGGCACACCCTTCTTCAGCTATTTCGGTGTAGGGACCGACCCGCAGGCTGTCTTCACGTTCAACAACGACATCAAGTCCGCCTCTGCCGTCTACGTAGTCATCGGCGACTACGCCGGAGGTGTTCCTGCCGAAGGCGAGACCACCGTACTGGGACTGCGCACCGCTTCAGTATCCGGCAACAGCATCATCATCGGCTTCTCCGGCCAGCACTACACACTCCCCGAGGGAGCCGAACCCAAGGTACACATCATTCTCTCCAAGGTGGTGGATGCCAACAATCAGACCCTCGTATGCGACGCCGTCAACGGACTCCCCGCCGGATCCCTCGTATTCGAGTATCCGTTCAAGGAATTCGAACGCATCACCATCGACGGCAAGTCCGATCCCAAGTCTGACAGCAATATCGACAACCTCACCACTGTCTGGATGTATGTCAATCACTACGACGACATCACTTTCGACAACGTGATGTTTGCTGAAGACAAGGAAGCAGCCGCTTCGGAGAGCCCCGCATACGCCGGAAACGAAACCGGCGAGATCTCCGGAATCCGCACCTTCCCGGCCCGCTGGGAAGCCGGCAAGACCGATGCCGACGGATATACCGAAATCACCGTCGACATCCCGATGGCCGTGCGCGGACTCGGCAATCTCCGTCTCTATCTTGAGAACTTAGCCATCGACGACAACTACGGCAACCACGAGGGGGACATCGACATCAAACTGGTATCCAATACCGATCCTACCGCTGAAGTGACAGCCACTCCGGCAAGCGGAACGACCGTAGGACGTATCGACGAGGTACTCCTTACATGGAACCACCCCATCATCAGGTCTGCCGGCAACCTCTCTCCGAAAGCCGCTTTCGTCAATACGGCAACCGGAGAGACCGTGGAGGCCAGCTACTCCTACCCGGCCGACATCAACACCCTGCTCGTCACCCCCGAAACTCCTATCGAGACCGAAGGCAGATACAAACTCCTCATCGACAAGGGAGACCTCATCTTCAACGATGACACCGAAGCCACCAACAACAACCCGATGGAATTCAACTTCAACGTTGATCCCTCGCTCGGTATCGGATACGTGACCATCTCGGACACCGACGATGTCGAAGTCGTGGATCTCTCGGGAATAATCGTGCGCAAAGGCAAGGGTCGCGGTGTGCTCGAAGGTCTCTCGGGTATCTATATCGTCAACGGTGTGAAATGCCTTCTGTCCACCGCTTCCTCTAATTATAAGTCAAGCAAATAATACAGTCAGAAATCATGCTAAAAGCTATAAAATATATCGTCTTGTCAATGTCAGTCGCGACATTGACAAGCATCGGGGCGGATGCCAAATCCGTCCCGGGTATTCCGCCCGTCTACTCCTCTCAGGGGACGGCGAATCAGGATGCAGTGTGGGTGGACTCCCGGCAGGGTCCCGCTCTTCTGGAGCTTCAGCGACGTTCCCCGGGCCGGCTGCTCAATAGTCTCGTTCAGGAAGACGGCATCATCAATGTCAGCCCCCATCTGCTGACCGGCCTTAACGCTACGGCACGCCCCTCGGAGGTGATCAGCCGGCTGCCGAAGCAGAAGATCCCCGGAGGGTCCAATCTGTGCGGATTCATCGCCTATAACGAGGCTTCGCTCGACTACGGTATCTACCGTCTCCCGATACTCGCCTCACAATCCCCCACACTCCTGCGGGGCACTCAGGGTCTGCTCTCCTCCTTCCGCGGAGGTGCGGCCAGCGACCGTTTCTACGTTATGTCATACTTCGGCACCACCATCCAGAACGGTCAGGACCAGTGCCTCACAGCTATCTTCGACAAGAACGACTGGACCATGCTCGCAGAGAAAGGTGACTACGGCCAGTACGAGCGTGTATGCTCCGACATGACCTACGATCCGATCACAAACCGCTTCTACGGCTGCTTCCTCAACCGCAAACAGTCGCAGTGGCTTCTGGGTTATATGCAGCTGGATGAATCGAGCCCCGTCTCGACAATCTCCTCAATCCATGAGATATGCCCGCTCAGCGTGTCTCTCAACGGTCTGGCGGCAGACGCCAACGGTGTGCTCTGGGGTATCCGCAACGACAACGGCGATCTCGTGAAGATCAACAAAAAGACCGGCGAGATGACAAGGGTAGCCTCGACATATTTCGTGCCCGGCTACAACGGCTCCCTCACATGGGACGACACCAACAACCTTCTCTACTGGGCTGTCACATACGACGATCCGGAGTCCGCCTCCGGTATCGCTTCCGCCCTCCTTACCGTGGACAGCACCTCGGGAGAGCTGAAACATGTCTACGACTACTCCGCTCCGACACAGACGTGCGGCCTCTATGCCGAATTTACCGCTCCGGCAGCCACTCCCGGCCTTTTCACAGCCCTGAAAGCGGACTTCGATAAGGAATCCCTCTCCGGTAAAGTCATCTTTGACGCTCCCTCCACCACCACTGACGGCAAGGCTGCTTCAGGCAATCTGGAGTACACCCTCAGCATCGTGAAGGACAACGGCTATGTCGCTTACCGTAAGGATATGACCTCTTCCTACGGCGCCAAGAACGTGACCGTCCCGGTGGAAATAAAGTCCCCCGGCAATTATACCTTCACCGTTCAGGGTCACAACAACGCCGGCAACGGCTATCCCACTTCGGTATCCGCATACGTCGGCTCTGACCTCCCCATGGATGCTCGGAATATCAATGTACAGTACGCCGACGGCATGCTGAATGTGACTTGGAATCCCGTCACTGAGACAATCCATGGAGGATACTTCGATCCTGATGATGTGAAATACGTCGTGACTGCCACCCAGTCGGATTCCGATGGAAACCTTACAGAGCTCGAGACCCTCACCGTGACCGATACCAAGGCTCAATGGAGCGTCGGAAACAGCGATGCCTTGCGCGGCTATCAGGTATCCGTGACTCCGGTCTTCGGAGCCAACTACGGCGAGGCCACTATCGTGCCCTACACATGGTTCGGATACCTTACCGCTCCCTTCGGACAATCCATGAAGGCCAAGGTAGACGGCTGGACGACCGTGAACGAGGGCAACGGCTCGCCGTGGCAGAAAGAATACAACAGCAACGGAAGCGGCTGGGCAATCGCCTACAACTGGGGTACAAGCAACTACGCTTGGCTCTTCTCGCCGAAAATCAAGCTTGAGAAAGGCCGCTACTACACGATGTCGTTCATCTCGTGGTCGCCCATCGTGGCCAACACCATGGAAGTATGGATCGGCAATGCCAACACCTCCGCCGGTATGCAGACGAAGCTTACGGAGTTTGCCGTGCCGGGATACACGAAAGAGTCCAAACCTGTCTTGACTACTTTCGGATTCGCTTGTGACGAGACGGGATACTATTATCTCGGCCTTCTCAACAACACCCGTTCGGACACATACACCAATGTGCCCTACATGTGGGTCAACAACCTCACCTGCACCGAAGCTCCGGACAATGCGCCCTCGGCACCGGAAATGACCGTCGACTACGATAAGACCGGCCAAGTGAGCGCTGCCGTCACCATTGTGGCTCCAACGAAGACCTACAACGGCAACGCAATCACAAAACTTGATGCCGTCACCCTTTCCGTCAACGGAACCGCAGTACAGGAATGGACCGACGTGCAGCCCGGTAGCACCCTCACTTACGACTATACCGGCACAAAAGCCGGGACCCACAGTTTCATAGCGGAAGCTGTCTACGGCCGCACCCACGGTGTGCCCGCTATCACCAACTTGCATCTCGGCATGTCTGTGCCTGTAGATCCGGAGTGGGTCGAGGCGGTGGAAATGGCCGACACCCCCGGAACTCTGGAGGTAAGCTGGGCTCCGGTTGCCGTCGGCACAAACGGTCAGGAGATCGCAGCGGAGGCAATGAGCTACAACGTGATGAACATCCTCTCGAATTCCTACGTGCAGCGCGGTGTGAAGGAGCAGCCCTTCAAATGGGAAGCCTGCGGCACCGAGGATCAGACCGCAGTCCTGATGGCCGTAAACGCTGAGACAACTGCCGGAACCTCATCGACCTACGGCACCTACGCCAAGCAGTCCATCATGCATGTCGGCAAACCTTACGACCTCCCCGTGCGTGATACATTCGCCGGAGGCCGCGTGCTCCATTCTTGGTCCGTGGTCAACATGCACTCAAGCTACGACCACTGCAGTGTAGTCAATACGAAAAGCGAATTTGGCGACAAGGATGCCAACGGCGACGGCTACTGCCTCCTCGCCTTCGTGCCCTACGAGAACAGTCAGGCCTCACTTTACTCGGGCAAGATTGTGGTGCCCGCCGATGCCAACAATCCGGTGTTCGGTTTTGCCGTCTACAGGAGAAACTACGACGGAGTGAGCGACAACAACAACACGGTAGTGGTGAGCGTGCTCGGCGACAAGACTCAGGGAAATCTGCGTCCCGTACGCGCCGGCGATCAGGCTTACGGATGGCAATATTACTACTACGACATGTCTATCTTCAAGGGTCAGACCGTCAATATCCTCTTCACCTTCCAGACCCGCAGCTATACAAGCCACTATATCGATGACATCCATTTCTTCGACGCACAGAAGAAAGACCTCGCAGTCACAGGCGTCACCTCCCCCGATAAGGTGGCACCGGACAGCCGTGCGCGTTTCAGCGTGTCTGTCACCAATCTCGGAACCTCACCGCTCGAGAAAGGGAACGCTTACGTAGAGCTGCGTCGCATCAATGATGATGAGGTTGTGGCAACCCGCGAGGTGCCCGCCCTGAGTCCTTTCCAGAGTGTCAATGTCAATCTTACGGACAACACGCTGAACAACTCGTTTGACAGCGAGGTCAACTACAAGGCGACCGTTGTCTACGACGGCGATGCCAACTCAGACAACAATTCCGGCGAGGCAAGTGTCCTTCTTGTGCTCCCGACTCTCCCCGCGCCCCAGTCGCTTACGGGAGACCGCAATGACGAGGGTTTCGCTTCCTTGGCTTGGGAAGCTCCCGATCTCAGCCCCGCATACGAGTCGTACGAAATCGGTTTCGAGACTTCGGTAGAACCCTCCATGACAGCTCTCGAAGGTTTCCGGTCACTGGACGTCGACGGTAACAACGTCGATACAGAGCTCGGAATCTCCGGCCCGCAGGGTTTCACTTCCTTCTACCACCCGACACTCTCCCACTCCGGTTCATGGATGATCGTATCTCCCTGCAACGCCGGCGGAAAGGAGAAGGAGGACTGGCTCATATCTCCCAAACTCTCCGGCGACGCTCAGACAATCAGCTTCTACGCCCGCACAAACTGGAACGCTTACGAGACTTACTCCGTAAAGATCTCCACGACCGGCGACGAACCGGCCGACTTCACGACCACCGTAATGGAGACGACCACCGACAGCAACGACTGGAAACGTGTGGACATCGAAGTGCCCGCCGGTACCCTCTACTTCGCTATTGTCTCAAAGGCCGAGGACACCTCGGATCTGATCTATCTGATGCTCGACGACTTCACCTTTGAAGGTGCCGACGCCAACGAAGGTCTTGTGGTCGAAGGATACTATGCCTACAGAGACAACAGCATGATTGAGTCTATCGAACCTCGTCAGCAGTGGGAAGATGTCACAGGCAACCCCGGACCACACTTCTACCGCGTGACGGCCAACTACGGCGACCGTGGTGAATCGCCCTCCTCCAACGAGCTCTTCCTCTTCACCCGCGGCACCGGCGTCGAGGGCATCAACGCCGCCACCGGCAAGGTATTCAGCCGCCCGGGACAGATAATTGTCGAAGGCGCCGATGGAGCCGAAGTAGCCGTCAGCGACATCAACGGAATCGTAATCTTCCGCACAGCCTCCGCTGCCGCATCGGAGATTATTGAAGCAGTCGCCGGACTCTACGTCGTAACGATCGACGGAGCCTCAGTCAAGCTGCAGGTTCCCTGACCGGCTTTACCTGACCAAAAGTAAAACCTGAATAAATAAAGAGGTGGAACGATTCCGGAGTCGCTCCACCTCTTTATTTCTATATTTCTGTGCTGAAGTAAACGGGGTGTTATTTTCGGCGTTTGTCGCGTGAGCCTTTGGAGCCTTTGCGGCTTCCTCGCTTATGAGGATCGGAAGTCTTGTATGGCTTCTTCTCGCGGGGACGCAGAGGGAGTCCCTTATCGTCCAGAAGAGCGAAGTCAAGCATCTTCTTGTCGAGGTCGGCACGTGTGACCTGAACCTTCACCCGGTCGCCGAGCGTATAGCGCGAGTGTGTCCGACGGCCGGTCAGGCAGTAGTTCTTCTCATCAAAATCATAGAAGTCGTCGGCAAGATCCCGCATGGGAACCATCCCCTCACACAGATTGGCGTCAAGCTCCACGTAAAGACCCCATTCCGTCACGCCGGAGATAACTCCGTCGAAGGTTTCACCGATGTGGTCGGCCATGTATTCCACCTGCTTGTACTTTATAGATGAGCGCTCGGCATTGGAGGCAAGCTGCTCCATGTCGGAAGAATGGCGGCATAGATCCTCGACCTTAACCTTGTCGGCCGAGCGACCGCGATGCAGATAGCGCTCCAGCAACCGATGTACCATCATGTCGGGATAACGACGGATGGGAGAGGTGAAATGCGTGTAGTAAGGGAAGGCAAGACCGTAGTGACCGACATTCTCCGTGGAATAGACCGCTTTGGCCATTGAGCGTATCGCCAGAATGGAAAGCAGGTTTTCCTCCCCTTGCCCCTTTACCTCGCGGAGCATACGGTTGATGGACTTGTTGACGGCCGTATTCGAACCGTCGGTGTTGATCTTATATCCGAACCTACGGGCGATCAGGGCGAAGTTCGCCAGTTTTTCGGCATCGGGGACGTCGTGTATCCGATAGACGAAGGTCTTGGGCTTGGATTTGCCCTTGGGCTTGCCTATAAACTCCGCAACCGCCTTGTTGGCCAGCAGCATGAATTCCTCGATGAGCTGATTGGCCTCCTTTGCAACCTTGAAGCTGACAGCGGTAGGCTTCCCCTTGTCGTCGATCACAAAAGTGGCCTCCGGACGCCCGAATTCGAGCGCGCCGGCCTCAAAACGACGGCGCCGAAGCTCCTGAGCCAGCCGATTGCACGTGAGGATGGCCTCCGCATTCTCACCCTTGCCGGTCTCGATGATCTCCTGAGCCTGCTCGTAGGCATAACGGCGATCGGAACGTATCACGGTACGACCGATGCGCGAGTTAACCACATTGGCCTTATTGTCGAGTTCGAAAATCACTGAAAAAGTGAGCTTCTCTTCGTTGGGACGCAACGAGCAGATTCCGTTGCTCAGATGCTCGGGAAGCATCGGAATCGTGCGGTCCACGAGGTAGACGCTCGTGGCTCGCGACTGAGCCTCGCGGTCTATTATCGTGTTGGGCTGAACGTAATGAGTGACATCGGCGATATGGACGCCGACCTCGTAATTTCCATTGGCAAGCCGGCGGAACGAGAGGGCATCATCGAAGTCCTTGGCATCAGCCGGATCAATCGTAAAGGTCAGCACATCCCGGAAGTCCTCGCGTTTAGCCACTTCCTCAGGCGTGATTCCGGCCTCGATCTTCGCTGCTGCCTTCTCAACACTCTCGGGATACTTGTAGGGAAGGCCGTACTCGGCCAGAATCGCGTGCATCTCGGCGGTATTCTCACCCTTGCGACCCAGAATATCTACCACCTCGCCGCGAGGATTCATCTCGTCGTCAAGCCAGCGGGTGATTCGGACCACGGCCTTGTCGCCATCCTTACCTCCGCGAAGGCGATTCTTCTGGAGCACGATGTCGGCTGCAAGAAACTTGGAGTCAGTCACCAGAGCGGCGTAATTGCCGTCCACCTTCAGCGTTCCGATGAACACCTGCTCCTTCTCCTCCACGATCTCCACCACTCGCGCTTCCGGATCCTGACCTTTCCTCGCCGCGCTGACAATGACTCTCACCTTGTCGCCGTTGAGCGCGTGCATGCTGTTGCGCTCTGTCACCAGAATCGGCTCCTCGTCGATGATGACGGCGTTACGTCCGTTGCTGCGGCGCACGAAAGTACCGATATTCTCGGTACCGCGATTGGCGTTGGTCTTGTAGCGACCCAGACTTACTTCCGTGATCGCGCCTTCCTCAGCCAATTCGTCGAGCGTGTTGATGAGGTCCATGCGATTGGCCGGATTGACGGCGTCGATAGCGAAGGCGATCTGCTTATAGTTAAAGGCCTGCTTGCTTTCCTTCTTCAGGAACTCAAGCACACGGCGTGCTATCTCGTTTTTCTTAAGCCGCGGTGTGCGGCGTGCTTCGATATTATTCATTGTAAAAATTTGTTAACGAAAATAATCTGTTCAAATATATGTGTATAACGTCGGGAACGGACCTATATGTTCTGCTAAAACTGTTAATTTATTGTTAAAAACGCAAAACCACCACCCTTTCACCTGCAACAATCACGTTTTTGCCATGACCCGTCGGCCAAATGCCGGAAATTATTTTCGTTTACAAAAATTAACAGGGAAGGTCCGAAGGCACTGATACAAGCCTTCAAACCTCCCCAACCTATTATCACTGGTATGGAAAAACTGTCAGAGTCCGGTGCCGGGAAGTCCTCCGGGAATTGCTCCGCCTGACTGCGAGGAAGGATTCGCAAGGTCGGAATCAAGCTCACGCCGCGAGGACTGACGTGCCTTGAGGTCTCCGAAGCGATAGCTGACACTCAGCATCACGGAGCGCAGGTTGAGTCTGAGCGTCGTGCGGTTGTCCATCGAGGTGCCCCACTCGTACATCTTTATCTTGTTGCTGCCGCAGAATGGGCTCATGGCTGTGATGCTCACATTCAGCCGATCGGAAAGGAAAGCGCGCGAGAGTGAGAGCATGTGGGTAAATATGCCTCCGGTCCTCATCTGCAGTCCGCGATTGCCGCTCTGGCCGAAGATATTTGCGGAGAGCTGAAGCTGCCACGGCAGAGTCTGCTGCACTCCGGCCATATACATTTCGCTCCATCCGTGGCTTGCGAGCGAGAGCGCCGGGGAACGCAGCGCGCTGTAGGAGGTCGTTGAGTTGACCGAGATGCGGGTGCCCAAGAATGGGGAATATGTCATGAAGATCGATGCGGTGGCCTGACGCGAACGCAGTGAGTTGAGATAAGTCTGGTACGTGATTCCGTCGCTCATGGTCGTTATCTGGGTGATTCCGTCGTTGGAGAAGGAGTAGCCGGCCTGAGCGTTGAACATCACTTTGCCCCACAAAGCGGTCCACGTAAGGTTGAAGTTGTTGTATTTCTCAGGACGCAGCGCCGGGTTACCGGTGGAGACCTGCAGAGGATTGGAGGTGTCGACGTAGGGATTAAGCATCGAGATGCCGGGGCGCGAGATACGCATATTGTAGCCTACGCTGAGAGTCTTGACCGGAGCGAAGCTGTAGGTCATGGTGAGGGAAGGGACGAAGTTGTTGTAGTCCGCTGAGTAGGGATCGTGGTCTTTGTCGCCGTATCGCGCCGACTGGTGAGTGTGTTCGTAGCGCGCTCCGGCGTTCAGCGAGAAGTCGCCGGCTTTGAGTCCGTAAGTGAGATAAGCGGCGGTGATGGTGCTGTGGTGGACGTAGTCGAGTCCGGAGGCGTCGCTTGCGGAACGGCGGAATGTAAGTTTGGATCCGAGTCCGAAGGTGTGCCGTTCTCCGAGGGGCAGAGTGTAGTCGGCCTGTCCGATATTTTCGGTCATGGAAGTGCGGTCGAAAGTGGTGTAATCTTCGGGCACCTGCGCTGTCGGAAAACCTTCGAGGGGTGAGAATAAGTTGTCGGCGGCAGTGCGTGTGGGAGTGATGTTGAGGCGATAGGCGAGCTGCAGCTTGTGGGCATCGTTGCCACCGAAGATATGGGTGTAGTCGGCACCGGCAGTGACACCGACGTTGCGGGCACGATTCCGGGATTGCATGCCATATCCGTAGAGCGGGCTTCCGGCAGCGTCCGTCATACTCACCGTGCCGTTGTTATACATGCGGAAAGGGGAACGCTGGAAGGAGCCGGAGAAGGCGAAGATGTTGGATTCGTTGGGTTTCCAGTCAACATTGACCGAGGCGTTAAGGCTGTTGAACTGACTCTTCATGTCGCTGTGATTGGCGAGCGCGCTGCCGTCGGAGGTGTTGAGACGGTCGATGTCGAGGGTCATTGCGGAGGAGCTGTAGTGCATCGTTGAGATGTTTGCCGTGACACCGACCTTGTCCTGCTGCATCATGGCGTATAGGCTTGCGTTTTGCGCCTGAGTGCCGGCCATGCCCGTGAGGGTGGCAGTGTAACCGTTCAGGCTTCCGGCCGACTTAAGTACAATATTAAGTATACCACCTACTCCTTCGGCGTCGTATCTGGCTCCGGGATTGTTGATGACCTCGATGCGTGCAATTGTGGATGCGGGGATACTGCGGAGCAGTTGGCCGGGGTTGGCGCTGAGCATCGGGTTGGGTTTGCCGTCGACATAGACCTGAAAATCACTCCGGCCGTTGACAGTGATATTGTCCTGTCCGTCGACCGAGACCATCGGAACGCGACGCAGCATGTCGAGGGCAGAGAGAGACTGGGCGTCGGGGTCTTCGGCGGCCTCGTAGCTGACTTTCTCGGCGTCGGCCTTGATCAGCTCCTTGCGGGCTGTCACGACAAAATCGTCAAGTACAAAAGTTTCATCGAGCGATTCGGGTATGCTGTCTGCGGGCTCCTGAGCAGAGACACCGAGAGCGCAGGCCGACATCAGAATCAAAAGCATTGGTTTCATAATCTCTATCAAATTTGCAGCCTGCAGTCTATTTTCGGCATTACAGGCCTGTTGTTCAGGCTACAAATTTACAATGGGGATATTCACCAAGCAAATAAATACGACCAAACGGGAGCAGTTTCCGACCAAACGGCGTCTCATTCCGACAAGAGCAGAAACTTCACAGGGGTAATTGCAGGTGTCTCATGTCGTGTCCGGCGAAAGGGCGTGGGCCATGGTCCCTGAATCCGATCGAGTCATAGAGACGGCGTGCGACGGTGTTATCGGTGTCGCATAAAAGCCCTAAAGGCTTTCCGGCAGCCGAGGCCTTGGCCCGCGCATCGGCGATCAAAGCGCGCGCCACGCCTTTCCCTCTGAAACGAGGGAGGGTCATGAGCGTATCCAGATAGAATTCGTCGGGGGATGTCTCTCCGGGGAGCTCTTCAATCTGCTCCGCAGTCAGAGTCCAGCCGAGAACGCGGTTCGCTTCGGCAAAGAATGGTCGCCTCAAGCGTTTGAGCTCCGCGCCGTCATAACTTATGCATACGCCCATCGGGTTCCCCGCATCATCGCGGGCGATGCGGGAGTTGCGGTAAGAGTACTGGGTATCGTCCCTTGCAGCGAGCCGGCGGAAAATGGCGTGAACCTCTTCCTGTGAGTGTGAGCTGCCGGCCAGCCCTGATGTTATCTCAGGGCCGATTGCTTCCACGATGGCATCCGCAATCAGCGAAGCGTCTTCTTTGGTGGCGGTTTCTATCTTCATGCTTTTAATAATTGGTTTTATTCCGTCTAAATAACGCGGTATCACCCCTAAAGTTTTTATGAAGGAATTATCTAAAATAATTTCCTAATTCAAAGTAATTTGTAATTTTGCAACGTCACCAAAACCACGGAGGTACACCAACCGCCGACTAAGTGTTCATAATTGTAAAGTTTTGGTGTTAGGGGCATTGTAGTGAGGCAGTGCCTCTTTTATAATGTTGCGCTACCGCGTGGGGTTTTCGTTATTCGTGGCTCGTCTTAACTATACTGTCAATCCCTTACCCTGCACGGCTCATTCATTTTTTAGAGTGGCGATACGTTCTTTTGTTATTAAGGATGTGATGTTATCATTATAAATTACTAACTTTGCAGAGGCATGGCACGCGAGTATATTACAATACCAAAAGAAATGTACCTGTGGGCTATAGAACGTGCAGGCTACAACGTGGGTGAGTTTCTTCAGACTCATCCAGATATTGCTATGTATGTTGAAGACGAAAAAAAACCCACTATTAAACAGCTTGAAGGGTTTGCCTCTTTCGTCCATGTACCTTTGGCCTATCTATTACTTCCGTCTCCCCCAGTTGAAACATCCCCCATCCCTATGTTCAGAGGGAAAGCGAGTAATGGTAAATTTGATCTAAATGTTTATCAAACCGTTCTTGATGTCCAAGGTCGTCAGGAATGGTTGTCCGACTACCTCGCAGAGAATGAGCTTGAGTCGTGTCCCTTTGTGGGGAAATATGACATAAATACTCCTATCCAAGACATGGCAATTATCATCCGTCAACATCTAAATTTAGAGATTGACTGGATGATGAGTTTTAATACTCCGGAAAAAGCTGTAAATAGCCTTGTAGAAAGGATGGAGGAGGAGGGCATATGTGTTTTTTTCAATGGCATTGTAGGTAATAATACCCATCGTGCTTTAGACGTTGAGGAGTGTCGCGGCTTTGCTCTCGCTGGAGAAACAAACGCCCCTATGATATTTGTAAACAACAGCGATAGCAAGAATGCCCAAATGTTTACATTGGCGCACGAGTTTACCCATGTGCTTGTTGGTGCCAGTGCCGGATATGCAGGTTTTGATGGCGAATACCATGATCAAATAGAAGTCTATTGCGATAGGGTTGCAGCGGAATTTTTGGTTCCCGGCGTACTCCTAAAAGAATATTGGACCAATATAGAGGAATGCGCTAAGAAATTTAATGTCAGTACTCTTGTTATAGCTCGAAGAGCACACGATCTGGGAATAATAAGTGATAGTGATTATCGTGAATTCTATTTGCGGTACCGAGCAACAGTCAGAGACAAGAAAAAGAGTTCCGGTGGCGCATTCTATCCAACGGCAGTAAAGAGAGTTGGCAGATTATTCGCAAGCCATGTTTATAATGCAGTACGGTCAAGGCAGATCTCCTATACCGAAGCTTATAGGCTAACAGGACTATATGGAAAGACGTTCGATAAATTTATGACAACCTCGATCTAAGCGGACATGACATATCTACTCGATACAAATATATTCATAACCGCTAAGAATGAATTGCCAATGGATGTCTATCCATCTTTTTGGCAGACACTATCTAACTTAGCAGCTAATGGCGAATTCCGTTCAATTAAAAAAGTTGAAGATGAGATTCGCAAGGGCAAGGACGAATTGGTTGATTGGATAGATCGGAATCTGCCAAAAGATTTCTTTATATCTGAAAACACAGATACTCTTACAGCACTATCTACTGTATCGCGATGGACAACTCTCAATCAAGTATATTCTCCCGCTGCCAAAGCAGAATTTGTATCTGTAGCAGATTCTTGGATTGTAGCAGAAGCACTATCACAGGCAGTAACAGTAGTGACTCATGAAACCTCTGACCCGTCATGTAGAAAACGGGTTAAAATACCGGATGTGTGTAATGCTGTAGGTGTAAAATTTTGTAATCTCAACGATGCTTTTAGAGCGTTAGGCGTTACAATCTAATTTTCCAACGTTTCAAAATACTCTCAAACACCATATAGTAGATCCGGAACGACAGCTCACAGAATGTGGTTACGATTGTTTATAGGACTGTGAGAGCTTGACTTGTCTTGCTGAGTAAGTAGTAATAACTCTGACCGTGAGCTCGGGATTACAGGTTTTATTACGTCTAAGTAACGCGGTGTAAGCATCAAAGTTTCGGGATATGGCCGCTAAAGTTTCGGGATATGGCTGCTAAAGTTGCGGGATATGGCTGCTAAAGTTGCGGAGGTGTCCGCCGATTTGCAGGCTTGGAAACATTACACTATCTTTGCGGTGTTTTCTAACGACTCGCGCGTGTATACCTCTTTTGAGCTCTTTTAATGAATGACCTCATTTAGTGTCTTTTTACACCGCATTTAGTGTCTTTTTTACAATGAACGACCGCAATTTCCTGTCGCGACACATTTCAGGACTCGTACAGATATATCTCTGGGGACTGCTCTTTTCCATCCCTATCCTTTTTGCGTTGTGGGGCTACGGGTCGCTCGGTACGCTTCTGCTGTCGTGGATCCAGCCGATCGGTTTCATGATGGTGGTGTTCTATCTCAATTACTGGGTATTTGTCACGAAGTTGTTTTTCCGCCATAAGAGGTCGCTTTTCTTTCTCTCCAATCTGGCTCTCTACGCTCTTCTCACCGGTGTGGTGATCATATACATATATGTCGACGGGACGAACGTTGTCGCTATCGAGATTGCGGTGTTCTCGCTCTCAATGGTCGCGTGTTTCTCGATGTTCACTTTCGCGGCTTTGGCGCTTCGGTCCGTGCAACGCTTCGCCCAATTGGAGTACAAGCAGCTTCAGCATAGCGAGGAGCTGGCACGTATGGAGACCGAACGGCTCAAGGATCAGCTGAATCCGCACTTTATCTTCAATTCGCTCAACAATATCTCAGCCCTCGTGGAGCTCAGTCCGGAGAAGGCGCGTGATGCGATAAGCAGGCTGAGTTTCATGATGAGACATATACTGGAGCAGGGGGGCACACAGTTTGTGCCTCTGAAGAATGAGATCAAATTCCTGCGTGATTACATCGAGCTGATGCATCTGCGCTACACGGACAATCTCAGTGTGGAGGTCTCTTTCCCGTCCGCAGAAAGTATCGAGGCGGTGAACGTGCCTCCGATGCTGTACATCTCGCTTGTCGAGAATGCCTTCAAGCATGGGGCGAGCAGTGTCACCAGATCGGATATCAGGGTCTCGCTGAGTGTGGGTAAGGAGATTGTATTCACGGTGGAGAACACTCTGCTGCCGATCTCCAAGAAGGGTGGTCTGCCGTCTCACGGGGTTGGTCTGAGCAATCTGACGCGTCGGCTGGAAATCATCTATCCGGGTATGGAGACGCTGAGCTACGGTGCGGTGGGACCGGAGGGGAAGATATACAAGGCCAGCATAACGCTACCACGCAATAACACGTAAAGAGTATGACTATGGACAACAGGCTGAAATGTATGATTGTCGACGACGAGCCTCTTGCCGTGCGCCTTCTGGCGGGGTTCGTGGAACGTACACCTTTTCTGGAGGTTCATTCCACGTTTCTCGATCCGAGGGAGGCACTGAGCGCACTGGACTCGAAGGAGTGCGATGCAGACATCATTTTTCTGGACATCAACATGCCGGAAATCTCCGGACTGGATCTTGCACGGTTCGTGAGGCCGACGAAGCTGGTTGTCTTTACCACGGCTTTCCGGGACTACGCTTTCGAGAGTTATGCGGTACATGCGTTCGACTATCTTCTGAAGCCGATCGACTATCCACGATTTCTGGCCACTGCGCAGCGTGCGCTGGATCATTTCCAGTCGCAGGAGCTTGCATCGACGGTGCCGGCCACTTCGGCGGAACAGGACTACATGTTTGTGAAATGTGACTACAAGATGGTGCGAGTGGATTTCAAGTCCATACTGTATATCAAGGGATTGCGCGATTATGTGTGTATCTATACGGTTGATCGTCCCTCGTCTCTGATAGCGCTGACGACGATGAAAGCTATGGAGGACAAGCTTCCGCAGAAAGATTTCTGCAGGGTGCATAAATCCTACATTGTCAACATGCGAAAGATCGATGCTGTGGAAAGGAGCCGGATATCTATCGGAGATGCGGAGATACCGGTCAGCGATGCGTTCAGGGAAAACTTTTTCTCACGAATGTGAAAGGAAGAGACAAGGTTGGGGGAAACAATATGAAAAATTGTAATAATATCTTTGATAAACAAAACAATTTAACTACCTTTGCAGCGAGCTTGAATCCACAATGATCCGAATGATCGGTCGCGAGGGGATATCATCAGGCTTCTCCGGCTTTTTGTAAAAAATCAGATGATTGGAAGCAGACGTCGGGAAAATGACTAATTTTATTGGAAATTTACTAATTATCAACACCATGATTCCTCAGGAGTCATGGTAACAGTTTAACTTAAACATCAATAGATTATGAGGAAATTGGCTACTCTATGCCTTTCGGTAGCAATCGGAGCGACGTCGCTTTTTGCCGCCACCCCGGCAAAGAGGATCTCCCCGACCTCCGCTCCCGCACGACCGCAGGGCAAACCGATTGAGAATCCTTTCTTCAGGATGAAGATGAAGACATCCAATCCTGAGATAGGAGAGAAAGCTCTAAGTAACTCCAAAGTCCGTCTGCCGCAATCTGTCTCCAAGGCTCTTGCGCCTTCCCGCATGGGGGCATCCGGAAGCACGGTTTACGGTTATCTGTGTTACGACGGGACCTATACTTATTCTCCCAGTGTGTACGAGGTTTTCCTCGATGGAGATTTAAAAAGGATCTTCTCCTCTGATGTGACGGGGCCGAGCGGATATGACTTTTCCGCTTCCTGCATGTACATGCGCGAGAACAAAATCATCATGTTCGGAAGCGAGGTGCTGTGGATTTTCACCACCGGCAACTACGTAAATGAGTATGATCTCGAGGGGAATCTTCTGAGCAGCACCCAGATAGAGGACGGTGTCCCCATGCTCGACATCGCTGCCTACGATCCCACCAATGACATTCTTTACGGCTACTACTCGACATCCTCTTCCATTTATTTCGCAACAGCTCCGGGAAACGCGCCCGATGATGTGACAGTGCTCAACAAGGTTGATAACGCCGTGGCTATCAACGGTATGACCTACAATCAGCAATCGGGCAAACTGATCGGTATCGGCTCGGCAGCACAGGGCGGTTCCGTATTCGAGATCAGCACAACCGACGGTAGCCAGACCGAGGTCGGAACCCTCGAGCGCCCGTCCACTTACCGGACAGGTATAGCGTACAGCCCGTATGACGATGGTTACATCTATGCGTACACATCGGACGAAGATGCGGGTGTTGCACTTCTGGAGGAGAATACCTTCAAGGAGCTTTCCTACACGGAGTATCCGTCGGATATTGAAATCATGTCGCTCTATTGTCCCGATGAGGTAAAGATCGCAGACAATGCACCGGGAACGAGCACGCTTGTCAACACTATCTTCGGTAACGGCGCCCTGAGCGGCTCCCTCACCTATAAGCTTGCCACCACGACCTACGCGGGCACTCCCGTGATAGGGGATATCGACTGGATTTTCCTTGTTGACGGCAAAGAGGTGAAGCGTGGTTCCAATGCAGCCGGAAGTCAGGTGACGGTTAACGTGACGGATCTGACGGAAGGGCTTCATTCCTTCACATTAAAGACAAGCCTCGGCGGCAACTTTGGCCGTAACCTCGTGACCACACTCTACGTTGGCAACGATACACCTTGCGCGCCCGAAAACGTAACCCTTACGGCCACCACGGTGAGCTGGGATGCGGTGACTGCCGGTATACACGAGGGGTACGTAAATGCCGAGGAGGTGACGTACAATGTATATCTTAACGACGAAATCATAGCAGAAGGTATCAAGTCGACAGAATGTGCCTCGCAGATTCCTTCGAACGAGACCGTTGCGGGATATGTCGCTTCCGTAGAGGCAATCTACGACGGCAAGGTGTCGGAACTGTCCTACTCCAATGATCTCGCCTACGGCGATCCCTATACGATCCCGGTAAGCTTCGAGCCTACCCAAAAAGAGTCGAAGGTATTTACAATCAATGATGCCAACGAAGATGGCAACAGCATTGTCTTCGGCTATCTCCGCATGGAGGACGGTATCTCTTACCCGACATACTACTATCAGTACAGCGCCCGTAATGATGCCGACGAATGGCTGTTCCTGCCCGCAATCTCCTTCAGCGATGTGAACGCGGTCTACGAGTTCAGCATGAATTGCTTCCGCACCGATGATTATCTGGAGAATGTGGAGGCCAAACTCTTCACGGCTCCCGATCCTTCCGCAGTCGTCAAGGAGATCCTTCCCGACACGGAGATCATCAACGGAGTCGAGAACTCGGATGAATTCTTCACCAATATTGTCAAAGGATACTTCAACGTGCCTTCCGCCGGCACATACTACGTGGGTGTCCACGTGATCTCACCTGCAGACCAATATCGCGTCTATATGCGTGACTTCAAGGTAAACGCTGTAGAGAACATGACCGTGGCCAACCCGGCAGCGGCGACTTCCCTGTCCGCTACACCCGGCGCCAAGGGAGCCCTGAACGCCGCCGTGACCTTCACACTCCCCACCACGACCTTCAAGGGTACGGCCTACGATGCCGACAAGCCACTGAAAGCTACCGTGCAGGCCGAGGGTTGCGACATGGTCACCGCCAACGGAAAGCCGGGCGAGACACTGACCATAACCGCTCCTACCAAACAGAGCGAAAACGTGATCACTGTGATCGTCTACGACGGAGAGCTGGCAAGCGTCCCCGCTACGATAAGTGTCTACACCGGTTCGGAGCGTCCGGGTACTGTCGACAACCTGCAAGCAAGTGTCGACGACAGCGACTATGTACTCCACATGACATGGGAAGCACCGTCAGAGGGTGCGCAGGGTGGATATGTCAACCCCACCGGTATCACCTATTATCTCTGCGAATACCTTGCTTCCGCATCGACACCCGGATGGTACATCACGGATGAGATCGGTACGGATGTCTACGAATATGACTACGAGATCGCAGAGGGTACTCCCCAGAGCCTCGTGAAAGTCGGCATCATCTGCTCCAACTTCCTTGGTCAAGCGGACTATCTGCTGTCGACAAACGCTGTAATGGGTCTGCCATACGAGGTACCCAGCGTGTATGCGGCATCAGCGTCGGCGTCACAGCGCCCGTCGCCTATCGTCATGTACGACGATTTCAGCATGAAGATCGGCGATCCTTCGAAGGATTACACTGATTTCTCCACTTCGGACAATGCTTCCGCTCTCTATACGTATGCTACAACTGCCATTACCGACGCTCTCTTCAGCCTGCCCAAAGTATCGACCAAGACAACGAAGAATCCGACCATCAGCCTCGACATCTACGGAGGCAGCGCAGACTTCTCTGTCGTGGCCTGCACAAGCGGGGTAAGCTGGACAACCCTTAAGAGCTTCAAGACGACCGACTTCACGACCAAGGGTCGTCAGAATGTGGAAATCGAGCTTCCGGAAGAATTCAACGGCAAGGGATGGGTGATGTTCGGTATCTCATCCGACATCAGCTCCACGGCATCCTTCATCATGTACGGATATAAGGTATTCGACAAGGTACCATTCGACTTCGGCGTGACAGCTATCGAAGGTCCTTCCAAAGCACAGATCGGTACCGAGGCCAAGTTCGTGGCTCAGATCACCAACTTCGGCTACGAGGCCAACATGATGCCCGAATCTACTTGGACGCTGACAGACTCAGAGGGCAACACGGTTGCCAACGTGACGGTTCCTGCCGGCACCGAGAGTATAGAGCCTGATGGAGAGTTCAGCCTCGACATCGCATTCACACCGACCGCCGAACAGATCGGCGACATGACCGTCACCTACACAATCACCCGTGCAGACGACAAGGAGTACAACGACACCATGTCTAAGGAATTCACCGTCGGCAAGGGCCTGACACCTGTCGTCACCGACCTTACCGCCTCGGAGATAAGCTACGATAAGGTCGTGCTCGACTGGACACCTCTGACAGCTGCCAACGAGGTCGTGGAGAGCTTCGAGGATGAGACACCGTTCGTGCTCGACAGCACAAGCGACATGATAGGCCAGTTCAAGCGTGTGGACGGCGACGGGAAGAAGGTATGGGGTCTGAATTCTCCGAATTTCCCCGAAATCCCCGGTGCTTACGGACCTTCCAGCTATCTTGTCTATAACCAGCCTCAGGTAGACGAGATTCTCGGTACAACGAGCAGTTTCGGAGCCAAGACGGGGGATCAGTTCCTCGTGGCGTTCTGTCCGGAAGACGGAAGTGCCGCTGACGACTGGCTGATCTCACCGGAGGTAGCCCCCGGAAGCGAATTCCGCTTCTCCGTGCGTCCTCTCACATACCAGTATGGCAAGGAGGTAATCGAAGTGATGTATTCCACATCCGGCGATGAGCCAGAAGACTTCAAGCTCCTCGAGACAATCGAAGTCACCGGCGATGCTTCTCTCACTCGCACCATCTGGGAAGAATATAGCTTCACACTCCCCGAAAATGCAAAATACTTTGCAATCCACTACGTCAGTGAGGATATCTTCGGGATCATGATCGACGACATCGCGTTCTCTCCCATGAGTGACGACATCAAGATCACGGGCTACGACATCTATCGCAATGGCGCAATCATAGCTTCGAACGAAGCTTGCGAGGATGGAACATATACCGACTCCACCGTAGAAGAAGCTACTCAATATACCTACGTGGTTATCCCCGTCATCTCTGACGGCACCAAGGGCTTGGAATCCAATATCCTTAAGATTACCACGACAGGTGTAGAAGGTGTGGCAGCCGGCAGCAAGGCCATTTACGCACAGAACGGCACAATCGTTGTCAAAGGCTTCGAAGGTAAGGCAATCAGCATAGTAAGCACCGATGGAAAAGTCATGGCATCTACAACCGATGCAAGCAACAACGCTACCTTCAACATGGCGGCCGGTATCTATGTTGTGAAAGCTGACAAGGATGTAGTGAAAGTGATCGTGAAATAAGAAAACCTACGCGACGAATGTCGCAATCCATAAATAATGAGCATCAAACCCGGGTTTGATGCTCATTATTTACGTATGGGAGGGAAGTATAGGATGGGAAAATAGTCCAATTATTGCCCTATCACAAGCTTGACCGGGGGGACTAACCTGTGGTGGTGCTTCGCTTACCACAGGCTACGCATGTATCATCGACTTTGCAGGCTCTGATACGACCGCGCTACGCGGGTCTCCCCATCGTGTGTAGCAGGCTGCTTCATGGAAGTAGGCCGACGGGAGGCGGAATTTATCGAAAAAATTTGGAGACGTCCTTACGCGGATGAGTAG
>CAYPBS010000002.1:0-88628 GCA_964409015.1 uncultured Sangeribacter sp.
AGACATATCAATACAGAATTGCGCAGATACACCGGATAGCGTAGGGATGTTCTGCAGAACATCCTGTTACACAATGGGATAAGTTGAGTATTGGAGAATGGTAAATAGGGACGTGCGTAGCAGGCTGCTCCATGGAAGTAGCAGCCTACGTTAGGGTGGGATTCATTGAGAGTGTCTAGACCCGCGTAGCGTGGTCGTTATGACGTGGTGGTGGTTGGTGGGAAAGTTCGACGCCGCGCTGCGGGTCGTTATTTTAGTCGGTGGTTTACCTGTGGTGGCGCTTCGCTTACCACAGGCTATGAATGTATCGTCGCCTTTTCAGGCTCCGATACGACCGCGCTACGCGGGTCTCTCCATTGTGTGTAACAGGCTGCACCATGGAGGCACCCTACGTGAGGGTGGGATTCATTGGGAAAATTTCAATGAGGGAAAATTGGCCAATTATGGCCAATCACATGGGCGATCCGCGATGTGCGGGTCGTTATGGTTGGGTGGTGGTTGGCGGGAAAGTCCGACGCCGCGCTGCGGGTCGTTAACATTATTCGATGGTTTTCCTGTGGTGGCGCTTCGCTTACCACAGGCTATGCATGTATCGTCGCCTTTGTGGCTCCGATACGACCGCGCTGCGCGGGTCTCTCCATCGTGTGTAACAGGCTGCTCCATGGAGGCACCCTACGTGAGGGTGGGATTCATCAGGAAAATTTCAATGGGGTAAATTGGCCAATTATGGCCAATCACAGGGCGACCCGCGATGTGCGGGTCGTTATGGTTGAGTTGTGGTTGACAGGAATGTCCGACGCCGCGCTGCGGGTCGTTATTTAGTCGGTGGCGTTACCTGTGGTGGCGCTTCGCTTACCACAGGCTATGCATGTATCGTCGCCTTTTCTGGCTCCGATACGACTCGCTACTCGGGTCAACATGTGCTTGGGTAACTGGGTCGTGGGTAGCAGGCTGCTCCATGAAAGCATCCCTACATTATGGTGTGGAGATTGCGTCGGGAGAGGGGGGATAAAAAACTGCTTGCGGGGGCAAGCAGTTTCAGGGTTGTGATCCGTGCAGGATTCAAACCTGCAACCTTCTGATCCGTAGTCAGATGCTCTATTCAATTGAGCTAACGGACCTCTTTTGTGATTCGCGTGGGGCTCGAACCCACGACCCCAACATTAAAAGTGTTGTGCTCTACCAGCTGAGCTAGCGAATCTCCCAAAGACCTTTAGAATTGAATGGTATTTTTTACCGCTCTTTCCTGAAAGGCGATGCAAAGGTAGATATTTATTTTGGAACAGCAAAATATTTTAGGGATAAAATCTCAAAAAATTTTTCATGGAATAAAAGTTGGCGGGGAATCGGGTTTTTAAGGTTAAAGAACCTTAAATTTTTTGTAAAATATTTGTTTATGTCGGATGTAATCCTCAAATTTGCAAGCGATATATTCCGATGATAAAATCGATTGGGATCGATAGCACCGGATTATCGAAAGTAAAAACGAGAAAGAGCAAATAAGTTTTAATTAATAACCTAAACTAAAAGAGAAGATGAAAAAATTCTACGCTATTTTAGCTGCTTCTTTGGTTACTGGAACAGCTATGGCTGCCACACCGCGAACTATCGCGAATCAGAAAGCCTCTTTTGTCCCCGGCATTAAAGAAGTTGTTTCTTCTAGTCGTGCTGCTTTGGAAGCTGGAGTTATGGGAGAAGACATTACTCTGAAACCTAGCAAAAGTTCTGCCAGTGGCAAGGAATGGACTGTAAGAATCAATAACAATGCCCAAAGATGGTGTGATGTCTTAATTTTCGGAGATGAAGGGTTTAAATATCCCTTTGAGGAATTGCCCCAGTATTGGGTGACAGTCTATACTTATGATGACAATAATGACAAACCCACCCGTATCTACTTCGATTGCGTATGGCCTGCTCAGGCTTATTTAGACCATGGTTTAGATGATGATTGGTATCTTAATTTAGGTACCGAAAATGAGATTTTCGACTGGGACAAAGCTGCAAAAGAGTATGGTTCTCTTGAAGCTGCCGAGGCTCCCGCAACTATTGAAAGCGTGGCTAAGTATATGAAAGATAATAACTCTGCTATGTTTGAGTTCCCTTATGGCTCATTGCCCGGTTTCTATGGCTTGTTCAATATGCAGTTGATGGGTCAGAATTCTTGTACTTATCAGGGTACTTCAGATTACTGGCTTAAAGAGGGTACCAAAGTTGCAGGAAGCAACAACATAAATATGGAAAAGGCTGCATATCTTGCTTTTGATGCATTTGATCCTGATGTTAATGATGTCAGCATGACAATGTATGCTCCTATGGGTCCTGCCGATGCTTCTCATGTTGTAACAGTGAAAGCAACTGTGCAAGATCAGATCGAGGGTGAAACTGCTGCTGTCTTTGGCTTCAGTGAGATTGATATTGTAGCTTCTGAGGCTCATATCTTCAACCTCGGTGCAGCCGATGAGAATTTCGATATGGGCACGTATAAAGGAGCTGCTTATACCCTCGGTGATTTCTTTGAGGATTTCGTTCCTGCTCAGATGTATTATGTTGCTTGGTGTACTTCTCCTCTTACATTCGAAGGCCAATATGGTGAAGCTGATCTTCCTGTAAAGGCTACTTCAAGTTCTACCTCTGTCGGTGTCGATGAGTATAATTATTTCACTGATTATATCACTCTCGCTCCCAATGCTGATCCTGAAAATACAAATCCCGAAGGACTTGCAACTCTTATTGATTGGGAGGTTGATAAGAGTAACTATATTGCGAATCCTGTCGAACCCGGTATGATGTTTACAAACTATTATCTGAAAGCTGCTGCTGATACTCAGCTTGTTGTAAGTCTTCTCTCTCCCGAATGTGTTATTAGTGGTTGGGGTCAGAGTCCTTTCCCCGGTGATGAGGAAGAAGGCCAGATTGTTTGTAAGCTTGGTGTAGGCGATAAGACTTTTGGATTGAATTCACGGTTCAGCACAAGTCTTGGTGCTATTATAAACATGAAATACACAGGTAAGGTAAAGTACCACTACGATGCTGATGACTACCGTGTAGTTAAGGAAATCGATGCTATCGGTAACGCTGACGCAGCTACACTTGGCGTGAAGAATATCACAACTGTTAGCAATGCTGAGACTGTAGCTACTGAATACTACAACTTCCAAGGTGTTCGCATGAACAACGCTCCTGAGAAAGGTATCTATATCGTTCGCGAGTACAAGGCTGACGGTACAGTAGTTGCTAAGAAGGTGGTTAAGTAATTATACCCAAAACATATTATAAGGAAGGCGCTTCCCGGATCAGGGAGGCGCTTTTTTTTACATCAGAGCTGTAGCGAAAGTTTTTTGAGACCATTGACTGCGGCTGCTCACAGGGGATTTTGCTATCTTTGCGGTGTGAAGTCGAAATTGTATATTTTGTGGGTTATGGCCTTGGCCGGATGCCGTTTTATTGCGTGTGCAGAAGAAAGGGCTGATTCCGCGAGGACGAGTGTTCTGCCGGAGCTTATCGTGACGGAGGCTATTCTGAATCAGGAGGTTATACCTGCGCAGCGTCTTTCCGGAGAGCGTCTCGAGGAGCTGAACGTTCACAGTGTTGCAGACGCCATGCGATACTTCTCGGGCGTACAGGTTAAGGATTACGGAGGTGTCGGGGGTGTTAAGACAATCGATGTCCGGGGCATGGGGAGTAACCATACCGGAGTATTCTACGATGGCATACAGATAACGAACGCTCAGAACGGTCAGGTGGATTTAGGGCGTTATTCCTTAGATAATATTGAGGAGATATCGATGTATAACGGTCAGAAGTCGGAGATCTTCCAGCCGGCCCGCGACTTCGGAAGTGCGACATCGGTCTATATCCGCACACGCCGGCCTGTCTTTCGGCTCGGCAAACGGTTCAATATGAGTGTCGGGATGCGAGCCGGGTCATTCGGGTTGCTCAATCCGATGGCGCGGATGGAGTGGAAGGTCAGCAAGCGTCTATCGCTTGCGATGTCGATGGAGTACACCTTTGCTACGGGACGCTATCGGTTTCGTTACAGGAAGCTGTTCAGCGATGGCAGTGTGGCGTGGGATACGACCGCCGTGCGCCACAACGGCATGATACATGCGCTGCGGGGCGAGGCAACGGCTTTCGGGGAGCTGAGGGACGGACACTGGTCGGCGAAGCTGTATTACTACGATTCTTCGCGGGGTATTCCGGGTGCCATAGTCAACAATGTATGGAAGACATCGCAGCATCAGTGGGACCGGAATTTCTTTGCCCAAGGGTCGATTCAGAAGACTCACGGCGAGGGGCGCTACGAATGGATGGTCAACGGCAAGTACTCGCGCGACCACCTGCGTTACCTGAATCCGGACACGACGCTGAAGTACATCGACAACAGTTTTGATCAGGACGAACTGTATCTGAGCACCTCCCACCGGCTCAATATCCTATCCGGATGGGACATCTCGGCCTCAGCTGACTGGCAATGGGACCGGCTCGATTCGGAGATGACAAACTTCAGTTTCCCGGTGCGGAACATGCTTTTGGCAGCCGTGGCCACAGCATGGCAATGGCGCGGACTTAAGGCTCAGGGGAGCCTGCTGCTCACCGATGTCTGGGACCGTTACGACCTCAACAGCGGGGTGCATACGGAGAGGAAGCGGAGTAATCTCCACCGGTTCACCCCCGCGTTCTTCCTCTCATGGCGACCTGAGCTGCTCCAGAGCCTGTCGCTGCATGGATTCTACAAGAGAATCTTCCGGATGCCGACCTTCAACGATCTCTATTACACCGACATGGGGAACGCCAGACTGAAGCCCGAGTACGCCACCCAGTACTCCGTGGGAGCCGACTACAGTCTGCCGGTGGCCTCGGAGATATTGAAGACTCTTGAAGCCAATTGCGAGGTGTACTATAACCGGGTTACAGACAAGATAATAGCCGTGCCGAAAGGCACGGGGCAATACCGCTGGATGATGATGAACATCGGCGAAGCCCGTATTTTCGGAGTAGACTGCTCATTGAGCTGCATGACCTCACTACCGGGAGGTGTGAGTCTCGGAGGGAGGCTTTCCTACAGTTATGAGCGCGCACGCGATTACAGCGATCCGGAAGATACCTTCGATGCCTCCGGCAGCTACAAAGGGCAGATTGCCTATATCCCGCTCCACAGCGGTTCCGCCACGCTCCACGGCGAATGGCAACATCTGGGGCTCAACTACAGCTTCATATATGTCGGAGAGCGATGGCACACATCCGCCAATATCCCCGCCAATTACGAACAGCCGTGGTACACCCACGACCTGTCCCTTCAGTACGAAAGACCTCTTTCCTCCCGGATGTCATTCCGGATCATGTTAGAGATCAACAACTTATTCAATCAGCAATACGAGGTGATACGCAACTACCCGATGCCGGGCCGCAACTATCGCCTGACCTTACGACTGTCAATATGAAACTGTGTCCCGATCTGCTTCTCGCGTTAGTCCTCCCGGCGGCATTACTGCTTTCGGGATGTCGCGACGAAGATGTCATCTATATCCCGGAGACTGTCGATACCGGCAATCCGCAGCTCACGTCGGTGAGCGGCTTCTATCTCCTCAACGAGGGGAACATGGGAAGCAACAAAGCCTCCTTGGACTACTATGATTACGCCTCGGCCACCTATATCCGCGACATATACGCCTCGGCCAACCCCGACGTCCCCAAGGAGCTCGGAGATGTCGGCAACGATCTCGGACTCTACGGCAGCCGTCTGTGGGCCGTCATCAACTGCAGCAACAAGGTCGAGGTGATGAGGGTTTCAGACGGCAGACGTATAGGTATGGTCGAGATACCCAACTGCCGCTTTGTCGTCTTCCACGAGGGCTACGCATACGTCAGCTCCTACGCCGGCCCCGTGCAGGTCGGTGCCGAACATGCCCAGATCGGCTACGTCGCCCGGATCGACACCGCCACCCTTCAGCAGACCGGACGTGTCCTCGTGGGCTATCAGCCCGACGGTATGGCTGTGGCCGGAGATAACCTCTACGTGGCCAACTCGGGTGGCTACATGGTGCCTAATTACGAGAATACGATCTCTGTGGTCGACCTCCGCTCCTTCCGGGAGACCGGGCGCATCGAGATCGCCCGCAACCTCGACCGCGTACTGTGCGACCGCTACGGCCAGCTGTGGATCACCTCCCGCGGCGACTACTACGGAGCGGAACCCACCCTCACATGCTACGATACGCGCAAGAACCGCATCACGGCACGCCTCCCTCTCGGCGTGAGCGACTACGCCCTGAAAGGGGACAGCCTCTACTACGTCTCGACGCAGTGGAGCTACGAGACGATGCGCAACGAGACCGAGTACGGTATTGTAGATGTGAGGCGTCTTGAGAAGGTGAGCGACGGGTTTATCACCGATGGCACCGAGAAGGAGATCAAGATTCCTTACAGCGTTGCGGTAAATCCGGTGACGGGGGAGATATACGTGGGCGACGCGCGTAATTACGTCACTCCCGGCCGCCTCCATTGCTATGATGCCGAAGGCAAACGCCTGTGGAGTGTCCGAACCGGTGATGTACCGGCAAGAATCGTCTTTACAGGTCGGGAATAGGGTGAGGGTTCAGGGCTGCATGACGCTTGATCGAGCGTATCTGCCATGCAAGCATCAGAGCCGTCACTACCGTGGCAATCGTGTCGGAAATAGGGAAGGCCATCCACACGCCGTTGAGCTTATATATCCCCGGGAGGATGAACAGCAGGGGTATCATGAAGATGATCTGGCGGGTGAGAGAAAGGAAAATGGCTTTCAGGGGCATACCGAGACTCTGGAAAAAGTTGGTGGCTATGATCTGAAATCCGACGATGAAGAACGATACGGTCGTGATATGCAGACAGTTGACGGCCGCATTGATCTGCTGCGGATCCTGCATGAACAGCGATGCGATCCGGCGGGGGAAAATCTGGGCTCCGGTAGCGCCGATGGAGGTCACGATGGTGCCGGCGAGCGCTGCGAAGAAAAGCGTCCGGAAGAGGCGTGTGTAGCGCCCCGAACCGTAATTGTAGCCCAGTATAGGCTGCATCCCCTGACAGATACCTATCACGACCATCACGAATACGGTGACATAGCGGTTGAAAGCCACGACAGCGGCTATGGCATTGTCTCCGCCGTAGAATTTCAGGGAATTGTTGACGATGGCATTGATGGCAGCCGCGGCCATGTTGATAAGGAACGGAGCCATACCGATGGAGAGCACCGAGGCCACGATACGCCATTTCAGCCGGAAGGTGCCCCGATGGAAGGAGAGTGTATGGCTCGGGACGAAGAAATGCTGCATCACGAAAAAGGCCGTGATACACATTGAGATGTCGGTTGCGAGAGCTGCGCCCCAGATGCCCCACCTGAACACGAAAAGAAACAGCGGCGCGAGGATGAGGTTCATCCCGGCTCCCATAAGGTTCGTGTACATGGCCTTGCGCGGATAGCCCGTAGCGCGCATCACGTTGTTGTAGGAGAAGGTGAGATTGATGAGCACCATGCCGGGTATGATCCACTGCATGAAGGTGCGGGCGAAGGGTATGGAAGCATCCGAAGCACCGAACGCCCGCAGAATGGGATCGAGAAAGATCAGGAAGCCGGCCATGTACAAGACCCCGATGATGACCGTCAGCACGACCGAATTGCCTAAGATCAGGCGGGCGCGCCCGATGTCCTTCTGTCCCATCACGATGGAGATACGGGTGGCCGCGCCGGCTCCGATAAGCATACCGAAAGCCGCCGACAGGTTCATCACCGGGAAAGTCACGGCGATACCGGTGATTACGTTCGGATTGGCTATGGCATGGCCGATGACTATGGAGTCGATAAGATGATATATGGAGGTGACGACCGTGCCTATGACGGCGGGAAGGCTGTATTTCCAGAGCAGCCGAACCACGGAGGCGGTGCCTAATTCGCGCACACGCTGCATGGAATCATTGTCGGATGATGTCTTAGTGCTCATTGTTGTGGTTCATAGTTTCTTAGTGTCTCGCGAAGACGTTCGGTGAGCATGACGCGCAGCTCCTTAGGCTGGATAACCGTAATGTCGGGTCCCATCGACATCAGCTCCCGCACGAAGTCGGGTGTGAGTTTGAGGTCGAGATGGAAGAGTGAGCGGTCTGAGTACAGGTCCTCACGCTGAGTATGGTGGAGAGGAAGTGCCCGGAGATATTTGGCGGTGATGGGGTCTGTTGAGAGAATGACATGATGGACATCTCCGCGGGAGGAGGTGATTCCGAAAAGGTCGGAAAAGAGGTCGGCCGGCTCCAGCCCTTCGGGCATCGTGAAAGTCAGGGAGGTGAGCGAGAGCGCGGCTATACGGTCGAGCGCGTAGGTGCGTATTTCTCCCGTATCGGTGCGCCGTCCGATCATGTACCAGCGCTGGCGGAACAGCTTCAGAAAGTAAGGCGCGAAGGGGATGTCCGTGTCCGGGAGGGTCCTCTTGAAGCTCTTGTAAGAGAAGACGATACACTTGTTGGCGCGCAGGGCGCTGATTATGGGCGCGAGATAATCGCGTGCCGAGGGGATCTTCTCCACATCTATGCGACCCGACAGATCGGAAGCGGCGGTCATGGCCGAGCGCATGGCGAACGAGTCCAGCATCCACGACCGGAAAGCCTCGTCGGCCGGAGAATCGGGAGAGGCGATGTAGTAGCGGTGGAGGTTGTCGCAGAGTATGTCGATATTGAAAATGCGCTCGATGTCACGCCGGTAGTTGAAGAAGGTCCGGTGAGGTATCGGATTGCCGTCGTAGTGTGGAGAAAGCTCCCACAGCCTGTTGATTTCGCTGCGGGTGAGACGGCCGTGAGAAGTGATCGTGTCGACTATCCAGATGTATTTGTTGAGCATGTCGTTGCGCATCAGTGCAAAAGTAACCAATTTTTGCGGTATGACAAAATCGCGCCCCGCTTCGATTGGAGAGATAAGCGGAATTTTGTAATTTTGTGATTCGGAACAGTTTAACAGTTAAACAAATAAGAAAGTTATGATTAGCAAAGAATTGCACGAAGCTATCAACAGGCAGATCAATGCCGAAATGTGGTCGGCATATCTCTATCTTTCCATGGGTATGGACGCGCAGCATAAGGGGTATCCCGGAGTTGCAAATTGGTTTAAGACCCAGTTCAATGAGGAGCAGGACCATGCCCGCATACTGATGAATTATCTCAATGCTCAGGATGCCAAGGTGGAGCTTGAGGCCATCGAGGCCGTGCCGGTGGAATGGCCTTCGGTTCTCGACATGTTCCGTCAGACACTGGAGCACGAGAAGAAGGTGACTGCGATGATCAACAATCTTGCAGCCATAGCCCACAGAGACAACGATTTTGCTTCCATCAACCGTCTGATGTGGTTTGTCAACGAGCAGGTGGAGGAAGAGGATACGGCCCGCGGCATGATCGACGCTGTGGAAGCCGTTGAGGGCAACAAGTACGGCATGTACATGCTCGACAAGGAGCTGGCCGGCCGTATCTATACCCCTACGGCCGAGCTTCAGGCATGAGGCCTGATTGGTGAGCCTCGCTTAGAGAGAAAACAAAAGCCGCAGACACAACGCGATGTTGTCTGCGGCCTTCTTATGATTGGGTGTGTCGCTGAGTTATCAGAGAATAACTTTGCTTACTTTGCCATTGGCTTTCTTGATGTAGATGCCCTTGTCGGGGTTAGCTACGCGTACACCGTCGATGCTGTAGTACTCGGCTGTACCCTCTTCGATGGCGATAGAACCTACGGAAGCACCTGTAGAAAGGAGAAGGGTGCTGGGGCCTTCACGGTTGTAGGTGAAGGTGAGGGTCACGTTTGTAAGGTCGGTGGGGTTGATGATGTCATTGCCGTTGTCAGCGGTAGTGTAAAGCTCGTTGACAGTGATGTCGGGGGTTGCCTCGTCGCTACCGAAGTTAGGAGCCCACTTGTTGGCCGCGATCTTGAAAGCACCGGCGGGGAAATCAGCAAGTGTGATGGTATAGACATTTTCGTTGCGTGTCATCTTGTAATCCTCGGGGAAAGGCTCTGCCCAAGCTGTGAGGGCGCCGACAACGTAGAGGTCGGGATACTCGAATACGCCGGTGTCACCGGTGATCTTGATGGCGGCGGTGCTGAGTGTGAAATTGATGGTTACGTTTGTAGCGCTTCCTTCCTTGAGGCTGCAGTTGCCGGATGTGCCGGAATTGACGAGGGTGTACTCTTTGTCGAGCTCGATATTGCTCACGCTGCCGAAGTTGTAATTGTTCCAAGTGTTGGTGGCAATCTTGAACTCACCTTCGAGCTTGTCGAGACTGAGGGTGTAGGTCTCGCCGTCGGTTGTGGCAAACTTGTACTGGTCTGTACAATCGGAAGCGTTCCAGCCGGGCATGGAACCGCGGAGATAGAGCTCGGGAGCCTGAGCGGCAGCGTCAAGAGCGCATACAGCCATAGCTGCTACAGCGATAGAAGTAAAGAATTTCTTCATGTAAATAGAATTTTGATAGTTAAATAAAAAGTGTATTATATATTATCACAGTTTTTCAAGTACGATTGCGAATAGACATCTTGCGAGGTTATTGGACACTTTTATGCGGATAATTTCATTGTTTTCAGTGAGTTTTATACCGCTTACTTGTATGCTGCAAATCAAGTGCAAAATTACAATCTTTTTTTATTTCCGGAATCTGAAAAAACATGTTTGACAACATGTTTTTCCGGTTTATTCCTTGCCGGCTGCCTCCCTTACAGTTGAGAAAAGCGATTCGGGGGTCGGACAGATTGTGCCACATTCGGCATGACGTCCGTGGGCGTAGATTCCGGCGTTGGTGGCCGCAAATTGCGCGATCTGATGGTCATACATCCCTTCGCGGTTATAGACGATGATGGGGAGCTTGGTGCGCTTAGGGTCGCATACTCTCGAGGCCATCATGGCGGAGGAGGTCGAGATCCATTCGTCGATTGTGCCCAGACCGCCGGGAAGGACAATGTAGATGTCAGCTTCAGATATCATGCGGGATTTGCGGGTGTTGAGATCCGGCGTCTCGATAAGGGTTGTACACAGCGGGTCGGCCCGATGGATAAAGAACTCCGGAATGACGCCGATGATTTCAGCGCCGGAGTCGGATGCACCCTGAGCCACGTCGTGCATCAGACCCGCGTTGACACCTCCGTAGATAAGGGTCAGGCCGAGCTCCCCTATCAGGTTCCCCAGTTTTCGGGCGGTTATACACAGGTCTTCGGGAAGATCGGATGCCGAGCTGCAATAGACGGCTATTTTCTTTTTGTCGGACATAGTTATAGAGATCTTTTTTTGAGAATTGATTCGGCGGTTAGCCAGTCGAGCGGGGTGTCGAGGTCAACGGAGCTTTCGGCTGACATGGCAAACATGACCCGGCGTGGGAAACGCCCCATCGGCATCTTCCTCAGGGATTCGGTGTTTATGACGTAAATGGCTCCGTTATACTCCCAGACTTTCGGCGCGTCCTGCCGGCGCGTGTAGAGACCCTCCCCCTTGCTGATGTGCAGGAAGCCTTCGGAATCGGTCTCGAAGGCATTGTAGTAAGGGTTGGTAGAGGCTTCACGGACGCTGACGACCATGTCTATATCCTTGTGGTACAGGCTGATGGCTCCGGCTATGTCGGCTGTGGTGCGTAGAGGTGATGTAGGCTGGAGAAGGACGACGGTATCGTAGTCGATGCCGCGTTCTCTGTAGAAGTCGAGGGCGTGCAGGATGGCGTCCTGAGTGGTCGCCGTGTCTGTGGCAAGGTGTGCCGGGCGCAGGAATGGGACCTCCAGACCGACGGACGTGGCTACTGATGCAATTTCCGGGGCGTCGGTAGAGAGACATATATCCTTGTCGGCAACGAAAGCACGCGCCTGATCTATGGAATGGCATATCAGGGGTTTATCTCCGAAGGACTTGATGTTTTTACCCGGGATTCCCTTGCTTCCTCCCCGGGCAGGGATGAAAAAGAGTGTTTTGGACGACGTCATATATCGTAGAAATGTTTGGGAGAAGCTGATGCGAATGGGAAGGAGAGTATCGACTTGCAGATCCGGTTCAGAGTATCAGGTTTGTAATAAGGATTTTCGCGTCGTGAGGCGATCTGGCGTATCTTTTCGCTCCGCAGGGTACGCAATCCGGCGACAATCTCCTCGCGGCTCTCGCCGCAATGTACCACCGAAGGAGCCGCCGTACGTCCTTTTTGTCGGATGCCGATGTCGAGGGTAGGGATTCCTGCGGAAGGTGCTTCGACGATACCGCTCGAGGAATTGCCCGCAACCCCCTTGACGTAATGGAGCGCGCTTGCGTAGCGCCTCATTCCGAGCGAAGGGAGTGCCCGGACGTTGTGCGGATTCTTCAGTGCGAACGACTCGACGGCCGTTATGAGGGGAGCGGGATCAGTGTCGTTGTTCGGATAAGTGATGATATAGCGGAAGTCCTCTTCCTCCGCGAGTGCTTCGAGGAGGTTTCCGATCTGCTCTAAGGGAGGAGTAGGGGAGAGTGTGGCCGCATGCATGGTGACCAGCAGGCAATTGTCTCCAAGCGAAAACCCGATGGAACGTTCCAGTTCGTCCTTGGGTAAAGGAGGGATGTCGAGGAGGTTGTGGAGTCCGATGGCGCCGGTTGTGACGACGCTCTCAGGTGTCTCTCCGAGCTGAATCACACGGCGGCGATACTCCTCTGTCTCCACTAAATGCAGTCGTGCGAGCTTGGTGATGGCATGGCGGAACGAGTCGTCAAAGGCCCCTTCCGAAATCGCACCGCCGGCAATGTGTATGAGCGGACAGCCGGAAAGGACACATCCCTGAGCGGCTGCCAAGGCCTCGTATCGGTCTCCCAGTATGATGGAGGCATCGGGACGGAGCGTTTCTATCGCTTCCGCTGTGCCGGCAAGTGTCAGGGCGGCTGTCTGAGAGGGGGAGGCGCCGGGTGCAATCGTAGCCGCGGGGGTGAATCCGTCCGATGCCACCTCCTTATACGTGTTGCCGAGCTCCGCGATGTGATGCATGTTGGCTGTGATGACATCCACATCCACCCCCAGTCTCCTCAGCTCCCGAGCCACCGGAGAGAGCAGACCCCAGTCTGCACGGGTGGTTGTTATGATGGCTATATGCATGATTTTCAGAGCTCTATGAGGGAGTCGTAGGGGAAGTCCCGTTTGGCGACTTGACCGGCAACTTTGTCCCATTCCATCGGCGATATACCGTTGCCGGGACGTTTTACGGTTATATTCTCGTGCGTGAAAATTTCGCCGGCTTTGATGTCGCGGGCGGCGACAATGCTTTTTCTCGCTACGGCCATGTTCTTACGCTCACTCTCCGAAACCTTTTTCCGTGCGGAACCGAGCGCTTTCTCTATGTTGCGTATCGATCTAACCATCTGAGCCAGTTCGTCCGGTTCGAGTGAGGCTTTATGATCCGGACCCGGAAGATTTCTGTCGAGGGTGAAATGCTTTTCGACAACTTGAGCCCCGAGAGCCACGGCTGCGATCGGCACTTCGATCCCCTGCGTATGGTCGCTGTAACCGACACGGCATCCTGTGGCCTTGGCGATTGACTCCATGGCGCGGAGATTGACGTCTGACATCGGTGTGGGATACTCCGTGTTGCAGTGCAGGACGATGATGTCCGAGGTCGTCAGGCGCGATGACGACGGATAGCGTTCGCTGTTTCCGGTGAGAATCTCCACGGCATCCTTTATCTCTTCGAGTGTGGACATCCCTGTGGAAATGATAGTCGGAATGCCGAGAGCGGCTACGGCTCTAAGATAAGGCAGATTGGTGATTTCGCCTGAAGGTACCTTGATGTAGTCGGGAGACATGGAGCCGAGGAGCTCGACCGACTCAAGGTCGAAGGGGGTGCTCATGAATCCGACACCCTCCTCTTCGCAAAGGAGCTTCAGTCCGGCATAGTCTGAGAGGGGGAGATGAATGGCACGGCACATATCGAGCTGACTGCGTTCTTCCCCGTCTGTATCCTTCTGATACTCAGCCTTAGGCGCAATGCTGCTGATCACTTTCTCCGGTACGGCGGTCTGGAATTTGACGTAGTCGACTCCTGCTTTTTTGGCCACACGCACCATCTCTCGGGCGCGCTCCAAGGAGCCGTTGTGGTTGACGCCGGCTTCTGCTATGATGATTGTATGGGTATGACTCATGGTTCGAGGGGCAGAGGGTGGTGGGTTAGTTGTCGAAGAAAACGACCTCTTTCCAGTAGCGGGTCATCAGGGTGTTCTCCTTCCAGTCGTTGCAGGGGCTGAGTTTCTTGCCTAAGGACTCCGCGATGATATAATCGGTGATGGGCGCGCCGGCGCAGATGGAGCATATCACGCCTCCACCCAGTCGCGGATTCACCTCCATAAGGAGATAGCGGTCTGAATTGAGGTCGTGCAGAAACTGAACCGTCACGGGACCGCGGAGTTTGAAAGCGCGGATGACGTCGTGGCTTAGGTCGATAAGCTGAGGAAGGCGGCAGGTGCAGGTGCGTGTCACTTCTCCTCCCATGACTTCGATACGGCGGCGTGGCACAGCACAGAGTATCTCCCCTTCGGTGCTGACGTAGCAGTCGACCGTGTATTCATCATGGTGCTCTATGTATTCCTGAAGGATATAGTCACTGAGATTGTCGAGATGCATCAGCTCCTCCATATTATAGAATACCTTGATGCCTCTCGAGGCAGAGCCGCGGCGCGGCTTCGCTATGGCCGGAAGTTGGGCGGTAAGCACATTGTAGGTGGTCGGTATCGGCAGGTTGGCTTCCCGGAAAGATTTGGCCGCGATCACCTTGTCGAACATGCTTTCCGAAATTTCGGGATCGCTTACGGGAATGAAGACATCGGGCAGAAATTGACGGCAACGGGCGGCTATCTCGATAGCACCGTCGACAAAGGGGAGTATAATATCGATTGACTCCTTCCTTGCGAGAGCCACAATGTCGTTGACCACGTCGGGATCACTCCATTTCAGACCGACTACTACTTTGGCGACGGAGGCAATGGGCACTTGGCTGAGAAGTTCGTAGCTTATGATTTCGACCTTACATCCGAGTCGGCGTCCGCTGTCAGAAAGCTGTTCGGCCATAGATACGCGGCGTGCTCCACCGAGCATCAGTACTTTGATTTTATCTTTCATCGATTGTATATATCGGCTTTGTATTTACTGAGATTTTCCGGATTGATGAACCACTCGACCGTACGTTGCAACCCTTCCCTTAGCGGGACACGAGGTTGCCAGTCGGTCAGGGAGCGGATGAGAGTGTTGTCGCCGCAAAGGCGGAAAACCTCGCTCTTGGCAGGACGGCACCGCTCCGGATCGCGTACCCAAGTCACGTCTGCTCCCATTATGTCGGCAATCAGGTCTAAGGTCTCCTGCATGCTGACCTCCGTAGAGGTGGAGATGTTCACCTCGCGCCCTGTTGTCCTGTCGGACTTGGCGATCGCGAGAAAACCTCGCGCTGTGTCTTCCACATAGTTGAAGTCGCGCGTGGGGCTCAGATCCCCTACCTTTATTTCCCTCGCTCCGGATGCTATCTGAGATATGATGGTAGGGATGATGGCGCGGGCTGACTGGCGCGGACCGTAAGTGTTGAACGGACGCACGATGCTCACCGGCAGAGCAAAGGCATTGTGGAAGCTCATCGCAATCGCGTCGGCTCCTATCTTGGTGGCCGAATAGGGAGACTGAGGCTGCCGCGGATGACGCTCGTCGATAGGGACATATTGTGCCGTGCCGTAGACCTCTGAGGTCGATGTGACGAGAAGGCGTTGGAGTCCTTCGTCGCGGGCTGCCTGACACATGTTGAGCGTACCCTTGATATTTGTGTCGACGTAGGAATCCGGAGCCGTGTAGGAGTAGGGGATGGCTATGAGGGCTGCAAGATGAAAAGCCGTATCGATACCTTTGCAGATATGACGGCAGAAATCCGGGTCGCGGACGTCGCCCGTGACAATCTCAAGCTCGGGATGCTTCATGCCTTCGAGCCAGCCCCAGAAGTTGAAGCTGTTGTATTGGCTTAGAGCCCTTACGTGATAACCCTCCCTGAGGAGTAGCTCCGTGAGGTGGGAACCAATGAATCCGTCTGCTCCCGTGACGAGTATATTCTTCATTATAAGTTGTTTGGGAGAATAGGTCTGTAATTATCTTTCGCTTTAGGAAGCCCTCTCACCATTTCCGGAGCCTCACCGTCATATTGGACGTCGTGCCGGGGATTAGAGTTGTGGACTCGTAGGCAAGAATCATTTCCGAGCCGGTCATGCGCAGGATATGCAGCTCGTTTTCAACCGACGCTTTCAGTCCGAACCCCCCCATGGGTGGACGGGCATCGTCCGGGAAAGTGACGAAAAGGGTCTCATCCATAATCCGGTAATTGCCGAAAGTGGCGTAAGCATCGTGATTGGCCTCCACACGTTTCATCTCTATGGTAGAATTCTGGAAAGACCAGAAGATATTTCCTTGGTAGGCGATGTCATCTTTCCCGTCGACTGTGATGGAGATGACTTTCCACTGGCCGAATTGTTTGCCTATATTGCCGTCGTTGCGTGTGCAGCCGACGAGCCCCGGCAGAAAGGCGAGGAAAACCGCGAGGAAGAGAGTATGGAATCTATGTCTCATAATATGAATCCGATATATCGTAGAGTGATGTAGCCGCCGAAATTGTTGCCGTAAAGTTTCCCGGCATCGAACGCAAGCGCTCCCAGCAGCGAAATATGAGGATTGCGGGGGATGTGCCAGCGACATTCCGCCAGCATGGACGTGTCATGCAGTTTCTCCTGTTGTGGAATCATGGGAGTGCCCCACGAGGTGCGGTAGCTCAGCAGAACCCGCCAGTCCAGATGAGGATTGATGCTGCCGTCCATACCGATATGGAACCCACGGACACGATTGTCCGTGAAGCGCATGTAGCCGTCGGTGTTGTAGATTGGTGATTTGATGAAGGGACTTCCCATCGACATGCCGTAATTGGCCCATCCGTTGTACATGTAGTTGTTGTAGTAGTCGTCCGCTCCGGTTGCCTCTCCGGAAACGCCCGTGCCCGGGAAATCTCCCGGAGCCCAATGCATGGGGCCGCTCTGGTTAGTGAAATCGATGTATTCGGCCACGATGTTCTTTACCCACATCAGGTAGTAGGGGAGGCGGTAGTGCACGCCCCAGACGCCGTCCCATCCGTTGAGTTTGCCGATGCCCGAGCCGTCTTCCCATGGAAGCTGGGCGTAAGCCGTAAGCTCAGAGCCGTCGTGAAAACGGTAGCGTGCCTTGATGTCCCACGAGCCGAGATGGTTCCCTTTCTTGTAATCCTCTCCGCTGATGCCGGTGTCGTTGCTTCCGGTGAAAGGGAAGAAGGCGTCAAACCAATCCTTCGCCTTCGTCTTTACGTGGATGCTGGAGACAAGCTCTCCCTTCTCCCACCGCTGCCACTTGCCGCCGAACTGAGTGGCATGTTGCATGCCGACAGTGACGGAGAACGGCTTGTCCGGATTGGAGCGCAGATAGAGTCGGGAGTACTGCATGTAAGCTCCGGTGGTAATGAAGGAGTTGTAGCGGTTGTAGTGATCCCGCAGCCATCCGCTATCCATAAACTTGCCGTAGGCCACTTCCCCCTGAATCTGAGCCCAGCCACGCGTCAGAGGGATGTCCTGAAAGTCTATGAAACCCACACGTATCTGAGGCACAGGCCGAGCATTATTGCTCATTACGATGTCGCCCGAGTTGAGATCGTTGTCAAAGATCGAACGGTTGTTCTCTTTCATGCCCGCAGTCAGGAAGACACCGCGGTACTTCACCTCTCCGTAAAGATCCTGAATCCAGATGGCTGACTGGTGGAGGTTGCGGTGTGTCCATCCTTCTGCAGAGACGTAGCGTGCGTATTCGGTGCCTTTGGTCCATCCGCCGGCCACATCCGCTCCGAAGCCATAGCTGAAGCGGCGCTCCCGATAGAGCGGCCGATAGATGAACACGCGGGCCTGAAGGCCGTCGGCCTGAGTAGTGAGTCCGTTGCGGTTCGACATGACGTAATATGGAGCGAAGTCTCCGGAGGTGGAGACGTTGGCACGCAAAGCCGCTCCGTAGAGAGCGAGCGGCCGCCACTCGTTGCTCCACGGCGTGCTCACTTCGCACTCGAAACATACCGAGTCTTCCGGCAATTCAATTTCTTCGGAGATGTAGACTTCCTCCGATGTCGGAGCCGCTTCGTTTTCGTAGGACGTCATCGCCGACGAGACGGACGGAAGGAACATGAGAAGTGCGAAACCTGTGGAGAGCTTGCGTAGGGTGGATGTCATGACAAATGTTGCGGTAGCGGGTTTTTTAAGAAAAAAATTTGTTAATGGAAATTAACACTTTTACTTATTTTAACAATCGAAGGGGCTAAATGTTTCCAGCTCCTGCAAACTCTCTATTTTCCGTTGTAAGTGCCGATGTGTCTGCTCTTTTTGTCTTCGAAGATCTCCGACAGTGTGATCATGATGCCGCTCTCCTCCACATTGCCGAATTCGTCGTTGATCGCCGTGCCGAACATCTTCATGGTCGGCGAAAGGCTCATGTAGGCATTGACGAGGGGCGGAATGTTGCTTCCGTGGGAGCGGATGGCGTGGTTAAGGATCTTGTAGTCTTCCCGGAAGTCCTTGCCGTTGAAGAGGTTACGCAGTTGCTCTTCGGGGGTGATGAGAGAAATTGGCTTCAGGGCGTGCACCAGCTTATCCCGGTCCGGAAAATACTTGTGGAGGAAGAAGAGGAGCATGTCGCGACACTCGCGGTTATATCCCGGATACATTGTCACTTTCCCGAACAGATATTTTATGTCGGGGTAAATCACGGTGAGGGCACCGAGTCCGTCCCAGAGGTTGTCGAGAGCGTATAGCGCCTTGGTGCCCGCCTTACTCGACTGATAGCCAAGCGATACGAACGAGCGCCCCAGCTCCATGGTGCGAGGCAGATAGTCCTCGATGAATTGCTGCGAAAAGCGGAACATGTGCGAGGTCGCTATGCGCGGAAGGTCGTTCTCATCCATACGGATGTCGCCTCCCATAATGAATCGGTAGCCACCGATAATCTCCTCAGCGTGAGGATCCCATACCAGAAGTTGGCGGCACGGCGGATCCATGGTGTCATAGAAATCGATGTCGCAATCCTTTCCGGTGCCTCCTCCCGCGTCGCGAAATGCAATCTCGCGGAGTCGGCCGATCTCACGCATCGTGTTAGGACACGAGGCGGCGTCGACAACATAAATATCGTTGTCACCCTTATTGGTGTGGCGCAAATGTCGCTCCGCAGTAAGCTCCGATTTGAGCAGTTCGCGGTCAATCCGCTCTATAATATCTTGCATATTCGGCTTTTTATGACGTCTCGACAGCTGTGAGGAGGACTTAGAAATGCTGTCGTCAACGTGGGTCGATATGAGTTGCAAATTTAGCTAATTTTTGCCTAAGCCGCAAATCTATTCCGGTCTTAGCCTGATCATTGCTGTCCTTGCAGTCAAAAACAGAGGTAACAGAGCTTCATGACTTAATTTTTACCGCGCATGAGGATGACGTTTGAGAGAGAAGGTTAAAGATGGGAGGGGGTGACTGCCTCTCAGAGGAGGGAGGAGTAGAGACGGAGTGTCTGGTGGGCGATGTGATCCCAGTTGTACGCGGAGAGATCGTAATCGCGCGGAGTCGCTGACTTCGGGGTGAGTTTACGGCGAAGCGCTTCGGTGAGTGCTTTTTTGTCGCCGCAGGGGAATGTGTCGTGGCGATGGTCTATTTCAGCGATGAGGTTGGCCGGGATGTCGCTGACGAGAATGTCGAGTCGATGGCTCATGGCTTCGAGCAGAGAGATCGGCAGTCCTTCGTGGGTCGAAGGGAGGCAGAAGAGGGCTGCATTGGAGAAGAGTTGGTTGAGCTTCTCGCCACGGATGAATCCTGTCATGACTACTTTGTCGGCGTGGGAGGCTGCCAGTTTCTTCAGGTTGTTGGAGAATGTGTCGGGATGGTCGGCATCGCCTGCGATGGCGAGTCTGAAACCTTTCTCTGCAAGCCCGGAGTCCGCAAACGCTTCGATGAGAAGATCGAAGCATTTCTCAGGGACGAAGCGCCCTACGGCTACGATGTATCTGCGGGGAGTGAGTCCGAGGCTTTCGATGTAATCGGTGTTCTCCGTCGGTGCCGGCGGGGTTACTCCGTTGTAGATAAGAGCAGTGTCGCGACGTCCGCAGCTGTCGGCACAGTGGTCTGCGATCTCGCGTGAGATTACGATAACGGCAGAGGATTTCCTGACTCCCCAACGTTCGCCGGTACGGAGTATGGTCTTGGCGAGTCCTCCCCATTTTCCGCGGTTGTAGTCGAATCCGTGATGGGTCATGACGACTTTCATACCCAGCAGTCGTGCGAAGGGGACCATCAGGGAGGGTCCGATGGCATGTATATGGAGTATGTCGGGGTTCATGGTGCGGGCCTTCAGGACAGCGAGGAAGGTGTGGAGTATGGCTTCCATGCTCTTGAGACGTGGAGCGAAAACGTCTGTCAGGCGGACACCGCGGAATTCCTTCCGACGGTTGGCAGGGGTGACATAGCAGCTGCGGCGTATGACCGTGACATCATGGCCGAGTGCGGCGATACGGGGGAAGAGCTCCTCGCAATGGGTCTCAACTCCTCCCTGAATGTCGGGAATACCGCGTGTGCCTGTCACTACGATTTTCATTGTTGGGAAAAAGGATGATGTAATGGAGCCCGGGGTGAACGGCTCTATTTGCTCTGATTGCCGTTGAGAAGGATCTGTTTCCGGACCTGCGGAAGGAGTTTGAGCGGTCTGCCGAGTAAGGAGCGCACCTTATTGGCCGCCACCCAGCGTGCGGGATTGGAGATGTACTTCTTCATGACCGGGGAGGCGGTTCCGACCATCCAGCAGTTTTTTGGACATGTACGGACATGCTGACGCACCTTGTCGGCCTGCGGGCTGTTCCAGATTTCCTCAAAGCTCATTCCGGACCGGATATTGCCCATGCTGAGTTTCCATTTTGATTCCTCCATGCCGTTGCAGGGATATACCTCACCCCAAGGATCCACGAAGAAATTGACCGTTCCGGCTTCGCAAGGGAGGAGCCTCTTGCCTCCGTTGACATAGTTGATGAGGCCCATGTTGAAATATGCACGGAACCAAGACTTGGGATGGCGTTCCTTCATCTGAAGCTCCATGAGGCGGCGGAAATTGGCAGTCACTTCCTCCTTGTTGGTTATGACATTGTCATACTTGTGGAAATAGAAGCTGTTGTGGAATGCGGCAGTGGCAAACTCCATGTCAAGCTCTTTGGAAAGCTCGTAGAGGTTGAGCATGTCGGCAGAGTTGTGGTTGCTGACCGTGATTCCGAACCCGATGTCTGTGACGCCCATCTCTTTTAGCCGTCGAAGAGTCCTGACCCCTTTCTCAAATCCACCTTCGCGACCGCGCAAGGCGTCGTTAGTGGCTTTCATCCCCTCGATGCTGATACGGATTCCGATTTTCGGGAAACGCTCGGCAAGAGCGATGACACGGTCGTCATACCAACCGGAGGTGGAGATCACGATTCGGGGAGACTTCCGGAACATGGTCTCCACGATTTCGGGGAGGTCTTCGCGGATGAAAGGTTCTCCTCCCGTGATATTGACGAATTTGAAGGAGGGGAGCATTTCGAGATCGGAAGCCTTTATCTCCTCCTTGATGTCTGAAGGATTTTGCCAGATATTGCACATCTTGCAGCGCATCGGACAGCGATAGGTCGTGATGATAGATATGTCGGTCGGTAGTCTGTTCATTATAATAATGACTGCAAAATTCTGCGGCACAGGTTTTTAAGTCTGCGCGTAGGGGAGCGGTCTTCCCAGCTTTGAAATACAAAGTTAAGAAAACTTTCCTATATCGGATTTAATCGGGGGAGTAAATTTTCATCAGGCGGGTGTAATGGGTCTGCGGAGAGTACTGACTTCGAGCTGTTTGAGCGATTTTCCGGCGGTCGAAACCGGTGGCGCTGAAGTTATGGAGGACTTGAGCGAGGGCTTCTGCATTGCCGGACGGGAATGTCATTCCGCGGCGAAGTCCGTCGTTGCCGGGATTTATGAGCTCTGGTATACCACCGATATCGGCTCCGATCACCGGAGTGCCGAGACTTAGCGATTCGATCACACCCAGAGGATTGTTCTCGTACCATTCAGAGGGTATGACTGAAGCGGAGGCATGGATCAGAAGGTCGGCGACTCCCGAGGCGTCGAGGTGTCCGAGAAATTCTATGTTCTCAGAGTTTCCGAAGTTCTCCTGAAGGTTGCGGCGCAGGGGACCGTCGCCGGCAATCTTCAGGTGTACTCCGGATGTGCGCGCCGCATGAAGAAGAGTCGCCACACCTTTCTCTTCGCTGAGCCGTCCGACGTAGCAGAAATAATTCTCCGGGGAGAGATCAGGCGATCGTCCCTCGAATTTTGCAGGGTCGGCAAAATTAGGCAGTGTCACGATCTTGTTTGGGCTGAAGCCGCCTTTTTTCAGGCATGAAGCCATGAACTCCGAGGGGCAAATAAAAGCCGAAGTAAACCTTTGGAGCCTACGTGGATTCCATTTGCGGGCCTCCTGCGCGGCAATAAAGCTTGCGGCCCGACTCCCTTTCATGCAGCGGTAGCGCGTCACATTCATATTGCCTCCGAAGCAGTCCTCGCAATTGCTCCCGTCAGGGCGACGGCAAGAGTAGGAGGGGCAGATAAGTTTATAGTCATGCTGAGTCCATACCACGCGGACTCCGGCGGCGGCGGCTTCCTCCCCGATGGCCGGGGAAAGATAGCTATGAATATTGTGAAGATGCACCACATCAGGACGGAAATCGCGGAGGACTTTCCGGAAGGAGCTGCGGATGTCTCCACGCCCCATCAGTCTCCGGACCGCTTTCAGCTTACTTGAAAGCGAGCCGTCGAAACCGACCCGCGAGGCATAGCCCGATGCGTCGGGAAGAGGCAGATTGTCAGGATAATCCATAGCGAACATGCGGACCTCGTGGCCATGATTGCGGAGCAGTTGCGCCGTGTTGAGCGCTACAATACAATCACCACCCCGGGGATACATAAACTTATTGGCAATCAGTATTCGCATAGTCAGGAGCAAAGGGTGTTTTCATGTCTTCTGAATAACCAACGTAATTTAACACAGCAATATTGCCCACATGCGGGAATAGCAGACGAAGTTGGCTTAACTTATCGTGGCAACGTTGCTAAAAGGGAATCAATATTCCACAGGGAGTTGAGACAGAAAAATTTTTTCACAAAAATGATTCATAAGGTTGTCTGAATAAAAAAAGTTTTTTAGTTTTGCAGCGCATATCGCTCGTTGGAGTCTCCGATATGGGGAAAGTGGCGGGGTTGTGCAGACATATAAAAGAGCGTTTATCCGACGCTTATCTTTGGCTTACAGAAATCTGGCAGTTTCGAAATCCAAGTCAAGGATGAGACAACGATAGGCGTCTTCGGGGTATGATATACCTTCATCCCAAAGGGTCGGCTGAGGCCGTCTCTTTAAGGGCATATCATACAGCGTGAGACTCCGCGTTGCTCGTTCTACTTGGATGGGCATAAGCCAGAGCCTCTGTAAGCGGGACGAGTAACAGATACAGACTCTCACGCTTCTTTTTTTATTTAAACCTGAATCCGGGGAGTCTATAGGGATGATAGAATTGTCATGAAACAAAACAAAAAGGAAGAATTGCAGTCGCGTCGCCAATTCTTCAAAAAAGCCGCCAAAACAGCCCTTCCCATTCTTGGCGCAATCGCCCTTTCCCAAACACCATTAATTGGTAAAGCCATGACAAACACCGGTTGTAGCGGATGTTCTGGAGCATGTGCTTCAAGTTGTTATGGAACATGTGCCGGAACATGTTCAGGAACATGTCGGGATGGATGTAAGTCCACTTGCTATCATGGATGCTATTCGAAATGTTACGGATCAAGATAAGAATAAATCTGAAATAAAATGGATTTAGTATCGAGACGTGATTTTTTCAAAAAAACGGCTACAAAACTTCTACCTATAGTAGGTGCTATAGTTTTGCCCAGTGTTATAACTTCCTGCGGTACAGATGAGCCTGATGGAGGATCATCCAGTTCCGGCGGATCTTCCGGATGTGGAGGATGTTCCAATACATGTTCTTCCGCGTGCTCGAATTATTGTCGCTCAAGTGCATCGTACACGCCTAATTCTTGCAATTCTTCCTGCAAAGGAGCATGTAAAGGTTCTTGTAAAGCCACATGTATGCAATCATGTAAATACGGATCTAAATAGAAAGCTCTATCAGCTTATGAATTAAGACGATATGAATAACAAAATAAAACATAATACTGGAAGTTGGCGTGATGGATTAACACGTAACATAACTTTTATAGTAACGAAAGACTGCCAACTTGCATGTAAGTATTGTTATCTTGTCGGCAAGAATGAGAATGAACGTATGTCGTGGCCGGTTGCAAAATCGGCCATCGACTACATTCTCTCTCATGAGCAGGATTTTCGAGAGGAATCAGTTATTTTTGATTTTATCGGTGGTGAGCCTTTCCTTGAAATAGATCTTATAGACAGAATTTGCGACTATATAAAAACGGAGATGTTCCGTCTTAATCATCACTGGTTTAATTCTTACCGTTTTTCTTTTTCAACGAATGGAATAAATTATGATTCCGAGAAGGTGCAAAACTTTATAAAGAAAAATCGGGAACATCTTTCTATCGGTATCACAATTGACGGTACAAAACGGAAGCACGATCTCAACAGAATATGGAAAGGTGAGGGAGAACGTGGAAGCTACGAGGATGTAGTTAAGAATATACCTCTGTGGTTGAAACAGTTTCCCGAAGGTGCTACGAAAGTGACTATTAGCTCGGCTGATATTCCATATATTAAGGAGAGTGTACTTCATCTATATTCTCTGGGCATTACAGAGGTCAACATAAATGTTGTATATGAGAATGTATGGGGAGATGGTGATGACCTTCTTTTCGAGGAACAATTGGTTAGACTTGCAGATAAAATCATAGAAGACGGTTGGTACAGTAAATATCTTTGCTCCTTTTTTGAAGAGAGTCTGGGTAAACCTCTCAATGAAAAGTTAGATAATCAAAACTGGTGTGGAGCAGGAATGATGTTATCGGTAGATGCCGCCGGCAATTTCTATCCATGTACCCGATTTGCAGCATATTCTCTCCGGGAGAAAAAGCCCATTATTATCGGCAACGTCAAGGATGGTATCGACAAAAACAAACTCCGTCCGTTCCTTACGCTCGACCGCACCACTCAGTCACCGCAGAAGTGTATTGATTGTGAAGTGGCGAGCGGCTGCGCATGGTGTCAGGGAGAGAATTATGATGCCGCCGAGACAGATACGATCTATCAGCGTTCCACTGCGATATGTAAGATGCATAAGGCGCAAGTAAGAGCTAACAATTACTATTGGAACAAGCTTTTCCGTAAACTGGAGCTTGAAGGTAAACGTGAGGAATTTGAAAAGAACAGAATAAAAACATCATCTCCGATATGCTGAAATATCTTATTATTTTGCTTGACGACAGTGCTGTTTCTTACTGCCACTATGAGTCGGGAAATGAGCGTCGGCTGATCTCCGCCGAGTCGCTTAAGGATGCCATTCTCTTTGCCATGAAGGAGAATCTGAATGTGCAGATCGTGTGGCCGGATTATGATATTCCGGAAAGCCATAAGGAGATAATCTCTATGACGGATCATGTGAATTTTGCGGATGTCGTTTTTGCGCCGGATGCGGATGTTGTGGTTGCCGACAAGAAGAGTCTGTCATTGATTCCGGACGATGCTGTGGCGGTTGTGAAACTTACGCTTGCTGATTTTATCCATGAACCACAAATGTTATTTCCGGCCTTAAGACGTGTCAGGAGGCTTAATGTAGTGGTCGATGGGGTTGAAAATTTCAGCGACGATATGATAGAGAGCTATTCTTCCACCTTGGAAAAACTCTCGGAGGTTGTGGCCGAGGAATATGGAAAGGGTCATTATGTCCAGTTTAATATGCTTACTGACAGAATGATGCTGGATAAAATGAACAACTGCAATGCCGGCTGGGAATCCTTGACGGTGGCGCCTGACGGGAATTTCTATGTGTGTCCGGCATTTTATTATGCCGGCGGTGAATCTTCCGGCAATCCCAAGTCCGGAGTGGAAATAAAGAATCCGCAGCTTTATCGACTCGATCATGCTCCGATATGCCGTATCTGCGACGCATATCAGTGTCGCCGTTGTGTGTGGCTTAACAAAGAATTGACGCTGGAAGTCAATACTCCGGGTCGGCAGCAGTGCGTCATGGCACATATAGAACGTAATATGTCGCGCAAATTGCTTTCAGATCTTCGGAAACTTGGCAATTTCATGCCTGATAACGAGATAAAAAAATTAGATTATTTGGATCCATTCGAAATTATTATCAAACAATGAAAACCTTTAAGTTTATCTTACTTCTGATATGCACATTAGGGATTTCCAATTCGGCATACAGTCAAACGGTGCGGAGTTACGGGGCGATAAGTGTTACGGGCACTATGGGACCTCAGAGTGTGCCTCACTTAGCAATTTCAATCGAATACCACGATGGGTATATTTTATTGAATGGATATGAGAAATATGTTTATCGTGCAACGAATTACGATGGCTCGATGCAGTATTATCCGGTCTCATCCGGAGACCCGACATTGAGGACAACCGGAATACTCATTTCAGGAGACTATAGTTATGTCCGCCAATTCAGCGAGAGTATAATGATGGGAATGAGAATGGAACTGGTGTATGATTTCTCATTCATAGGCAACGGTTATGAAGCCGCCCAAAATTATATGGGAACAAATAGTGGCGGTTATTATGGCGGATCATCTTATGGCAATAGCTCCAGAGACTGGGCAAATTGCTCTTCTTGCGGAGGTGCGGGAAGGTGTAGTTATTGCGGAGGTTCGGGGCGTGATTCGTATACCAGTACCGGACGTTGCGAAGTATGCAGAGGCACAGGCAAGTGTGCCGGTTGTGACGGTAAAGGGGGGTATAGTTATTAAATAAGAGAATAGTTATGAAGAAAGAAGTCGGAAGCGTGACCGCAGAGGAACGCGATGAGATACAGGCGCTGTTTGAGCGCAGAAACGGCTTGGCCGAATTGGCTAAAATACTGACGGCTGACAATGCTGAGCTTTACGAGCGTCTGGTGAAGGACATGGCGGAGACATCGACAAAGTTTCAGAACTGGTGGAGCAGCATGAGCGAGAAGTATAGTTGGGAGAGCTCTCCGGAAGGCAACTGGGAGATCGACTTCAACGATTGTACAATCTATTTGGTGACAACGGAATGATAATCTGTATGATAGGCGCGACGGAGATAATCCTGATCTGCGCAGTGATTCTCCTGATCTTCGGAGGGAAGAAGTTGCCTGAGCTTATGAAAGGCATGGGCAAAGGTGTGAAAAGCTTCAAGGAGGGTATGAACGAACCTACCGAGGAGGAGATGAATCGCCGTGTCGAGGAGGAGGTGCGTCGTCGGGCCGACGAAAGGGAGGCCATGGAGGCTTCCGCTAATTCTTCAAAAGAAAACGATCCGGAGAAGTGAGCGAAGAAAAAGGCAATGAATCGCTAATGACATTCGGAGGACATCTTGACGTGATGCGCAAGATGCTCTTCCGGATTCTCATCGTCGCCGTGGTGTTGGGAGCAATTATATTCTGCTTCAAAAACGAGACCTTTACAATTCTTCTCGCACCGCGCAACAGCGATTTTGTTACTTTCCGGCTTATAGAACGATTGCTGCATCATTTAGGAAGTGATTTTCATTTCCAACCGTATAACGTGCCTCTGATCAGCACCGAGCTTTCAGCGCAGTTTATGACGCATGTCACAGTGTCGTGTATTTTGGCGCTGCTTCTTGCGTCGCCTTATATCCTCTTTGAATTATTTCGTTTTATCTCGCCCGCACTTTACGAGAGTGAGAAACGATATTCCGGCGTAGTGGCGCTGGTGATTTACGCGCTGTTTGCAATCGGACTGCTGATGAGCTACTTTGTTCTGTTTCCGATCTCATATCAGTTTCTTGCGACATATCAGGTCGACGACACGATTTCCAACACAATCACACTCGATTCCTACATATCGACATTCTGCACACTTACCTTCATGATGGGACTTGTGTTTCAGCTTCCTGTCATAGCATTTGTGTTGGGAAAGATGGGCTTTATAGATGCCGCCTTGTTGCGACATTATCGCGCGTATGCGATAGTGGTAATCCTTGTAGTATCAGCAATAATCACTCCCCCCGACTTGTTTACCCTCGTATTGGTAAGCATCCCGATTTATGCCCTCTACGAAGTCAGCATCTTTGTCCTCGCCAAATGGGGCATCTCCGCCGCAGACTCTGAAGAATCCTCCGACTCCTACGAATCCGAATCCGACTCCTCGAAATCCGCTGCCGACTCCGAAGAATTCTAAAATCTTTACGGTTATACTCGAAAGATTTGATGAATTAGTTGAATCTTTCGACTATAAGCTGTAACTTTGTGCTGCAATTTCAATGTGCATAATATGAAGATTATCGAAAGGCAAATATATCTAAATAGGATTATACGACAGCTTAATCGTGGTATGATTCTCGTTTTGGTCGGGCAAAGACGTGTGGGCAAGAGTTTTCTGCTTAAATCTGTAGCCAACCGATTGTCTCAAGATAAACCGGAGGCAAACGTGCTATTCATTGATAAAGATTTTGACCGCTATAACTTCATAAAGACTGCGGCGGATCTTTATGCCCACGCTGTTGATAAACTGCCGGAGGGCGAAGATAATTACCTTCTTATTGATGAAGTTCAAGATATTGAGGGATTTGAAGTAGCGTTGCGCAGTCTTTATGCCGAAGATCGATGTCAGATAATCGTCACAGGAAGCAACGCATATATGTTTTCATCGGAGATTGCTACAAAATTTTCGGGAAGATACATTGAAATCCCTGTGATGAGTCTAAGCTACAGAGAATTCCTGACTTTCCACGATATCACTGACAGTCATGAATCCTTGATAAAATATCTTCAATTCGGAGGTATGCCGGGACTTGCCAACTATAAGTTTGACGAAGTTCCGGAAATAAAGGGGTATCTTCAGGGAGTGTGTAACACCATAGTGCTCAAGGATATTGTGGCGCGTGAACAGATACGCAATTACAAGTTTCTCGAAAATATGTTGCTTTTTCTTGCCGATAATTTCGGGCGATTGGTATCTGTCAACAGTATAGTAAAATATCTTAAATCGCAGGGTGCTAAGGTCTCTAATGATGTGGCGTCCAGATATATAAAGTCCATTTCAAATGCTCTGATCATAGACGCTGTGCCGCGATATGATATACATGGGAAGCGTATTTTCGAGCTGATTGAAAAGTATTATTTCAGCGACCATGGGCTGCGGAGTTGCATCACAAATGAAATGCCTGAGATCTTCGGAAGCATAGAACGGATAATGGAGAACGTGGTACGTAACCACCTTCTAATTCAGAATTTTGCTGTTTACGTTGGTGTCCTTTCTTCAGGGGAGATCGACTTCGTTGCTAAAAAAGGTAATCAGGTAATCTATTTTCAAGTTGCCTATAAACTTTCCGGTGTGGATACTATTAAAAGGGAGTTTGGCAATCTTAAGGCAATCAATGACGATTATCCGAAATATGTCGTGACTATGGAGGACTTCACCGGTCCGTTAAAGGAATATCCCGGCATCCACCATATTCATCTGCGAGAATTCTTAAAAACGGATTTTTAAATCTTTGCATATCTAAACCTTTAATTCTTAATTAATTGTTGTAACCCCGACAATTAATTGAAGCGCTTTCGTATGCGCTTCGGTGAAATATTTTTTTTGGAAGGGTGTCCTTTTTTTAGGACAAATTCAGGAATTTTGTCCCCCCAAAAAGGACACTACCATAGTGGACGGACTAAGAAAAATATTTTGCTCAAAATGATTCATAAGGTTGTCTGAATAAAAAAAGTTTTTTAGTTTTGCAGCGCATATCGCTCGTTGGAGTCTCCGATATGGGGAAAGTGGCGGGGTTGTGCAGACATATAAAAGAGCGTTTATCCGACGCTTATCTTTGGCTTACAGAAATCTGGCAGTTTCGAAATCCAAGTCAAGGATGAGACAACGATAGGCGTCTTCGGGGTATGATATACCTTCATCCCAAAGGGTCGGCTGAGGCCGTCTCTTTAAGGGCATATCATACAGCGTGAGACTCCGCGTTGCTCGTTCTACTTGGATGGGCATAAGCCAGAGCCTCTGTAAGCGGGACGAGTAACAGATACAGACTCTCACGCTTCTTTTTTTATTAAAACCTGAATTCGGGGAGTCTATAGGGGAAAGCTTGTTGCGCCTACAAAAGCCAGACAAATGGAACTTACAAAAGGGACTCTTCTGCAAGGGGGAAAATTCAGGATTGTAGCCAAGCTCGGACAAGGTGGCTTCGGCATCACGTACAAGGCATTCCAAGAGGGCCTCGGAAGGTATGTGGCAATCAAGGAATTTTATTTGAAAGATATTTCTGTCCGCGAGGGTGCTGATAACTCTCGCGTTACGCTGTGTTCTTCAAAGAGTTATGAGTGTTGGAGTAAGTTTAAGGCTAAATTTATCAAGGAAGCAAAAACGATCGCCATACTCGACAATCCGGGCGTGATAAAGGTTATAGATGTGTTTGAGGAAAACCACACGGCCTATTACGCCATGGAATACATATCGGGATGCAGTCTTAAGTCGTATGTGGAGAATCACGGCTCTCTCTCTGAGGATAAGGCAATTTCCATCATAGAAAAGGTTGGAAACGCCCTCGAATACATACATTCAAAAAATATCCTGCATTTGGATATCAAGCCCGATAACATCATGATGAAGGACGGGGAGACTCCGGTTATTATAGATTTCGGCATATCTAAGCGATATGATGAGACGGGAGGCCAGACGAGTATGATGCAGACGGGCAGAAGCATGGGATATGCTCCGGTCGAACAATATCAGCATGGAGGGCTCGCCTCCTTTTGTCCGGCAACTGATGTGTATTCTCTTGCTGCTACATTGTATTTTGTTCTGGCAGGCAGTCGGCCTCCCGAATCAATCAGTATTTATGAAAGCGAGCTGCCTGTAATCCCTGATGTTTCCGTTGAAACCATGACAGCCATAAAAAAGGGAATGTCGCCCAGAAAGGCAGATCGTCCGCAAACTGTTGCGGCATTTCTGAGCCTGTTTGACCTTGGAAAACGACCTGAATTAAATACCGCGGATGTATCACACCATCGCAATGTTATTGAGACGATGATGGAGGGGAAGAATTATAAAGACGCATATAATTTTTGTCTCGAAAATATAAGTGTCGGGAATGACGTTGAGTATTCCAAAAAAATTGCCGCGGAAGCGGTAAGGAAAATGAGACGCAGAAATGGCATTGAGAATTTTTTTACAGTCTTTGTGGTCATTATCATAGTTATCGGGGGGATTATATTGACAATTTCGTTACAGTAAATCAAACCTTATGTATTTCGAAAGAAAAAATCTGAAAAGCGGGCGTTACAGGATATTGTCTGTCATAGCTCAAGGCGGTTTCGGCATCACATACAAAGCTGTTGATAATAGCAACGGCAAGGTGGTGTGTATAAAGGAATTCTTCATCGATTCCATCTGCGAAGTTGACTCTGATGGAAGAGTCCGCCCGCTTAATAAGGATAGTTTGCTCATTTTCAATAAATACAAGACCTGTTTCATCAAGGAGGCGCAAACTCTCAAGTCTTCGGATTGTAGAGGTATCGTGAAGTTTTTTGATATTTTCGAAGAGAACGGAACGGCATATTATGTCATGGAATATGTGGATGGAGCGCCGCTTTCCGATATTATTCCTCCGGGAGGACTCGACACCGATACTTCGCTTGCTATAATCAGACAGATCTTATCGGCAGTTAAATACATCCACGAGCGAAAAATCACACATCTCGATATTAAGCCGTCAAACATTCTGGTTCGCAAAAATGGTGAGGTGGTATTGATTGACTTTGGGGGCAGCAAAAGATACACTGATGACGAAAAAGCGACCAGTACATCTTGGCAACCGACAAGTGGGGGATTTTCTCCGTTGGAGCTATACATGGTAGATTCCCAAGATGTTTTCAGTCCTTCGGCGGACATATATGGGATCGGGGCGACTCTCTATAATATGGTGACGGGGGAAGTTCCTCCAAGTGCCGGGGCTATATTTTCGGATGGGAATCCAATAGCAGGAAAGGATATCCCCGATGTCATTAAGAATGTGATCTTAAAGTCGATGGCTCCCAGACGTAGCGATCGCTATAAATCGGTAGACGAGATGGAATCTGCACTCGATATTGAAGACACAGACAATGATTCCACTGATTTTGCAGATGCCGAAACTACGTATGTCGAGGAATTGGAATACGATTCAGAGCATCGGAAAGTTCCTCGAAAAGTCAAACGTCTGTTATTCATTTTGATTCCTATAGGAGTTTTGATTATCATACTTGGGTTGCTTTTATTAATAAAAAAAGTAAAGTCAGAATCAAATCATGCGGAGCAAAATCCTATTGAATTTTCGGATGACTGGCAAACTACTGATTCGACGACGTTAATTAGGGAGCTGGAGCGTTTTGTAAATGAGGAGAATTCAAAGCCTTTAAGGTCGTATCAACTATATGAAGTTGATAGCTTAGCACTTACGGAAAAGGGGTTGGAGTGTTTCTTCACCATTTATCCTGAATACCAAAGTGTCTTCTACGAAATGACAAAATCAGATGATTTTCTGAAAAATTCTTTGATAACAGGTCTTAAAAAAGATAAGACATATCTTGAATTGGGTAGAAAGCTAAGTGTAGTTGGCAGAAGCTTGATTTATCATATCAGACTTGGCGGTACGAAAAAGAGTCGATCTTGCGAGATTACCTCTTTGGAACTCGATACAATAAAGGGTTACGAGGGGTCAACGGAAGAGATGACCATGGAACAGCTTGAGGATATAGTAAGGATCACTTCGGACCTGTGCCCCCAAGAAATTGATGATGGTCTCGTTCTGACGGATTGCAAGCTCAGAGCTAAGAATATTGTGTATACCTACAAGTGTTCTAAGGAATACTATTCGTACATACAGAACAATATACATGGGAGGGAATCTGATTTGAAACGAGAAATTGAATCGGATCCCGTAATAAAGATTATGGTGGATTATTGCGCCAAACATGGGCTTGACTTAGTTTTTCGATATACGTATAAACAAAATTCAAAAGCAATACAAATTACTTATAATACAAATACCAAAACTTTCTATTGACATGAAACATGAATTCCCTTATTTGAAAGATGTAACAGATGATACGCTTATGAGTATTGCGGAAACACGCTTTCCCGAATATGATTCCAAATATAATCTTTTAGGCAAAGGTCTCTTTATTAATAAGAATCCTCTTTTTCGTGTCTCGGTCGTGGTGCGACATAAGCCGAAGAAAAATAAGACTAATCTAATAATCAACAGGAATCTCACAGTATTAGGAAATCTCTTAATAGTAGGATTTTTACCATTGGGAATATTTTGTACATTTTTTCTCTTTAAGAAATTCTATTATGAAGTAGACGATGTTTTTTTTGGAGAATTATATGCTCGTGCAGAAGCTTCCGGGCTAAGTGTCGAATAAATCTCTACCGAAATATTGTTTAAGGCAAGCTGGCGGGTGGCTTTTCTAATTCACAGATTATGAAGGTGGGGCATGAGTTGGAGGCGAACGGCGTTTGCGAGTCTTTCGGCTGCTTTAGAAGGGTCGAACTCCTCGGGTGTGGCTATGCAGCTGATATAGCGCGGTGTGGAGGTTTTTCGGGAATCTGAGCGGTTGGAGGCAGAGAGGATTTCCGGCTCGACATATCCGGCGACGGCGATAAAGGGGATATTGCGCTTTTCGGCTTCAAGGCGTAGTGTCTCCGGGACTTTCCCTCCGGCTGTCTGAGCGTCTATGCGCCCTTCTCCGCTTATTACGACTGCGATTCTGTCCCAATCGATGTCCTGATTTCTGAGAATCTCTTTTGCTCCAGACACGGCTTCAGCGCCCGCAACCGATGCAAGGGCGAAGCCGGCTCCTCCGGCGGCTCCTAATAACCCTGAAATCTTTACGGGTATACTCGAAAGATTTGATGAATTAGTTGAATCTTTCGACTATAAGCTGTAACTTTGTGCTGCAATTTCAATGTGCATAATATGGAGATTATCCGAAATATGTCGTGACTATGGAAGACTTCACCGGTCCGTTAAAGGAATATCCCGGCATCCACCATATTCATCTGCGAGAATTCTTAAAAACGGATTTTTAAATCTTTGCATATCTAAACCTTTAATTCTTAATTAATTGTTGTAACCCCGACAATTAATTGAAGCGCTTTCGTATGCGCTTCGGTGAAATATTTTTTGGAAGGGTGTCCTTTTTTTTAGGACAAATTTCCTAAATTTGTCCTAAAAAAAAGGACACTATGGATAAGCTTTATCTTAAATCTCTGATAGCTATGCGTCAGGAGGAATTTCCGACTGATCTGAAACCGCGAGAGAATCCCCTGCCGATAGAGTCGGGAAAAATTGTGACAGTTCCGGGAGTGAGGCGATGCGGCAAGTCGTCAAAGATGGAAGCTGTGGTTAATGCGTTATTAAGCAATGGTGTTGATCGCAGGCGTATTCTTTGGATCGGTTTTGACGATGAGCGTCTCGTAAAGATGGATTCCGAGAAGTTGGGAAAGATACTTGAAGCCTATCAGGAAATGTATCCGGACATAGCTTTGAAAGATGTGTATATGTTTTTCGATGAGATACAGCTTATTGAGGGTTGGGAGTATTTTGTGATTCGTCTTTATAAACATTACTCAAAACATATATATGTGAGCGGTAGCAATGCTACAATGCTAAGTACGGAATTGAAAACGGCACTTCGCGGATGGCCCCTTGAGGAAGAAACAATGCCTCTGTCCTTTCGAGAGTATTGTAATTTCAAAGGAGTCAATGTTGAGGGTTGGTTAGAGTCGGATGTGGCAAAGATTCGCAATGCGTTCGTTTTTTACATTAATGAAGGCGGGTTTCCGGAAGTGGTTCTCACGCCTAATGCCTTGCAGAAGGCGAAAATACTTCAGGGATACTTTGATACGATGCTTCTTAAAGACTTGGCTGAGCATTATAAGTTATCAAACATAGAAGTGTTGCGCTATTTTGTCAAGCGTATCATGGCTAATCTGACTAAGCCTACATCCGTACGTGCGATACATGGCGACATAAAATCGCGCGGATTAAAGGTGAGCAAGGATGATCTTTACGATTGGGCAGAATATGCGTGCAATGTGTTCATGTTCTTGCGAATTTCCGCATACAGTCGATCATTGCAGAAAATAGAGAGTTCTCAACCTAAATACTATTGTATCGACAACGGACTCCGAGATTCCGTATTACTTCCCCAAAGTAATGATGACGGGAAGAAACTGGAAAATACAATCTTTCTTGAACTTTACAGAAATCGCACCACAGTAGAGAAAATCTTTTATTATCAAGGGAAGAAAGAGTGTGATTTTGTGGTGCAGCGTGGAATCGATGTCGTAAGTCTTATTCAGGTGACATGGGAAATGGCGGATGAGGAAACGCGAAAAAGAGAAATTGACGGTTTGCTGGAAGCTTCGGATGTGACCGGATGCAATAATCTGTGGATTATAACTGCCGATCATGATGAAGAAATACACACTGAGGATGGGCGTGCAATTCATGTCGTTCCTGCTTGGCGGTGGATTTTGGGGAAGTGAGAGTGTTGGGAATGTCGCGGGAATAGTAAACCATCAATTTCTATTTCGGTTGTGATGCGACATCAGCTTAAGTAGAATAAGACTAAACAATTAGTGGGCACTAATGAACCTCGGTAATTTCTATCCTACAGAATAATAGAGCTGGTTCAGAAGCGCCGGAATATGCATTGCGGCGTTTGCGAGTCTTTCGGCTGCTTTAGAAGGGTCGAACTCCTCGGGTGTGGCTATGCAGCTGATATAGCGCGGTGTGGAGGTTTTTCGGGAATCTGAGCGGTTGGAGGCAGAGAGGATTTCCGGCTCGACATATCCGGCGACGGCGATAAAGGGGATATTGCGCTTTTCGGCTTCAAGGCGTAGTGTCTCCGGGACTTTCCCTCCGGCTGTCTGAGCGTCTATGCGCCCTTCTCCGCTTATTACGACTGCGATTCTGTCCCAATCGATGTCCTGATTTCTGAGAATCTCTTTTGCTCCAGACACGGCTTCAGCGCCCGCAACCGATGCAAGGGCGAAGCCGGCTCCTCCGGCGGCTCCGTCAAAGGGTGAGGTGCGGGCAGGGGCGAGGAGTTTCCTGAGATTGCGGAGGCCGGAGGTTATCAGCTTGATCTCTTCTCCGGTTGCTCCTTTCTGTGCCGCGAAGTCGAGAGCTGAGAGGCCGGGGCCGAAAAGGGACGCTTTGACGTCTGAGAGTATGGTGACGCGATCGCTCAGAAGAGATCTGAGGCAGTCGGGGACTGCGATATGGCTTATCTCAGGGAGGTGATGTGGAGCAACAGGGGAGAGGATAGGGCTGTCGTGAGTATCGAAGAAAACTGCTCCCAAGGCTTGAAGTATTCCGGCCCCGCCGTCTACTGTGGCTGTGCCGCCGAGTCCTACGTAGAAAGGGGTGTGGTTGCGCAGCTCTTCTCTGACGGCAAGACCGAGCGCGAAGCTGCTCCTCTGCATCACGGGGATACCGGGAAAGCATTGAGGACCTATGAGGTTGTGGCTGAGGATCACTTTTCGGCCGCCAAGTGATGCCGGGGTGCCTTCGCCTCCGTCTGCCATGGGGCAGAGGAGCATCCTCCCGACTCCGTGCCTGCGGAGCGTACCGGAGATGATTCGGCATACTTCGTCGGCAGTGAGGGTGTTTTTGAATTTGTCGGGCGCTATGAGGATTGTGTCGCGTTCTCGTGGCATAGGCTGTAAAAGAAGAAAGCGGAACATCATCGATGTCCGCTTTCCGGAAGCGCTTCAAGATGGACTTGAACCAACGACCCTCTGATTAACAGTCAGATGCTCTAACCAACTGAGCTATTGAAGCAGGTTTTGTTTTTGAAAGTTTGCGCTTCAAGATGGACTTGAACCAACGACCCTCTGATTAACAGTCAGATGCTCTAACCAACTGAGCTATTGAAGCTTGTACAATCTTCAGGGGGTTTATCCCTCTCAATTGCACTGCAAAATTAGCAACTATTTTTTAATCTGCCAAATAATTTAGGTGAAATTTTTTGCAAAATTTTTATTTATCAGGCGCTTGAAGAGATAAGCGCCTGATTATTGGGAATTTTGCCAATGTGGGGTAGGATCCCCGTTTCTTAAAAATGACACCCTAATACTCATCCCACGACTTTATCTTGATGTCATCAAGTCCCAGTTCGCAGAAGGCTGATATGAAGGCCGAGGCGAGACGGGTATTGGTGATGAGCGGTATGTTGAGATCGACGGCGGTTCGGCGTACTTTGTAGCCGTTGCTCAACTCCCGTGGGGTGAGGTTCTTCGGAATGTTGACAACAAGGTCTATCTCGCGGTTGTGCAGAAGATCGAGAGCCTGCGGCTTACGGGTGTCGCCGGGAAGGTAGACGGTGAGAGAGGGGATTCCGTTTTCCTCGAGGAATTTATGGGTACCTTCCGTGGCGCAGAGGGTGTAGCCTTTGCGGTGGAGGAGGCGGGCGGGCTCAAGGAGGTCTACTTTCTGGCGGGCCGTGCCGCTGCTTAGGAGTATGGCCTTCTTGGGGATTTTGTAGCCCACGGAGAGCATAGCCTTGAGGACGGCTTCCGAGGTGTCGTCGCCGATACATCCTACTTCCCCCGTGGAGGACATGTCGACTCCGAGAACCGGATCGGCACCCTGAAGGCGGGAGAAGCTGAATTGCGATGCCTTGATGCCCACGTAGTCGAGATCGAAAGCGGATTTCGAGGGCTTGTCGACCTTGATGCCGAGCATCACTTTAGTGGCTACGTCGATGAAATTCTGCTTCGACACCTTGCTGACGAAGGGGAAGGAACGGGATGCGCGGAGATTGCACTCTATGACCTTGATGTCGTTGTTCTTGGCAAGGAACTGGATATTGAAGGGACCGCTGATATGGAGCGCCGCGGCAATCTTTCCGGAGATTTTCTTGATGCGGCGCATGGTCTCCACGTAGAGTTTCTGGGGAGGAAATTGTATGGTGGCGTCGCCGGAGTGTACGCCGGCAAACTCGATGTGTTCGCTGATGGCATACAGCTTTATCTCTCCGTCCTGAGCCACGGCGTCCATTTCGATCTCCTTGGCCTGCTGTATGAATTCGCTGACCACGACCGGGTGCTGCTTGCTGACGTTGGCTGCAAGGAGGAGGAAGCGCTGCAGCTCATCCTCGTTGGAACATACGTTCATCGCAGCTCCGGAGAGAACATAACTGGGGCGCACGAGCACCGGGAAGCCTACCTCGGCGACAAACTCATCGATGTCCGCCATGGAGGTGAGTTCGCGCCAGCGGGGTTGATCCACTCCTATACTGTCGCAGAGCGTAGAGAATTTGTTGCGGTCTTCGGCGCTGTCGATGTCGGCGGCCTGAGTGCCGAGGATGTTGACATGGGCTGAATCCAGTCTGATCGCCAGATTGTTAGGTATCTGTCCGCCGGTGGAGAGGATAACGCCGTGGGGATTCTCCATATCGAGGATGTCCATGACGCGCTCGAAGGTAAGCTCGTCGAAGTAGAGGCGTTCGCACATGTCGTAGTCGGTGCTGACGGTCTCCGGATTATAGTTGATCATCACGGGGCGGTACCCCTGCTTGGCCACTGTCAGAAGGGCGTTGACTCCGCACCAGTCGAATTCCACAGAGGAGCCGATCCGGTAAGCTCCGGAACCGAGTACGACAACCGACTTGTGGTCGTGGAGATATGTGACGTCGTTTTCAGTCCCGTTGTATGTGAGGTAGAGGTAGTTGGTCTGTGCCGGATACTCGGCTGCAAGGGTGTCTATCTGCTTGACTACCGGAGTGATACCGCGGCTTATTCGCTCTGTGCGCAAGGCATTGGTGAGGGCTTCGCTCTCTCCTCTCATACGCTCGCCGTAGACAGCGCGGGCAATCTGGAAGTCGCTGAAACCCTGTTGCTTGGCAAGCCGAAGGAGTGAGTCTGGAAGTGATTCCGTGGTGTCGTATTTTTCCAGTTTTCTCGATGTCTCGATGATATTATGGAGCTTCTGAAGAAACCACCGGTCGATCTTCGTGAGCTCGTGGATGCGGTCGACGGTGTAGCCTTTATAGAGAGCTTTGGCAATGACGAATATGCGTCGGTCGGTGGGCTCGGCGAGCGCCTTGTCGATGTCTGGGATTTCGATGGCCTTGTTTTCCACAAAGCCGTGCATCCCCTGTCCTATCATCCGGAGTCCTTTCTGGATGACCTCCTCGAAGGTACGGCCGATCGCCATGACTTCTCCCACGGACTTCATGGAGCTTCCAATCTCGCGGCGTACACCGTGGAATTTGCCAAGGTCCCAGCGGGGGATTTTGCATACGATATAGTCAAGAGCCGGTTCGAAGAAAGCGGAGGTGGATTTGGTGACGGAGTTTTTCAGATCGAAAAGGCCGTATCCGAGCCCGAGTTTCGCGGCGACGAATGCGAGCGGATAGCCGGTGGCCTTCGATGCGAGAGCCGAGCTTCGGGACAGTCTGGCGTTGACTTCGATAACACGGTAATCCATGGAGGAGGGGTCGAAGGCATACTGCACGTTACATTCTCCGACAATACCGATATGCCGCACAATCTTTATCGCCAGTTTGCGCAGCAGATGGTAGTCCTCGTTGCTGAGCGTCTGCGAGGGGGCGACGACGATACTTTCCCCGGTATGGATTCCCAGAGGGTCGAAATTCTCCATGTTGCAGACCGTGATGCAGTTGTCGAAAGCATCGCGTACTACTTCGTACTCAACCTCTTTCCACCCCTTGAGGGATTTTTCAACCAGCACCTGAGGGGAGAAGGAGAGGGCTTTCTCAACCAGCGATATGAGCTGCTTGCGGTCGTCGCAGAATCCGGACCCGAGACCTCCGAGGGCGTAGGCGGCGCGGACAATCACAGGGAATCCGAGCATGTCGGCTGCCTCCAGAGCTTCTTCCACGGAGTTGACGGCCTGACTCTTGATCGTCTTCACGTCTATTTCGTCGAGACGGCGTACGAAGCGTTCGCGGTCTTCTGTATCCATGATGGCCTTCACGGGGGTGCCGAGAACACGTACCCCGAGATCCTCGAGAGTGCCGTCTTCGTAGAGTGTGACACCGCAGTTTAGTGCTGTCTGGCCACCAAATGAGAGAAGAATTCCGTCAGGGCGCTCCTTTTCGATAACCTTGCGTACGAAATAAGGGGTCACCGGAAGGAAATATATCTTGTCGGCGAATCCGTCCGAGGTCTGTACGGTGGCGATATTGGGATTGATGAGTACAGTCTCGATGTTCTCTTCGCGCATAGCCTTGAGGGCCTGCGAACCGCTGTAGTCAAATTCGCCCGCTTCTCCGATCTTGAGGGCGCCGCTGCCCAGAAGCAGCACTTTCTTTATCTTGTTGTCAGCCATTGTCGTAATTGTGGTTGGGAAAGTGAGATAGGGTGGGAGAGGTGTCAGAGCATAGCTATGAAGTCGTCGAATATGAATTCCGTGTCTTTGGGACCGCTGGATGCTTCGGGATGGAACTGAGCGGAGAACCATGGTTTCGACTTATGGCGTATCCCCTCGTTCGTGCCGTCGTTCATGTTGATGAAGTGCGGTTCCCAGTCTTCGGGGATGGTGGCGTTGTCCACCGCGAAGCCGTGGTTCTGGGAGGTGATGTAGCAACGTTCCGAGCCGGCCAGACGCACAGGCTGATTGTGGCTGCGGTGGCCGTACTTCAGCTTATAGACTTTGGCTCCGGCTGCCTTGGCAAGGAGCTGATTGCCCATGCAGATTCCGCATATCGGTTTCCCGGATTCCATGGCCTTCCGGATATTGTCGACCGTGATCTGAGCGAAATCCGGATTGCCCGGACCGTTGGAGATGAAAAGTCCGTCGAAGTCAAGCTGATTGAAATCGTAATCCCAAGGCACCAGAGTGACGTGAACACCGCGCCGGGTAAGGCATCGTATGATGTTGAATTTGGTTCCGCAGTCCACAAGCACAACATGCTTCTCTCCTTGGCCGAATTCTTTTACCTCGCCGGTGCTGACCTTCGCGATAAGGTTTTCCTTATTGGGATCGTTGAAATCCACCGGATCCATTCCTTCGAAAGAGATACGGCCGAGCATGGAGCCTTTCTCGCGCAGAAGCTTGGTGAGGGCCCGGGTGTCGATTCCGTAGAGTCCCGGTATTTTTTCGTCTTTAAGCCATTGGCTCAGTGAGCGGGTAGACTGCCAGTGGCTCGGAACCCAGGTGTAGTCCTGACATACGATGGCCCGACAGTGGATCCGTTCCGATTCGAAATAATCGGCCACGTTGTCGCTCCCCTTGACGTCAGGAGAGGGGACGCCGTAGTTGCCCAGTATAGGATATGTAGTCACCAGAATCTGCCCCTCGTAGCTTGGATCGGTGAGACTCTCGGGATAACCGGTCATGGCGGTGTTGAACACTACCTCTCCGGCTGTCGGAGCCTCGTAGCCGAATGAGTAACCATAGAAACGTGTGCCGTCTTCAAGCTCAAGCACCGCTTTAACAGGAGCAATCTCCTGATTTTGCGCCTCCGTAGCGGCGTTGGTGTGTGATTGCTTCATCTTCGGGTAGAAAAGGAAATCGTTAAATTTTTGCAAAATTACAACAAATTTCTTACCTCTGAGTCATTGCAGCCTATTATTTTTTGGAGCTGGACCCCGTAAGGTGTTGTCCGCGGCCTCGACCGGAGAAGTGCAGGGGACGGTTTACCACCTTTATCAGCAGATATTTTTTCGGATGCAGACAGACCCGATATGAGGCGATGGCAATATTTGGAGATTTTTTGAGTTAATTAAGTACGTTCTTTATTTTAGGAAACTTATCACAACTGAAAGACATGACATTGATGAGACATATAGCCGCTGTGGTGCTTGCGATTCTTTTTATGGGAGGCGCGACTGTCGTGCGGGCGGAAAACGATATTAAAGACAACGAATTTAACCCTGTGAATACGGGTGTGACAACCCTCGGAATCGCTCCCGACGCCCGAAGCACCGGTATGGGTCAGCTCGGAGCCGCCACCGATCCGGATATCAACTCCCAATTCTGGAATCCCTCGAAGTATGCCTTCGCCTACAGCGCCGGCGGCCTCGGAATCAGCTACACCCCGTGGCTCCGCAAGCTTGTCAACGACATTTTTCTCGCTGACCTTTCCGGATACTGGAAACCCGGTTCCGGCGACAATCAGGCGGTATCAGCTTCGTTCCGTTATTTCTCCCTTGGAGAGGTGACGAGCAACGACGAATCCGGTGGCGTCTTGCAGACCATCAACCCTTACGAGCTTGCGTTCGATGTCGGCTACTCGCGCAAACTCTCCGAAAAATTCTCTATGGGTGTGGCTCTGCGGTATATTCTGTCCGATCTTGCGTACAGTGACGTATACAGCGGAGAGCAGATGAGTGCAGCCTCAGCCTTTGCTGCCGACATTTCCGGCTATTTTGTGACCTATCCGATGGTCGGACGCAACGAATGTCAGTTCGCTTGGGGATTCGATATCAGTAATATCGGTACGAAAGTAAGCTACAACCACGGAACCAATAATGCCTTCCTCCCAACCAATCTCCGTCTTGGCGCTAACTTCATGTTCCCGCTCGCTGACTACCAGACGATTGCTCTCGGTGTGGACCTCAATAAGCTCCTTGTGCCCACGAAGCCTCGTTCGCAGGATTACGATATGGACACGATGGAAGGGCAGGAGGAATATGAGAAGGCCCTCGACAACTGGGAAAATATGTCGCCCATCACGGGTATCTTCAAGAGCTTCAGCGATGCTCCGGGCGGATTCAAGGAGGAGCTGCGCGAAATATGCTGGTCGCTGGGAGCCGAATACGCCTACAATCAGCAATTCTTCGCACGACTGGGTTACTACTATGAGAACCAGAACAAAGGTGGCCGCAGCTACTTCGGTCTCGGTGCCGGTTTCTCTCTCAATGTCGTCCGTCTGGATGCATCATACATGATAGCTACCGCACAGAGCTCTCCGCTCGACCAGACGCTCCGTTTCACCCTTTCATTCGACCTTGACGGTCTGCGCGATCTTATGGGCAAGCGCCGTAAGTAAGAAAATCGCACGATTTGTCCCAATCTTATTGAGAAATTATATGGATCAAACAATCATACCTGTAGTCCGTACCGGTCTCGGCTACGATGTGCATCGCCTTGTGGAAGGTCGCGACCTGATACTTTGCGGCGTAAAGATCGACCATTCGTTGGGCCTTCTGGGTCATAGCGATGCCGATGTGGCTATCCATGCCTTGTGCGATGCGCTCCTCGGGTCGCTGGCTCTTCGCGATATCGGCTACCATTTCCCCGACACGGATCCCCGCTATGCCGGAGCCGACTCCACACGCCTGCTTGCCGCTGTATGCGGCTTGGTGAGGGAGCGAGGCTGGGAGCCGGGAAACGTCGACATCACGATCTGTGCCGAGCGTCCCAAAATCAATCCACACATACCCGCGATGTGTGCGCGCCTTGCCGAAGTTATGGCTATACCTGAGGATTGTATCAGTGTGAAAGCTACTACAACAGAGCGACTTGGCTTCACCGGCCGCGAAGAAGGCATTTCGGCTTTCGCCACTGTGCTCGTACACCGGATCTGACCCCCGGATTCTTGCAGCTCAGTATTAATGCCTTAGAAGACTGACACTTAGCTATAGCCATGAGCCTGCGTCACCCTCGAAAACATGACTATTTTATCGCCGCGATATTTGTTGTCGTGGCGGCTGCTTTGGTATATAGCGGAATCCGTCTGTGGAATTTCCGACGCAATTACAAGCCCGAAGTAGACGTCTCCGCATACGAGGTACGCGGCATCGATGTCTCGGTCCACAACGGCGTGATAGACTTCGGGCGTGTTAAGAAGGCCGGCATCGACTTCGTGTTCATTAAGGCCAGCGAGGGCACTGACTTCCGCGACCGCCGTTTCGCCTCCAATATCGATAGCGCTGTCGCTCACGGGATTCCGGCAGGTGCTTACCACTTTTTCCGTTACGACAAAGATGGCGTGGCGCAGGCTGTCAATCTCTGCAACGCACTTGAAGGACGTGTCCCGCAGTTGGGAGTGGTCATTGATGTCGAGGACGCCGGGAATCCCCACGACGGAAACCCCGATGTGGTTGTCAATAATCTCGGGGAAATGATTGATTATCTGAATCTTCGGGGACTTCCTGTGGTCATATACACCAACAAGGACGGATATAATCAGTTCCTGCGCAGAGCATACAGCGGTTATCCGCTATGGATCTGCTCGTTCAACAACCATCCCATTGATGCCGAGTGGATTTACTGGCAGTACAGCCACAACGGACGAGTCGACGGAATACGGGGCGATGTGGATCTGAACGTGTTCAACGGCTCGCGTGCCGAATGGATCAAGAGCCTCTCACAGAGAGCGGATTCCGATACAATAAATGTGAATACGGTGCGTTGAGACTATAGCAGAATATAAAAATTTGTTAACGAAAATAATTTGGACCATTTCCTAAAATAAGATGAAGAGATACCCCCTGATCGCCGCATTTTTCGCAATCGTTCTTCTGAGCGCCTGCTCACCTAAACAGAACCTGACCTACTTCAAGGACAACCGGCCGACGGCTCAGAACGCAACTGTAGGGTCGCTCGACTGGCAGATCCGCATCGAGCCTCAGGACGAGCTCATCATCACGGTGACGAGCGAAGTGGCCGCGGCTTCCGCTCCTTACAACATGCCGCTTGTGCCGGTAGTGAAAAAGGAGAACCTCTCGGATCCGATTCCTCAGGGTTCACTGCAGAGCTACGTGGTCAACAAGGAAGGGAACATCAACTTTCCGGTGCTAGGCAAGCTTCATGTCGCAGGGCTTACGACTGCGGAGCTTGCCGAGGAGCTGACCCGTCGGATCAGCGCCGACATCGAGGGTCCTATGGTGCGTGTGGAGCTGCTGAATTTCAAGGTCAATGTCATGGGTGAAGTGGCGAAGCCGGGCGTTTACAAGGCTCCCTCGGAGCGCTTCACGATCCTCGACGCCATTGCTTCGGCTGAGGATCTTACGATGTACGGCCGCCGCGACAGGGTCACTCTCATACGCGAAGAGGAGGGGAAGATCACATACAATATCATCAATCTTGAGGATGCCAACCTCTTCAATTCCCCCTACTATTACCTGAAGCAGAACGACGCCATATATGTGGAGCCGACAGAATCGCGTACCGGAATGGCCGAGTACAATCAGAGTAACGGCTACAAGTTGCAGGTGATAAGCGCCATCATAAGCGGCGTATCTGTCATAGCCTCTCTCGTAATCGCTCTTACAGTGAAGTAATCACCTTCATCCGATTCAGAATCATAACATAGCTTATCCACTGTCCATCAATGAATAGTAATCCCCAAGACAGCCTCTCTTCCCGCGACGCGGAACCGGTATCGGTTACTGAAATAGACACAGAAATCATTGAGCAGCCTTCCGACACGATTGATGTCGGCAAGGTCATCTCCAATTATCTCCATCATTGGTATTGGTTTGTGATCTCTCTTGTCGTATGTTGTGGTCTCGGTTGGGTCTACATGGCCAAGAAGAGCCCGCAGTACCTGATCAAGTCCATAATCATGCTCAATCAGAATGACGATGAATCGGGCTCGCTTTCCTCAATCTCGGCTCTGGCATCGCAGTTCGGTTTCGGCGGAGGCTCGTCGGGTTCCGCCTCCAATATTTACGACGAGATGACGCGTCTGCGTTCCGAGAAATTGCTTACGCAGGTCGTGGGAGTATGCCATCTCAATGAGATCAGCTGGGAGGACAAGGGATTCTTCAAGCCCAAGGCGTGGTTCTACGGCGATTCTCCGTATGCCATCAGGGTGCCTCAGCAGGTCCTCGACTCCATCAACGCTTTCACGACCTTCGAGATTGTATCCGAGCCGGGTAAAGCAACTCATATTAAGGTGAAGCAGGACGGAGACAAGATTGTTGATGCGGATGTGAAATCTTTTCCCTACACGGTTCGGACGCCGGCCGCCACATTCGTTGTCGACACCACCCCCTACTTCAAACCGGGTGAGAAGCTGAAATTCCATTCGATGATTTCCGGCACTGTGCTTGCGGTCTACGATCTCCGTTCCTGCCTGAGTATCGACGAGGTAGACAAGAAGGGGAACGCCATCTATCAGGATATCACATCCGCCGACATCCGACGTGGCGAAGCCACTCTGAACACCATCACCGCGCTCTACAACAAGGAGCGCTTCGACTCAAAACTCAAACGCCGTCAGGAGGCTCTGGCCTTCGTCGAGGAGCGCCTTCTCAACCTCTACCATGAGCTTGAAGAGTCGGAGAACAAGATCGAGCAGTACAAGCGAGAGAACAAGATTGTCGATGCGCAGGCTGAGGCCGAGTATCTGTTCGCCCGGAAAGGCGCCATCGAGAGCGCCACTACGGAGGCCCGCACCGAGCTTGAGATCTATGTCATGCTCCGGGATATGCTCAACAGTCCCGATAAGCGCTACAGCCTTCTTCCATACGCGACATCGGCCGGACAGGGCGACGACGCCGCATTAGGTTCTGCCGTCGTAGCCTATAATGACCTCATTCTCCAGCGTATGGAGCTCACGTCAGGTCTTAAGACCCAGACCGCTCAGCTCGACCGCCTCAACGAGCAGCTTAACGCCCTCAGGGAGAATATTCTCACTACCCTTTCGCGCGAGATACAGGCAAAGAAGATCGCACTGGCAGCCGTGGAGGGAGAGAGCGTCGTTTCCAACGGTCGTATTACCGAGATACCTTCGATGGAGAAGCATCTCACGCAGCTTTACCGCGACCGCGAAGTGAAGAACGCCATCTATGCGTTTCTGCTTCAGAAGCGCGAGGAGGCCGAGATAGCCGTGCAGCAGGTGGAGCCGATAGTAGAGGTTATCGATCCGGCTTACGCCGATCCCAAGCCTGTCAGCCCCAAGCCCATGCTTGTCTATGGCGTCGCACTCTTTTTCGGCATCGTACTACCATTGGTATTCGTGAAGCTCCTATGCCGTCCCCGCAACCGGAATAAAGACTGACAAGGTCACAGATATCACCTCATTCCTTTGCAGTGAAAATCCGCAAGAGCACACTCGTGATATTCATACTCATGTTGGCCTTCTGGCTGACAGGGGTGATACCGTTCTTTATGCAGGAAGCGTTGCAGGACAAGTGTGAGCAGCAACGTCTTCTCCTTAACGGCGCCTGCCAGATGCTTATCGTGGGTCTCGGAATCTGGACACTGCGCAGCAGGACCGACATAGCCATCATCGTCGTCACGATCGTCGTCACATATTACAGTACGGTCATTCACAACGGAGAAGCGACCTTTGTGTGGCTCAACGGGCTGCGGCGTTACGCTCCCTACATGTTTGTGCTTCCTATCATACGATGGCTCTGGGCTGAACCGGAGCGCCGTGCGAGGTTCATGAGGATTTTCGACCGCAACATGTATATCTTCCTGTGGCTTCAGTTCCCTTGCCTTTCGGTACAGGCCATAATCTGGGGTATGGGAGATTACGGTGGCGGTTCACTCGGATGGTATAACTCCGGAATAATCTCTCAGATCATATACCTTGTGAGTTTCTACCTCATGGTGCGCAGCTGGAATCCGAAACGAGGGTATATCGGAAACCTTCTCGACAACTGGGTGTATGTCGTGCTTCTTCTTCCCTCGATGCTGAACGAGACCAAGATATCGTTCATTTTCATGTTGCTATACTTCCTGCTGCTGATACCGTTCGACCGCCATCTGTTCCGGCGCCTGATGATCGTCATACCGGTTGTGTTCGTTGCGCTCGCCGGCTCCTTCTGGTGGTACATCTCATACGTAGACAAGCGTAAGGACATTCTCGATGAGGACTTCTTCGACAATTACGTAATGGGAGAGAACATGATAGACTTCGTGTTTGATCTCCTTGACTCCGACGTCGACACCGACGATGTATGGGAAAACGATTACGCTCGAGGCATCAAGTTCGCCCTTCTCCCGACACTTTTGGAGCGCGGAGAGAACAACAATGAGATGTGGGGTTACGGCATAGGACAATTCAAGGGGGGAAACTTCGTCGAAAAGACAAAATTCGCCAAGCATTACCAGTGGATCCTGCGAGGTACCCAGACCGAGATGTTTGACAATATCGTGGAGCTGGGCTACACCGGCGGAATACTTCTGATCGTCTACTGGATTGTGGTTTTCCGGTTCTTCCGCAGGGTAGGACGGCGCAACCGTAACCGCAGGATGCAGCTGTGGATGGGAAGCAATATGCTCCTAATGATCATGTACACTACAGGCTTCGATTGCCTCCCCTACGTCATTATCGCGCTTACCTACAGCTTCATCTCTTCCCGTTGGGGAGAATTGCCCCCGTTCGTACGTCCGTACATCTTCTTCCCCTCGAAGAATGTCTCCGAAGTTAAAGTCAAAACCGTGATAAAGCCATGTCTCCCCTCGTAAGCATAATCGTTCCGGTCTACAACGTCGAGCCCTACCTGCGCCGCTGCCTTGATTCGGTACTGACGCAGACGCTCCGCGACATAGAGGTCATTGTAGTGGACGACGGCTCACCCGACGGTTCGCCGGCCATCTGCGATGAGTATGGCTCCCGCGACCCTCGCGTCAAGGTGATTCATAAGAGCAATGCCGGACTCGGCTATGCCCGCAACAGCGGAATCGAGGTTGCCACAGGGAGCTATCTTGCGTTTCTTGATTCGGACGATTATCTTGCACCCGAGGCTCTGGAGCGGCTATACAGCCTCGCATCGTCCAATCGGCTCGACATCATACGCGCCGCGCGCAATGAGTTTGTGACAGAAGGGAGTTTCTCGCACTCAGTTGAAGGCTCCGGACTTGAAATCTACGACGATCCTTCCGACTTACGCCGGATAGCTCTCTGTTACTTCTCGCAGCCTAACGGAGCATCCGACCGCCGGCTGAATCTCGAAGGTTCCGCTTGGGGCGCGCTCTATCATCGCGAAATCTTCTTCTCTCACGGCATCCGCTTCGTCAGCGAACGCGATCTGGTAAGCGAAGACTTCATCTTCAATTATGAAGCCGCCCGGGTTGTCCGTCGTATCGGCAAGATCCACGACACATTGTGGCATTACCGTATAAATCCCGCTTCCCTCACAAAGACACCCCGACGAGACTGCATCGCCCGGTCCATCGCCTATTCCCGCTATCTTGAGGAACGATTCAAAGCCGACGGCTACGGTCCCACGTCAGCGCTTTACGCCATGGGATACACCGTGGACACTATGCGGGCACACATCAAGAATATCGTTCTGTCTGATATGCCGCGTAAGGAGGTGCGTGAATGGCTCCATGCGCAGGCGTCGGATCCATATTTCGAGCGCATCTCGGCCGAATATCCCCTGAGGAATCTTCCTCTTATGCAACGCCTGTTCTTCCTTACATTCCGGGATCGCCGTTTCCGGCTTTTGAACGCGATGGTCCGTGGTCGCCGTTTACTCTCCAATATCTATCCCTCCCGGTTATGAATGTCCTCATCATCAATCCTATACTTGCCACCCCGGATTCATCCGGCAACCTGCCGAAGCTCAAAACGATAAAAGATACCATGATCTACGGAATGGCTCTCGGCTTCATAGAGGCTGGTCATCAGCCTACTCTCGTCGCCGCCGCTGATTTCCGTCCTACATCTTCCGAGACATACGACTTTCCCGTTGTCTTTCTTCCTACGGCGATGCATCGGTTCTGTCCTCCCGCTCTTTTACCCTACATGCCCGGCCTAAGATCATGGCTACGCCGGAACATTTCCTCCTTCGACCTTGTCGTCACCAAGGAGTGTTTCTCTCTGTCTACGCTTGCTTCAGCATTAATCTGTCCTTCGAAGACAATTGTGTGGCAGGAGCTCGCCGCCCATCAGCGCCGATTCCACCGCCTACCTTCACGCCTCTGGCATAATGCAGTAGGCCGCCTGTTCATGCGCCGGCTTCGTGCAGTCGGCTGTTCCGCGGCAGCCCGCGACTTTTTAGGGAGATACCTTCCTCTCACCACGAAAGAAGTCATAGAACACGGTATCGATTCCACCAAATTTCACCCCTGTTCATTCTCGCAGAAACAGCGGCGTCTCATCACCTCGTCTCAGCTCATACCACGAAAGAATGTTTCCTCCATTCTCCGTAAGTTCGCTGCTTTTCATAAGATGGGCGGCTATGAGGATGTCACCCTTACCATAGCGGGGGAAGGGATCGAGCGTCCGGCACTCGAGAAACTTGCCGGCCGTCTCGGTATCGCCGGGAGTGTCTCCTTTGTGGGTTTCCTGCCGAGGCATATCCTCGGGCGCCTCGTTGCGGGTAGTATGGCTTTTCTTGTCGACACCAAAGCCGACCTCAATGTCATCTCGATTGTGGAATCAATAGCAGCCGGAACCCCCGTCGTTACCAACAACATACCTCTGACAGCGCCGTGGATCGCTGCGGAAGGTCTCGGGATCGCCAAGGGGAGCTGGGATGCCTCAGACCTCGCCGCTGTCGTGGACAACGCTGCCGAGTATGCAGAAAGATGTCGTCTGATAGCCCCGACTCTATCCACCTCGGCTTCCGCCACCGCGCTTGTCTCCGTAGCCACAGGGAGGTGACCGGAAGCACACCTCTGCATTTTCAGAGCAGGGGCAGCACAGGTTTTCGGTGTCCCTTTTTTCAGTTTGGTACGGGCGGGTGGCATTTTTTTCATTAACTTTGCAGATAATTATGGGGTCGGCCGGATATATCATCATATTAATCTGCATTGCAATCGCCGGTGCAATCGGTGGATGGCGGTTAGGCCTTTCCCGGCAGTGCGGATCTCTGCTGGGTATGGCTTTCGGCATCGGAGGTGTAAGACTACTTCTTCCGGATGTGGCGCCTACGGTCGAGGGGTGGATCGGAAACCTCGGCGATCTACCGTGTCCGGAATATACGGTCGCTTCCGTAGGGGCACTGGTCATCTATGTGGGATTCTATCTTCTGTTCCTTGTGTGTGGTCTGGTGCTCAACAAGCTAATGAATACGATAGCGGTAAGGCCATTTGATGCCATAGCGGGATGTGTGTTCGGCTTCCTGAAGTGGGTATTTGCGGTGAGCATTGTTTACAACGCGATACTGAGTGTCAATCAGTCGGGAGCATTGCAGTCCCTGACACGCTGCGGGGATGGAAATCCGGTTGAGCTTGTGATGGATCTATCGCCGTGGGTGCTCGGCACGCCCTCACCTGACGCCATGCACCACAGGATGCAGCTGATCGAGGCTAAGGCAATCTCCAAGGCGGAAAACAATAGGGGGCGCCGGGTTGTTTCAGATATAGAAACCGAAGAAAGATCCGGGAACCTCTCGGGAGGCCGGAAATATGATAAGATATTAATACCAACATGTTGAAGATAAAAGATTTACATGCCGAAATCGGCGGTAAGGAGATATTGCGTGGCATCAATCTGGAGGTTCGCCCGGGTGAGGTGCATGCCATCATGGGTCCCAACGGATCCGGTAAAAGTACATTGTCGATGGTACTGGCAGGAAATCCGGCATACACCGTGACAGGCGGGAGTGTGGAATTTTACGGCAAGGAGCTTCTCGACCTTCCCCCCGAGACACGCAGCCATGAGGGTCTTTTTCTCGGATTCCAGTATCCGGTTGAAATCCCCGGCGTATCGATGGTGAATTTCATGCGTGCTGCTATCAACGCAAAGCGCAAGTACTTGGGAGAGGCACCGATGAGTGCCACCGATTTTCTGCGACTGATGCGAGAGAAAAGAGCCGTAGTGGAGCTGGACAATAAGCTGGCCTCCCGTTCCGTGAACGAGGGATTCTCAGGTGGCGAGAAAAAGCGAAACGAGATTTTCCAGATGGCAATGCTCGAGCCGCGGCTGTCGATACTCGACGAGACCGACTCGGGGCTTGATATAGACGCGCTCCGGATCGTGGCCGAAGGTGTGAACAAGCTTCGCAATGAGAACAATGCCACCATAGTCATCACGCACTACCAGCGATTGCTCGACTACATAAAGCCTGACATCGTGCATATCCTGTACAAGGGACGGATCGTGCGCACAGCAGGTCCGGAACTGGCTCTGGAGCTTGAGGAACGCGGTTACGACTGGATAAAGGAGGAGAACTGAACATGGGACGCAATTCGCTTCAACAATATCTGGATCTCTACGACGGGCATCGTGCCACGTTTGAGGAGGGTTCGGCGCCGGCTCTCAACGCTCACCGCGGCGAGGCAAGGAAGCTTCTGGAGTCGATGGAACTTCCCGCTCCCGGCACAGAGAACTACGAGCATACGGATCTGAACACTCTGCTGGCTCCGGACTATGCGCTCAATCCGGGGCGTGTAGCCATGCCGGTGAATCCGGCCGAAAGTTTCTCCTGCCGGGTACCTAACATGTCGACGGCTCTCTATTTTCTGCTTAATGACGGGTTCGCCTCCTCGGATCTTGCCGCACGACAGCTTCCGGAGGGTGTGATATGCGGTTCGCTGAGAAGTGTCATGCGCGAACATCCGGAGTTGGGGCGATATTACGGCTCAGCCGCAGACCTGCATAACCCTCTTACGGCACTCAATACGTTGCTCGCTCAAGATGGCTGGATACTTTACGTGCCTGATGGAGTTAAGGTTGAGAAGCCGTTGCAGCTCGTAAGTATTTTGCAGAGTCCGATGCCTCTTATGGCCCCCCGGCGAATACTCGTAGTTTTAGGCGATGAGGCAGAGGCCAAAGTGCTCGTGTGTGACCACACGCAGAACCGTGAGCAGGATTATCTCGCCCTTACTACCGTAGAGCTTATATGCAGCCGAGGGGCGCGGCTCGATTATTATGACCTCGAGGAGTCTTCTCCGCGAACCACCCGACTATGGACTCTCTACGCCACGATGGAAGAGGATGCCGACCTTCTGGTGGACGGTATCACGCTCAATAACGGAACCACACGCAATGAATATTATGTCTCCATGTCCGGAGAAAACTGCACGCTTCAACTACTCGGCATGGGAATTGAGGATGCGGACCGTTCGGTCGATACATACAGCCTGATACGGCATCTGAAACCCCGTTGCAAGAGCAACGAGCTGTTTAAGTTTACCGTTGACGATGAGGCACGCGGGGCATTCTGCGGACGAATCTATGTTGCTCCCGGGGCAGTCAAGACAGAGGCATACCAAGCCAACCGCAATGTTCTTGGCAGCGACAGGGCGCGTGTGTATTCAAAACCTCAGCTCGAAATATACAACGACGACGTGAAATGTAGCCACGGCACCGCTATCGGTCGTTTCGACGAGAAGCAGATCTTCTATATGCTCACCCGCGGACTTTCTCCGGAACAGGCCGAGACACTTCTTAAGCAGGCGTTCATGGCCGATGTGATCGCCGGAGTGCGTCTGGAGCCATTGCGCGACCGGTTGACACATCTCGTGGAGATGCGATTCTCACAGGAGGGGGTGTCGGCGGACTGCGCGGCATGCCGCAGTATGTCTGCGAATCTTACAAACGGAGAAGCGGAGGAGGAGATATGACGACGGAGTATGACGTAGCGAAAATCAGGGCTCAGTTTCCGATTCTGGACCGAAGGGTAGAGGGGAGACCTCTCATATATCTCGATAACGCAGCCACGTCACAGACTCCGGCAGCCGTCGTGGAGGCGATAGTGGACAGCTACGAACATCATAAGGCGAATGTGCATCGCGGTGTCCACACACTCTCTCAGGAGGCTACGGAACAGATGGAGCTCACCCGACGGCTAATCGCCCGTTACCTCGGCGCATCGTCGGAACAGGAGGTCATTTTCACCCGGGGGACAACCGAGGCGATAAATCTTGTGGCCTCATCTTACGGTGTTCTGATGCCTGAAGGTTCCGAAATCGTACTTACGGTTATGGAACATCACGCCAACATAGTGCCATGGCAGCTGCTGGCCAACCGGAGAGAGATGAAACTGCGTGTTGCCGAGATAAATCCGGACGGGTCGCTCGACATAGAATCATTCCGCTCCCTGTTCAACGAACGTACCGCCATGGCAGCTTTCTGCCATGTCAGCAATGTGCTGGGGACTGTCAATCCGGTGAAGGACCTTACCGCGATCGCCCACAGCTACGGCGTTCCGGTGCTCGTCGACGGCGCTCAGGCAGTTCCTCATCTGCGTCCGGACGTCAGGGATATCGACTGCGATTTCTATGCTTTCTCAGCTCATAAAATGTACGGTCCTTCAGGTGTGGGGGTGCTTTACGGCAAGGAGAAATGGCTTGAGAAGATGCCTCCTTATCAGGGTGGCGGAGAGATGATAAAACATGTCTCGTTCGAGGGTACGACATTTGCCGACCTGCCGTTCAAATTTGAAGCCGGGACGCCCGATTTTGTCGGGATAGCGGCGTTTCCCAAAGCGCTTGACTTCATGGCCGATACAGGCATCGATGCAATAGAGCGACATGCCTCTGAGCTGCTTCGCTATACCACAGAGCGCATGACCACGGAGATAGAGGGGATACGCTTGTTCGGAACGGCACCCGGAAAGGCTCCGGTGCTGAGTTTCCTTTACCGGGATGTGCATCCCTATGATGTAGGAATGTTGCTCGACAAGCTCGGCATAGCCGTGCGTACAGGCCACCATTGCGCCCAACCTTTGATGGAGCGTCTCGGAATCCCCGGAACAGTCAGAGCAGCTTTCGCGGCATACAATACCCGGGAAGAGTGTGACTCATTTGTGGATGCGCTGAAGAGGGTGGTACGGATGTTCTGACATTCCGGGTCAGAAGAGCATCGGAATGAAGGCCGCCAAGACGATCAGACCGAACGAGAAACTCATGCCTGCGGCCATCTTGCCCCTGCGGGCATATTCGTAGGCTTCTTCGGCATGTCCGGCTTTCCATGCCTTACCGGACTTTCGCGCCTGAGAAATGGCAAGGATTCCCAACGGCAGGAAGAAGAAAAGGGATAGAACCATCGGCCAAGGCCACCACGTGGAGGGCTTTCTTGTCAAGTCCGGTTTCATCGAGAAGCTTTCGAGATCAACCTGCTCCGGGGGAGCCTTCTCGATCTGGGAGCGGAAGCGCATAGGGACATCGTTAAATCTCTCCGTATCGAGGTCGGTCGCGTCCGGCAAGGGAGTCTCAATCTCCTCACGGCCGGTGGTCGGGTGAGCCAAGTCGTAGATGCGATTGCGGTAAAACCGGCATATTTCGCCGACCTCACGAGCCTGTTTCCAGTCTTCCATCCCCTTGCACCACACGTAAGTTTCGGGCGTCAATCCGGTCTGCGGAAGCTCCTCAAGTTTGAAAGGGCCGTTCTGCCGGCCATTGATCATTGCGAAATACAGCACTTTGGATATGGTGTGTTAAAGGTTGAAATACAGTATGTTGGCCTTGATGTCGCTCTCTAAGGGGGCCGGGGTGAGAACCCTGCGGAACGCGAAGGGAGATTTTGGATACATCGGGAGATTATCGGAATTTCCCGAGGTGTTGAAGATCCTGTGAAGTCGCACACGGCCGGAGCAATGGAGCATCTGTCCGTCTCCGATATAGATGCCGACATGGTTCACTCTTCCCTTGGCATTTGCGAAGAACACAAGATCACCCGGGAGCAGATCTTCCTTTGTCACGGGTTCTCCGGCGAGAGCCTGTTGCCAAGCGTCGCGAGGGAGATACGTGCCGACCGCCTGAAAGAGAATACGAGTGAAACCGCTGCAGTCGTTAGCTTTCACTGATGTACCGCCCCAGAGATATTCCTGTCCCAGAAGGCGCAGGCCCCGAGCGATGACACTATCCGCCCGTTGGCCCGGTGAAAGAGTAGAAGCCGTTGAACCAAATGGGCGGAAGCCAGCCAAGTGGGTTTCGGGGAGGAAACCATCGCGTCCGTCCGGGAGCGAGACATGGAGCCATCGGCCGGAGTCTACCGTGTCGGTCACAGCCACGATGTCTGCAAGTTGAAGTGGCGACACGACCTCCGCTACGGAGTCTGGATATTTCAGCAGCTCAGTGGCCTGCGCTATCACAACAGCTCTCGGCGAAGATGTCCATTTCCGGAAAGTCTCCTTATCCATGAGTACAACCGAATTGTCGATCATGTATCCTTCGTAGCCATCAGGCATCCTGACGGTCAGCCATTCCCCGTCGCGAGACTTTACCTCAAGGGGTGTGCCCATGATGCCCTGCGAGATGAGTTCGGAGCCGTGACGCGGTTCCTCGCGCAGATTGGCTACCGGGACGTTTACGACAGCATAAGGCTCCAGCGCCGCAGCCGAGACAGCAATCACGATACCTATCAAAAGAACAAGCAAGCGAGCCATAAGAGTATCCTATTGAACAAATATAGCCGTTAAGACCATTATTATTGCCATTCCCAAAGCAATAATAACGGATGCCCAACCGTATGCCGTTGCCGCGCCACTCTTTTTGCAGGCTCTCTTAATCCGGTTGCTGAAGTAAAGCCTTCGAGCCGAGCTCGCATTGACGATGCCGGCAAGCGAAAGAAGCAATGGGACTCCTCCAAGCACTAATGAAGCGACAACAACATTTATATCAAATTCAAAACCAAGAAGCTCAGCACCGAAATATGCGATAGCAGCTATATCTAAAAGTGAAAGAATCAGGCCGGCAATAGGGACAATGTTGGGACTGCCGTAGGCTCTGGCGTCTTCAGCGGAAGTGTCGCTGACCATGGATGTCTCCACGACTGCCGCAGCTGAAATCGGAGGGGGTGCGGTCACAGACACCGGCGAGGGAATCGGAGCCGGTACAGGAGCGACGAAGGGTGCAATCTCCGGCACGGAGGAGGCCGGTTGCCATTCGGCCATGCCGGCACGCCAGACGGTGGTCTGATCCGTCAGGGGGTAACTCTTTAGCTCCGTGAGAGAAACGGGGCCTTGCTGAAGTCCGTTGTCTATCAGATACCATTCTTTCGGCTCTACGGGGGGAGCGACAGGGATTTCAGGTGCCGGAGGAGGGAAACCTCCGGCTGTATTGGTTCCGTGGAAAGAGAAAGAGGTTTCTTCGCCCCGTCTCTGAGCCTCTTCGATCTGACGACGGCGTTCACGTTCACGGCGGGCTGCCTCTCCCAAGGATTTCATGTTGATGGACGGGGCATCAGTATCACGTGGAGATGGAGTATTGATTTCCGGTTTGGTGTACACGCGCGAAGCGGAGAAATAGAGGTCCTTAATCTCCTTAATCTCCTCGGCGTTGACAAACCCGGTGGCCCCGAGACGGAAGACTCTGGTGGAGCGTTCGATACCGTAGTTTCCAAGCTCCTCAAGAGCGAAAGGACCTTTCTGAGAGTCGTTTATGATGAGATAATATTCTTTTTCGGCCATTGAAATAATGTGTGTTGGTCTGGTGGATAAAACATTGCGAAGATAGCAAAAAATTCTATAAGGGATTATTTGGGGCCTGTAAAAACGTGAAATGATAAGGATTTTAACAATAATTAGGTGGTCGGATACGTTTTTCAATGGCGAAATATGTTATCTTTGCGCTCTATGATTTCTATGACCTCATATTCAAACAAGATATACAGATGGTTTCGAGCCCTTGTGCTGACAGCGCTTGCAGCGATTTCGGGTACCGGCATTATCAATGCGCTCGAACCGTCGCACTACGCTCCGTCGTCGGTTCTGTCATCGGGGCGTTGGGTGCGTGTTCGTGTGTCCGGAACGGGAATGTATCGCGTCAGTGCATCTCAGCTCAAGAGCATGGGATTCAAGGATGCCTCGAAGGTGAATGTCTACGGCTATGGTGCCAATATCATCAGTGAGGCGCTTACGGCCTCCACGCAGCCCGACGACCTTCCGATGCAGCCTGTCGTGCGTCTTTCGGACGGCAGTATTGTGTTCTACGGCGTCGGTACTGTTGCCGAACGAATTTCGGCCCGAGGTGCGCTCAGTCATGAGCAGAATCCCTACAGTATAGCGAGCTATTATTATCTGTCGGATCGCGAAACCGAGGGTGGGGAACCTCTTACGGTACAGCCCACGGGGGGAGAACCTTCCGTGAAGCTCGACTGTGTACCCGTGCTGGTGGTTCATGAGCGAGAGCTTGAAGCCGCGGGCCACACCGGACGTATGCTTCTTGGGGAGGATTTCAGGTCGGCGATGCAACAGACCTTTACCCTCGAAATGCCTGATCGCGTCACTGATACTCCGGTAGATCTGACTGTGCAGATGGCGGCCAAGACTGCCGGAGGGACCAGTCTCTACTCGCTGACCGCCAATGGGGTAGATGTGGGCGAAATGTCGATCGAAGGATTGCGCGGCAGCTACAGCGATACGCACAGCAAGGTCGGGACCTACGACACGGAGGTGCCTTACGATGGCAGCGACAAGCTTCTGTTGCAGATAGCCTACAATCCTTCGGGATGTCAGGTGGTCTACATGTCGCGTCTCGATTTTATAAGAGCTACCTACACACGGAAACTGCGGCTGCGGGACGGAGAGCTTGCCTTCTCCTTCTCTCCGGAGGGTGCTGTGACTGAGCTGTGTGTGTCCGGAGCTGAGGCAAGCACGCAGCTGTGGGATGTGACCGATGCTGCTAACCCGCGACGTATGGATGTAGCCGCAGGCTCCGACGGCACGATACGCTTCAATGCCCTGCAGGGACCGCATAAATACATTGCGTTTACCCCGGCCATGGTTAAAGAGGAAGTGACCGGCGCTGTACAGGTACGCAATCAGGATCTGCATGCCCTCGCCGTTCCCGATATGGTGATCATCGCTCCCGAACAGTTTGCTACTCAGGCCGAACGTCTGGCACAGAAACATCGTGAGGACGACGGTATGGATGTGGTGGTGCTTAAGCCGGAATCAATCTATAATGAATTTTCTTCGGGCAGTCCCGATGTGAGCGCGTTCCGAAAGCTACTTAAGATGTGGTATGACCGCGATCCGGAGAAGATCGGCTATTGTCTGCTCATGGGGCGTGCCACGTACGACAACCGCCAGCTGACGAATACAGTAAAGAATGCCGGCTATCCGCGATTGCCGATCTGGCAGTCGGAAAACAGCAGCTCCGAGACAGCTTCTTTCTGTACCGACAATTTCATAGGTATGCTTGATGATTGCGAGACCTTCATCATGGGGGCTGCCAAGGTGAGAGTCGCTGTCGGACGTATGCCCGTAAAGAACTCCGGGGAAGCGTCGGCTGCGATAGACAAGCTGATTTCATACATGGATAGCGAGGATCTGGGAAGCTGGCGCAATCAGGTGATGGTGATAGCCGACGATGCTGACCACGGGGATCATCTCAAGCAGGGTCAGCGAGTGATTTCAGCAATGGAAAAGAACGGCAATGGCTCGGATTTCATGTATGAGCGGTTGTACATTGATTCCTATCCCCTCGGCACTGCCTCGACCTCCAAGTCATATCCGGACGCCCGTAAACGTATGTTCAAGATATGGAACGAAGGGGTCGGTTTCATTGACTTTATCGGTCACGGCAATCCTACCTCCCTGACCCACGAGAATCTTCTGACCTACACTGATGTCACAAACATGTCGAATAAGCGGCTACCCATCATGCTCGCCGCTACCTGCGAATTTATGCGTTTCGACAGCGACAATATTTCCGCAGCCGAGATCCTCTGGCTCAATAATAACGGGGGGACGATCGCTTTTATCGCGGCGAACCGCAAGGTGTACATACACAATAACGGCGACTTCAACGAGGCAATAGGAAAGAATTACTTTCGTCGTGATAAGGATGGAAAGGCACGTCGACTCGGAGATGTCTTCATGGGTGGCCTGAACGACTATCCCTATTCGGATGATAACCGCCATCGATACGCCCTGATGGGAGATCCCTCCATGCGGATCGTGAGTCCCGAGTATCACGTGGCTATAGACGAGATTGACGGCATGAGTGTCAATGCCGGGTCAAGTGCAAAGCCTGTGCTGACAGCCCGCAGCAAGGTGAAGGTGAAGGGTCGTGTGACGGATAGCGAGGGCAATCTGCTCTCTGATTTCAACGGACGTGTCATACCGACCGTCTTCGATGCCGAGCGTGTGATCGAGACTTACGGCCATAATTCTGTCGGTGAGGACGACGGTAATGTGGATATGTATAACGATCGTAAGAACAAGCTCTTCACAGGTTCATTCGCGGTGGCTAACGGCGAGTGGGAAGCGACTATCATCATTCCGGAGGAGATAGACAACAATTATTCTCCGGCGCTGCTCAATATGTATGCCTACAGCGACGACCTGCGTGAGGCCAACGGCTCTACGACAGATTTTTATATCTACGGCTATGCCGATGACTCCGCGGATCCGGACAATACCGATCCGGAAATTCTCGGAATCGGGCTTAACAGCTATATGTTCCGCGATGGTGGAGTGGTCAACAGTACGCCTCTTTTCGTTGCAAAAGTTCGAGACGAAAGCGGTATCAACATAAGCTCAAGCGGAATAGGAAAGCAAATGACCCTGATTGTGGACGGACGCAGGATTTACGATGATGTCGTGGATCATTTTATTCCCGATCCGGACGATTATCTGGCCGGCGAGGTTCAATACACGCTTCCCTCACTTGACGACGGCGACCATTCGCTGTTGTTCACCGTGTGGGACAACGTCGGCAACAGTACGACGCGCACGTTGGATTTCGTTGTTAAATCTGACAGACAACCCACTGTGAACGTTTACACCGATGCGAGTCCGGCAACCGCCGGTGTCACGTTCTACATCGTGCCCGATCTTCCCTTGGAGAGTTCTCACTGCCACGTCGGCGTGTATGATCTTTCGGGCCGCATGGTGTGGGATGCTCCGGCTGTGGATAGCGGAAATGTAGCCGCACCTATGTCAGTGCGTTGGGATCTTACGGATCGTGGAGGTGCCCGGGTTTCAAGAGGTATCTATATCTACCGGTGTACTGTCTCCGACGGCAAAGGTGGTGAGACTGTGGTGGCTAAGAAAATTGCTGTCGCCGCTCCATAAAAGTTAACGTATAGGTAAAATACAGGAACCCTCCGAGACGTATGATTGCGCTCCGGAGGGTTCTTGTGATTACGCTTATTTGTTCCTTTTTCGGATATTAGGATTATTATGAGGGATTTGTAGTGTAGGTATTACACCATTTTTGCAGATAGCAGTTGAGGCAGTCCGGTTTGCGGGCTTTGCAGACGTAGCGACCATGAAGTATCAGCCAATGGTGGGCGGTCGAGAGCTCCTCCTCAGGAATGTGGCGACACAAGGCTTTTTCTGTCTCGAGAGGTGTTTTTGAATTGTTGGTAAGTCCCAAACGGTTGCTTACCCGGAATACGTGGGTGTCGACTGCCATTGCGGCTTTGTTCCAGACGACGGCAAGCATCACATTGGCGGTTTTGCGTCCGACCCCCGGGAGAGTCATCAGTTTGTCGATTTCAGAAGGGAGCTCTCCGTTGAAATGTTCTACTATCTTGCGTGCGGCATTGACGAGATGTCTGGCCTTGTTGTTGGGAAAGGTAACGCTGCTAATGTATGGTAACACATCCTCGGGCTCGACCGCCGCAAGAGTTTCCGGGGTAGGAAATCTCTTGAAAAGAGCAGGTGTAACCATATTGATACGCTTGTCGGTACATTGCGCGGATAGAATTACTGCGAGAAGCAGATGAAAAGGGGTGTCGTATTGGAGCTCTGTACGAGGCGAGGGCATATTCCGGCGGAATGCCGAGAGTATGCCCTCGTATCTTTCTTGTAAGGTCATGGTGTCAGGAAGAGAGAATGGTAAAGGTCAATGGGTTCCGTCGAATATGGAAAGGAACCGTATGTCGTTCTCAGAGAACATGCGTAGGTCCTTCACCTGATATTTCAGGTTCGTGATACGCTCCACACCCATGCCGAAAGCATATCCGGTGTAAACCGAGGAGTCGATACCGCAGGCTTCGAGTACATTCGGATCCACGATGCCACATCCGAGAATTTCAACCCATCCCGTGCCTTTGCAGAAACCGCAGCCTTTACCGCCGCAGAGATTGCAGCTTATGTCCATTTCGGCAGAGGGTTCCGTGAAGGGGAAATAACTCGGACGAAGACGTATCTTGGTATCAGGACCGAACATCTGTTGTGCGAAGTATAACAGCGCCTGCCGCAGATCAGCGAAGCTGACATCCTTGTCGATATAGAGTCCTTCGATCTGATGGAAGAAGCAGTGAGCTCTTGCCGATATGGCCTCGTTGCGATATACTCGGCCGGGACAGACGATACGGATCGGGGGTTTCATCCTCTCCATGGCGCGGGTCTGTACGGAAGAGGTATGGGTGCGTAGAAGCACATCTGCCGGATGGCGCGAGATGAAGAAAGTATCCTGCATATCGCGTGCCGGATGGTCTGCCGGGAAGTTAAGCGATGAGAACACATGCCAGTCGTCCTCTATTTCCGGGCCTTCGGCAATCGTGAATCCCATTCGGGAGAAAATATCTATCATCTCGTTGCGCACAAGCGAGAGGGGATGACGCGAACCGATAGCTTCCGGTGAGGGAGTGCGCGTTAGGTCTATTTCGCCATCGCCGGAGTTATTATCAGCATTGTCCTCCGCCTGCTGGCGTAGCTCATTGATACGCGCTGTGGCATACTCCTTAAGCTCATTGAGTTTCCGGCCTATTTCGCGCTTGTCTTCTGCCGGAACACTGCGGAAATCATTGAACAGCAGGCTGACAAGACCTTTCTTGCTTAGATATTTTATTCGAAGCTCTTCGACTTCTTTCGGGGTTGAGGCCGTGAGTTGCGACAACTCTTCCTTAAGTGAATTTATTCTCTCTAACATGTTGCAAAGGTAATAATAAATTGTGAAACACGAAAGCATACGCCCTGCGGGATGCATCTCTCCAAAAGGTTACATTTCACAGTTCCTATATATTATCGCTTTTTGAGAAAAATGATATTTATTTTTTTGTGGGAATGAAAGGAAAATGTTAATTTCGCAACATACATTGGAGTCAGCCATTATCAGGATCCTACCGCAGTGAGGTCCTATGGCTTTCCGAAATAGACTCGTGTAGCATTTCAAATATCTGAGTCTCAACACAGTATGGCTTACAAAATAATTGAGAATCTGCTCAATAACGTCCGTAACTACCGCAACAGGGAGTTATACAACTTTATTGACGAAACTACCGGCGAATGGGCGTCGACTTCGTGGAACGGCTTTTTGGAGAAAACCGAAGAAATCGCCATGGGGCTTATCAATGCCGGAGTGAAACCCGGCGATATGGTGGCTGTATGTTCTCCGAACTGTCCCCAGATGCTCTGTCTCGATTATGCCCTCTTTATGATTCGTGCTGTCTCGGTTCCCATCAATCATCTCGAACCGCAGAAAGTCTTCGACTACGAAATGATGCTCACGGAAGCTTCGGTTGTCTTCGTCGGTGAGCGAAGCGAGCTCGAAAAAGCTTTGCGATATGTGGAATCGAATCCGGACCATAAGGTGCGTAAAATTGTCGTAATATGGGACAAGGAGGAAAATAGACACCTCTACGGCACGATTTGCGAAAGTCTCGCCCGGCTCATGAAAGAGGGAAAGACCGAAGCCAACAGGGAGATACTACTCAAGCGGATAGCGGAAGGTGTCCCCTCCGATCTGGCCATTGTCCTCTTCACTACCGGTACGACCGGAATGCCTAAGGGAGTCATGCTCGGCCACGAACAGCTGGATGCCGGTATGGCCATGCACGATCGTTTCCTCGGAGACAGCGTGAAAGAAAATCAGATCTCCCTGTCATATCTCCCGATGAGCCACGTCTTTGAGAAAGCATGGCTGTACATGTGTGTGTTGCGCGGACTCAGAATCGTATTCTGTTACGACACAAAAAAAGTATTCGACATAATGCATCGGGTACGTCCCCACATCATGTGCTGCGTACCTCGGTTCTGGGAGAAAGTCTATACTCACTTCTTCGAATATTACAACAGCCAGAATCGATTCCGCAGACTGATGATAAAGCGAGCGCTCTATATCGGAAAGAAACGTAACCTCTTTTATCGCCGTAAAGGGAAAAAGGTGCCTTCCTATCTTGAGCGCGAATACCGTTTCTGGGACAAGCATGTCTTCTCACGCCTCTCCGAGCAGACCGGCCTCTCGCGCCCCGGTGTCTATCCTACCGCTGGGTCTCTGCTCAATGAGAAGATTATGGGCTTCTTTCTCACTGTCGGTTTTGACATTCTTCTTGGCTACGGACTCACCGAAACCACAGCTTCGGTGACGATTTTCCCTTTCCTTGATCCCGTCCTTGGCACAGTCGGCCGTCCTTTGGACAAAATGGAAATCAGAATCTCCGACAGTGGCGAAGTACTCGTCAAAGGTCCCACTGTCATGCGGGGCTATCTGAAGTCCGAAGAAGATACACGCGCTGCCTTCGACGAAGACGGATTCTTCCGCACGGGTGACCTCGGATACATTCTCCCCGACGGCTCCCTCGTGATAAACGGACGTATCAAGGAGATATACAAGACCTCCAACGGCAAGGTCGTTCCTCCCCTCCTTATCGAGAAGACACTCATGGAGAGCCCTCTCATAGAACGTGTCGTCATTATCGCAGACTGCCGGAAATACGTGACTGCTCTTGTCTACCCTAATCTTGTGGAGCTCCGCAGGATCGCTTCCGACCGCAACTGGAGTTATGGCGACGATGAGGAGCTGCTGCATCTGAAGGAAACCAAGGACCTGCTGATGAAGGACATCGAGAAACATCAGGATCACCTCGTCTGCTACATGCGCGTGCGCGACATCGCCGTGATGCCCCGGGATCTTTCGAAAGACGCCGGAGAGGTCGGCCTGACCGGCAAAATCCGTCGAAAAGTCGTAAAGGAACACTTCTCAGACCTCGTGGAAAGTCTCTACGCCAAGGATACGATTTCAGACAGTCCCCTGTTGGATTCCGAGCAACCCGTCTGACCCGGTTGTGACAGATCCCGAAGAGTCCATTTTATTCCAAACATTCAGTATTAATAACCTATAATAGCAATTTAACAGACTAATGATCACTCAGGAACAACTCAAAGAGGCATTAGAGCGCAAGTTGGCGCTGAGGAGGTATCTTTGACATCGACTCCAAGAAAATAGAAGTCGAAGAAGAAGAATTGCGCACACATGTGGCCGATTTCTGGGAAAATCGCGAAGCCGCCGAAAAGCAGATGCGTAAAATTAAGGAACTGCATTTCTGGATTGATTCCTACACCGATATCGAGAAGCAGGTCGAGGAGCTTTCCTTAGCTTTCGATTTCGTGAAGGAAGGTCTTGTGACCGAAGAAGAACTCGACAAGCAATACGCCACCGTCGTGAAAGGACTCGAAGATCTCGAGCTTCGCAACATGCTTCGTCGGGAGGAAGACAAACTCGGTGTAGTGCTTAAGATCAATAGCGGCGCCGGAGGCACCGAGAGTCAGGACTGGGCACAGATGCTCATGCGGCTCTATATGCGCTGGGCCGAGCGCCACGGATACAAGATCTCCATAGCTCAGCTGCTCGAAGGAGACGACGCCGGTATCAAGTCCGTCACCATCAATGTCGAAGGAGACTATGCTTACGGATACCTGAAAAGCGAGAACGGCGTCCATCGCCTTGTGCGCGTATCTCCGTACAACGCCCAAGGGAAACGTATGACCTCCTTCGCTTCAGTATTCGTGACTCCACTCGTCGACGACACTATTGACATCCAGATTCAGCCCGCCTTACTCTCTTGGGATACTTTCCGGAGCGGTGGCGCCGGCGGACAGAACGTCAACAAGGTTGAGTCAGGTGTCAGACTCAGATATCAGTTTACTGACCCCTACACAGGCGAGCAGGAGGAAATTCTTATCGAGAATACCGAAACCCGCGACCAGCCCAAAAACAAGGAAAATGCCCTGCGCCATCTGAAATCGATCCTCTATGAAAAAGAGATGGAACACCGCATGGCCGAGCAGGCCAAGGTAGAGGCCGGCAAGAAGAAGATCGAGTGGGGAAGTCAGATTAGGAGCTATGTCTTCGACGACCGACGCGTCAAGGATCATCGCACCAATTTCCAGACAAGCGATGTCAACGGAGTGATGGATGGAGACATCGACGATTTCATCAAGGCATACCTGATGGAGTTTGCCGCCACTCTCGAATAACCCGCCCTCATTCCCCACCTCAATGCGCACATATTTTATAGCGGCAGGGATAGTCTCAATCATCTCGATTGTTGGCTGTCCCTCTGTTTTTGCCCGCAAGATGAAGCTTAGTGTCCGTCCTGAGGCGCCCGATACCATCTCGGATCTGAAAGAAGGATCACTCACGGTTTGTTCCCCCTGTGTGCCCTGTAATGAAGGCTACAGCATCGAGCAGGCTCAGATCACCGGATTCGATAAAAAAGCAGAATCCTCTGTCGAATCCTTCTTCGTCACGAACACTGCCGACAGACACCTCGTCGGCTTGGATTTCACGCTTACATATCTCACGACAGACGGGAAACAGCTCCACAGCAGACACGTTGACATTGATTGCGACATTCCCCCCGGAGAAACACGCAAATTCGACATCCGCTCCTTCGACAGACAGAAATCATTTTACTACCATAAGAGTCAGCCTCCCGCACGACGTCGGGCCACACCCTTCCGCATCTCTGTGCAGATAGGTTGTATCAGGCTTAAATAAAGCTCTCCGGAGCCTCCTCATAGCCAGCGAAGTCGATGGACGGTATCCTTTCGGTGAAGCCCGTAGGGCAGCTTGCTCTCTTCCCCCTTCATATTCACACTCAGGATGCGGCGCATTATCGGGACCAGACCAAGCGGATTGATGCGCCATGACATTCCCCCCTTCGGCTTCTCCAGCACCAGAGACGCATCCTCGCTTTGTGTAGAGAAAGAGAATGTGGCGTTAAACTCGCGCGGAGACCTCATCTCCATCCCCTTGATATTGGAATAGAGCCATACGTGCCATTTGGAGCGGCTCGCAGTGGGTGCAAGATACCCGATCACACTCCCCGGAGGCGGCAGCAGATCCGCATCGTAGAGTAGGACAATCTTATATGTCCCGGTATCCGAGTCAGACAGCGGAATAATCGCCACCTCGCAATCCTCCTCCGGAAAGCTCCATATCCCCGTCGGCTCGCTGCTCGATACCTTCCCGGACTCTGAAATCACATGCTCCATCTCCTCTGTCCGGAACGGAACTGATTCCGGCACCTCCCATCCCCCGGACTCCGCCGAGCAGATCGAGGTCAGAAGCAATATGCCCAAGGCGCGTAACAATCTCATTTGGTCGAGAATGTGTAACTGAAACCGAAACTCAGCATCTCCTTAAGCATCCAGTAGCGCCATCGTTTTGTGGCGTCTACATCGGCGATTTCCGTCGACGAGTCATAGCGTAGATGCACATAGATCTGTGTGCTCAGGAACCTGTTGATGGAAAAATTGATCGTATTTTCCCAATCCGAGAGGAAATACTCGTAATTAGTAAAGGCAAACAGACGCGATCTCCACATTATATTGGAAGACAGCTGCCACTCCAGTGTCAGCTCAGCATTGCTACCTATCTCGCTCTTGGTCTTTGCTCCCACCGGGATATTATACTGGGTAGGATCTATCTTGGGGTCTATGCAAGTATTGAGATTATAGGACAGTGGAGAGATAGAAGCATTGAATTTCAGCGTCTTTGGCTTGTTTGTAGTGCTGTACGTCATACCCAGACCCAGCGTAAGCGAGCCGGGGGAGAGAAATGAAGCCTTCCTTATTGAAGAATTCTCCCCGTATGTATTCATAAGCTGGGTCTTGAACTGCGACGTGAAACTGTAGAACCATTTATTAAAGGCCTTCACGCCGAACTTGAAATTCCACTGGAATATATCCTCCGACACGGAGTACTTGTGCTTCGTATCCTGAGGTGTGGAATTGAGAGCCAGCTTGTAGCTCACGGTATTGTCCACGAGCAGGTCGGGATGATACACCTCATTGAGTTTCACGTTCCAGAACAGATTGGCAAGCAGTGAGAGCGAATTATGACCGCCCTGATACCAGTTTGGCGAAAGATATGCCTGCGAAAATTGCACGGAGCCGTTAAACGTATGAAGCCAGTTGATTGCCTTTATGTCGTCGATTGCGGCCGGTGTATTATCCTCAAGTATCTCCTCCGGTATGTCGGCTATGATCTCCTCCGACAGATTCGGACGGCGGTCGGTCAATTCAGGCGGATCCGGAAGCAACGATTGGATGTACACGACCTCACCCGGATTGGATATCATTATGTCGTAGCGCGTACGGTCCACGATCTCCATGGCTTTGACCTGATTTCCGACCCATAGCGGGGTCAGTATCACCGGCTCGGGAGCAGGTTCAAGGTCGGAAAGCGTCATCGTTACGCTGTCCGGAATGTTGCCGAAAGTTGTCGGGGCGTAATTCCGGTAGGTGACGTATGTAAGCGGAAACTGAATCCACTGACGCAGTAAGCGTTCGGCAGGGCTGTCGGCATAACAGCGGAAGTTCCGGTAGTCGCTGTTTCCCCCCGGTTGCTGTGTTGTGGCTCCGCAAGATAGACTGCCGGCGATGCTGAGTAGTGATGTTACGGCGATGATCGGTAAGGCTTTCACTGTGCTGCTGACGTGATAAGATAAACGTATCGGAATACCTGTCACTTATCTGACTTTGGAGCTGAATCCCCCTTTGGCTTCAGATAGACATCATAGTCGGGAGAAGTGATGACCTCCAGAGCCTTCAGGAAGATGGGATCGTGTTGATTGTAGACCTTGTAATATGTCGAATCCTCATACACATCTCGTCCGATCAATCCTTTCAATATATTGGCGATCAGAGGCTTGCTGCGCTCCAGCTGCTCCTTGTCGTATTCCACATTCTCCTTGATGCCCATGCCCACGAGATCTCCCCACATGGCATCCGTGATGGTGAAGCCTTCGATAAAATCGTCATCGGTCTTATAGAGTTTTTTGAGAGCCTTGCGGTTCTGATCCACATACATGATGGTGAAATTATTGATTACTCCCTTGGCGACAAGGTCCCGGTAATATTTGGAATACTCCGTAGTGTCGAGTGGCACGAAGACATCCGGCGAGATGCCTCCTCCGCCGTATATCTCGCGTCCCGTCTTGAGGGTCAGCACCTTAAGCTTAGGATCATAATGGATGGAATCCTCGTGCATAAGTTCACCGGAATTATATCGGTCCAGCAGGTCCTGTTCATACTCGTCTCCCTTCCCCTTTTCGTAAGGCTTCTGGATGTCCCTGCCGGAAGGTGTGTAATAGTGAGCCACTGTGAGACGCATCATTGAGCCGTCAGGGAAAGGTATCGGCCTCTGTACGAGCCCTTTCCCGAAAGTACGACGCCCCACGATGACACCTCGGTCGTAGTCTTGTATGGCTCCGGAGGTGATTTCTGCTGCCGAAGCCGAAAACTGATTCACCATAACCACGATCCGTCCCTCCGGAAGAAGCGGATAGAGAGCCATTGGCGATGTGTAATGATTATAGCGTTCAGAAGCATTACCCTTGGTGTAGACTGCCAGCGAGTGTGGCGGCAGAAGCTCGCTCAGAAGATCCACGGAAGCGTTCAGGTAGCCCCCTCCGTTGTCTTCAAGGTCAAGGATGAGATTCTTCATGCCCGACGCTTTCAGCTTGCTCACAGCCTCGTAGAATTCCTTCGGTGTCTCCGCCGCGAATTTATTGACACGCACGTAGCCCGTGCTGTCGTTTACCATATAGGCCGCATCCACACTGTATATCGGTATTTCGGCGCGGGTCACGACAAATTCTATCGTGTCCCCCTTCCCGGCTGACCGACGTAACACCTTGAGTTTGGCCTTGGTTCCCTTGGGACCGCGAAGATGTTTCATGATCTCGCTGCGTTTCATCTTGACTCCGGCAAGTATGGTGTCGTTGCATGCTATGATACGGTCCCCGGCGAGGATTCCTACCTTTTCCGACGGGCCCCCCGCTATTGTCTGGATAACATATACCGTATCCTGATTGAGATTGAACGAGATTCCTATCCCGGAGAAATTCCCCTCCAGAGGCTCATTGAGCTCCCGGGTTTCCTCTGCATTGGAATAACTGGAATGTGGATCCAGACCTTTGAGCATTCCGTTGATGGCATCCTCCACGAGTTTCGTTTCGTCTATGGAGTCTACGTATAGGCGCGAGATCGCTTGCTGGGCATAACGAAGCTTAGCCGATTGGATTTCATGCTCTGAATATGCTTGCATACCGGCGCAAAGGGCGGCGGCTGCAAGTACGGAGATGATTAATTTCTTCATAATCTTATATGTCGGTAAAATTTTTGGAGAGAGTACCTTAAGGAAATGACAAAGATAGACAAAAAATCCCGCCTTTGCAACTATAGCTTCTTCTCCTCTCCTCTTTCCTCCTCTCGGGGCAGGAACTGCGACGCATCGGCTCCGAAAGCCTGCAACTCACGCACCACGCTTGAGCTGACGCAGTCGTATTCCGGGAGAGATAGCATGATGATGGTTTCTATTCCGCTGATACGTCGGTTCACTTCCGCGATGTTACGTTCGTATTCAAAGTCGCTGCTGCTTCTCACCCCGCGCAACAGAATATCCGCTCCGGCCTCGCGGGCTGCCTCTGTGGTGAGAGTCCCGTAGCAGACAACTTTTACTCTCTTATCATCTCCGAAGAGTTTCCGTATGGACTCTGACCTCTCCTTGGCATCGGAGGCAGATTCCGGCTTGCGGACATTGTATCCGACTCCGATGACGAGGCCTCCGAATATGGCTAAGGCACGGTCTGCTATCGATTTGTGACCTATGGTGAACGGGTTGAACGTCCCGGCGTAAAATGGTATGCTCATGATATTTGAGAATCATCCTCAACCACCAGATTGTCTATGATGAAATTCTGGCGGTTCATTGTGTTTTTCCCCATGTAGAATTCAAGCAGCTTGTCGACCGAGTCATCTCGTTTTAGAGTCACCGGATCCAGACGCATACCCGGGCCGATAAACTCCTGAAACTCCTCGACATTGATCTCTCCGAGTCCTTTGAAGCGCGTGATTTCTGCATCCTTGCCGAAATGTGCTATCGCCGCGACTCTTTCCTCATCGGTGTAGCAGTAGATCGTATCCTTGTCTTCCGGGCTCTCGACGGAGCTCTTCGTGTCCGCAAGGGCCTTGGTCGGGTCGCCGGCGGCGCGACGCGATTTCTTCCGTCTGGTTGCCTTCTTGTTGCGCACGCGGAAGAGTGGGGTCTGGAGGATATATACGTGACCTTTCTTGATGAGATCCGGGAAGAACTGAAGGAAGAAAGTGATGACAAGGAGACGTATGTGCATCCCGTCGACATCCGCATCTGTAGCTATTATGACCTTGTTGTAGCGTAGCCCCTCGATACCCTCCTCAATGTCGAGTGCCGCCTGAAGAAGGTTGAATTCCTCATTCTCGTAGACCACTTTCTGAGTAAGCCCGTAGCTGTTCAGAGGCTTTCCACGAAGAGAGAACACGGCTTGGGTGGCCGCATCCCGGGCCTTGGTGATTGTTCCCGTTGCGGAATCTCCCTCTGTGATGAAGATGCTTGTCTCCTCCCGCCGGTCGGGTGCCTTCGATGAAGCTCGCACGGTGTCATTGTAATGCACTGAGCAGTCGCGCAGCTTGCGGTTGTGAAGACTCACTTTCTTCGCTCTTTCGCGTGCCAGTTTCGTGACGCCTGCGAGTGCTTTCCGGTCTCGCTCCGAACGTTGGATTTTCCGAAGCATGATTTCCGACGTATCTGTATTCTTATGAAGATAGTCGTCAAGCTCCTTTTTTATGAAATCACCGACAAATTTATTGACTGTGACACTGCTCCCCGGGGCTATTTCCTTGCTGCCGAGTTTGGTCTTGGTCTGTGACTCGAACACCGGTTCCTGTATCCGGACGCTCACGGCGGCAACCATGCCGTTTCGTATGTCGGAATACTCGAAATTCTTACCGAAATGCTCCTTGATCGTCCGGGAGACCCACTCGCGGAAGGCTGTGAGATGCGTACCACCCTGAGTCGTATGCTGCCCGTTGACGAAGGAGTAATACTCTTCGCCGTATTGCTCCGTATGCGTGAGTACGATCTCTATATCCTCCCCCTTCAGATGAATGATGGGATAGAGCGGATCCGTATTCATGTTCTCACGCAGTAGGTCGAGCAGGCCGTGGCGTGAGATGTAGCGTTTCCCGTTCAGGTAGATTGAAAGACCGGCATTGAGATAAGTGTAGTTGTTCACCATTGTCTCAACATACTCCATGTTGTACGCATAATCGCGGAACAGTAGAGGGTCGGGGGTGAAACTAACATACGTGCCGTTGGCCTCCGACGTGTCGGCCGGTTCCGTGAGCTCTATCAGCGCCCCCTTGGAATAACGCGCTTCGACATATTTCCCGTCGCGGTAACTTCTTACGACGCAGGACGATGAAAGGGCGTTGACTGCCTTCAGACCAACACCGTTCAGACCCACGGATTTCTGGAAATTCTTGGTGTCGAATTTTCCGCCGGTATTGATGTCGCTCGAAACCTCCTTCACCTTCCCGAGCGGTATGCCGCGTCCGTAGTCGCGCACCTGCACTTCGCCGGCCTCGATGCGTATTTCGACCTTATTCCCCGCTCCCATGTTGAACTCATCGATAGAATTGTCGATGACCTCCTTTATCAGGACGTATATTCCGTCGTCGGCATGCGTGCCGTCCCCCAGTTTTCCGATGTACATACCGGGGCGACGACGTATGTGCTCATTCCAGTCAAGGGTCAGGATGGCACTCTCATCGTATGACGTATTTGACGGAGTCGTTGACTCGGTCGCTGTGCTGAATAGGTCGTTGGGTTCGCTCATTATCCTTGTTACGTTGAGTAAATTGCCGGGAGGTGGTCGTGCTCTTTAGGTGCGATGGATCAGTTGTTTTCGCTGCGGGTCGGACGGATAACCACGAGGCGTATCGGATCCGTGATGCCCGAGGCGCCGGATTGGGTAGTGTAGCGGCAACGTGCGAAGTACACACCTTCGGCCACTCGTTTCCCATCCATGTCGCTCACGTCCCATTCCGCACTGTCCCCGTCGACATCCGAAGTGCGTACGATGTTCCCGGTTACGTCCGTGATGATCAGAACCATGGAGTCCGCGGAATAACCTGCATCCGGAGCGGTTGCAATGGTGAGGGTGACTTTGTCGCGGACAATTGCGCTGTCCGCTTTTACACTTGTTGACGAGGGGGTGGTGGGCTGGATGTTGAACTGGATCGTAGCCGCGCAGGGATTGCCGGACAGGTCCGCCCCTTTGATAGTGGCGGTATGCATCCCGTAGTACAGATCCGTGGTCGGATAGCGGATGATCATTCTTCTCCCTTCGTCGGTGAGGGTGACATATTGGCTGATATTCGTGTCGGCGTGTTTGCCGTCGAAGCTGAGACTCAGATTGGAATCTGGAGCGGTACTGTTGTAGTTGAGGCCGATGTTGTCGGTCAGGATTGCATAGATGACCGGTTTGTCACTTACGACATCCCCGGATACGAATTCAGGTCGGTCGACATAAAATTTGTCCACAACCGGAGCCTCGTTGTCTGCAACCGATATCCCTTCTGTGAAAGGTAGCAGGGTAAGAGTCTGGGTGTCCGCTGCCGTCCGACGGGTTTCTATGTCGTAGGCGGCGACATTCATCCGTAGCTCGCTGTCGGGTGCCCCGGCTTTTGCCGGAACGTAGAAACTACCGGAGAAGACACCATCTTTTACATCAAATGGAGTGGATGAAAGCAGATCGTTCGAGTGGACGATGTCGATGGAAGGTGAATCCCCCACGGCGCGGGTCGGAGAGACGTAAGCGGGACCGTATAGATTGACTACGGCATTGCCGTTGAAGGTATCTAATTTCTTGCCGTCACGATCTTTTATAACGCCACTGATCTGCACCATGCTGCCGGCATAGATTCCCGAACCATCACCGTCGGTCGACAGAGTCATCTCTACCCCCGCACTGGGCATAGGGGAGATAAGTGCCGGGTCGCAGATAAGTGCGTAAGCCAGCTTATTGGTGTTCGAGCGGGTGTTTGCGCTCATGGCCATTCTGACGATTTCCCCGTATGTCCGCTGGGAATTCAGCAGTTTGTCCGGATTCTCAGTGCCGTAAGGATCATCTTTCAGGGAGCTCTTTATCAGGTCAGTCAGAAGGGTGTAGTTCGACATGGAGCGTGACACTCGGTTCGTGAGAAGACCGCCGATAAGTCCGTGCGGGGTCGAGAGGATCATCTCTTCGCCGGAGCCGCGGTTCCCTTGGTCGAAATCCGAAATGGTGCAGCCTCCGAAGAACATGAATCCCAGATGATTGTTGGTCAGCGACTTGAAGTCCCCCTTGTCCCACAGGAGGGTGTTGAGTCCGTTGTGCGATGCATGACCGAGATAATTGCTCCAGAGGGCGCCCGTGTTGATGGATCTGACGAAGTGCGGATGGATGTCCTTGTCCGGATACGAATGGTTGTAAAGCTTGGTCGGGATGAACGCGCTGTTGGTGTCCGACCAGAGTTTGGACGCTGCGTCACACTCGATGATATGCTCGTTTTCGTTGGACCCGTCAGCTGTGTATATTACGTTCGTCATCCACGATGCCACGCTGGTGTCCGTAAACCATTTCTCCACTTTGTCGACGTAGAGTCTCGCTACTGCCTCGGTGTCTGCCGGAATGATGCCTACCGCGAGATCCTGAGTACGGTTATAGTAATTGTAACCGGATTCACCGGCGGGATAATAGTCTTTCATCTGGACATAGAAATCCGGAATCGTATAGGTCGTGGTGCCCGAATCTCCGGTCGGAGTCTGTTTGCAGAGAAGCAGCTCGTAGGTAGGTAAAGGCTTGGTGATTCCGCGTGCGTCTATACGCATGGGACCGAAAAGAAGTATCGAGCTGAATGTGCGTGACGATCCTTTGTCTGCTTCGTACAACATTCTGGTTATGGCCTTGTATGCCATAGGATCAGGTGTGCCTTGTGAAAACTCGTTGATTACCTCTTCGCTGAGTGCTGTGACAACCTTTTCATGCTGATACGTGCGGTGTAATTCGGCCAGACGGTCTGCCAGTGCCTTAAGCTCGGGGGTGGTGATGATGAGCATCGCGGGGGAGTCCTCCGATGCAAGACCATGCAGATTCTGGTTGCTAACTGGCTTGTAGCTGTCTATTTCGACAAGTGGTGCCGAAGCGGAGAAAGCAACAAGACGGCCTCCTGATTTCCCTTCACGCATACCGGCGACGTAGGCTGTACCGTTTGATGTGACTGTGTAGGGAAGGCTTACTACATCGTTTGGACTGGCAACATCCCAGACCACAAGGTCTGAAGGAGCATCCCCGATCGCGATAGGTCCTTTTGAATCGGTATAGTCAGGCACGAAAACCTCGTAGATCTTCTCTCCGGGCTGGAAAGAGAGACTGCGGGGTGCTGAGAGAACCAGAAAGTCTAAAGCTGCGAATGTAGACAGCTTGCCCGGTAAAGTGGCAACGGTCAGTGTTCCCTCGCTCCCCGGAAGCACTCCGGAGATAAAGGAGGAATAACCGTTGGCGTTGTAGGTGTAAAATGAGTCGGCATCGAAATTGTTGAAGTTGATGGTGCCGATTGTCTCTTCATCCGAACCCGATTTCAGTGTCACCGTAAGCTTTTCGGGACCCGAAATCTTGGCGGCTCCCCGACCGGCTATTTTGACGTTGGCGCCTTTCTCGCTCCCGGGTATGCTGAAGGGAAACGATATGCTGCGGGTCGGGAGGGATGCAAGCTCCCAGCCGAAATAATCCTCTCCTGAACCGGAGGGGAAGAGATTGTCCTCCTCGATGAGTTGATAACCGATGCCGGAGGTGTAGAGTGTGGTGGGAGAGGTTGGCACCGATACATTGGCCTGCTTGATTTCGGCATTATCCTTACCGCTGTCAGAAAGGAAATAATATGCTTTTGTGGTGTAGACATTGTTACTCGGACGATCCACGCCGGATGCCGTGTATTTTATCTCCGCTGGCCCCAGAGCATAGAAATAGATATTGTTGTCGCGGTGGAGCGTTCCTACCGTGTTTAAGGCGTCACTGTAGAGGAAGTTGCCCGCAGCATCGGTGAAGTTACCGTTGTACATGGTGCCTCCACGGCCGAATACAGCGACCTTGTCGGGGTTTGTAAATCCCATCTCGCGCAGTTTGTCGTAACTGATCCGGCATACGCCACCGGTGGGAACACCTATTTTGACCCATTTCCCCTCGCTCAGGGGGGTGCCCGGTGTAAAGGTCACGGCCTGCTTGGCAACAACCCTCTGTGAGGCGCTTAGTGTGAGAGCTGATACGAATGTAAGTATCGAAATCTTCTTAATTAGTTGGCTCTGCATGGCGTTTAATAGTCGATATATGTTAAGCTGCTTTCTGAGTTATTGTTATGGTATTTTGGACCCCACGGTTTATTGAGTTTTTCGTTTTGTCGGGTAGGGTCTTACTTTAAAACTGCAAAATTCATTATAAATTGTGCCCGACGCACTCTGAGATTCCTCATTAACAATTATTTTCATCTCCCTGTCGAGTCTGATCCCCTCCGAAGGAAATCCAAGATAGAGGATGTCGCCGGTTTTGAATGTCATTTTCGTGCTCAGACGCGCTAAGAGGGCATCTGCTCCGAGTACGAGGGAGGAATAAGCCCATCTGCTGAGCTCCTTTTCGCCGTCGCTGATTGAATAGCCGAGGTCATGAAGCCCCGCTCTCTCCGCCGCTATCCATTGCGGTGCTATGATGACGCTGCTGTCGAACGAGGTCGCTTCCCCGGTTGGAAGACCTTCGGCCACGAGACGCCGGTATGTGTCCATACCCCGGAGACTGAAACCGAAGCTCAGGTGATCCCAGTAACGGTGAGCAAATCGCTCGGCTATCGATTTGCCGAGACGGTCAATCCGGATAGCCATCGACGGAAACAACCGGAAATCATCATCCCGGTCAGGCAGATAAACCGGTTTGTTGTCTCGTTGAAGACAACTGTGGGTCAGAAGATACCAGGCCGGACCCCGGTCGGTACATCTGGCCGCATCGTAATTATTGTCGACAGCTATGATTTTCACGGTGTGAATATTTAGATATTTGCCAATCGGTTGTATATCAGGGCTAAATGAGCGTATATCGACGTGTTGGCCTTCACGATTCCCTCCCTTACGCGAATCCGGTAAGGCGTGAAATTCCAGATTGCCTTCAGGCCGGCTGCAACCATAAAGTCAGCTGCTTCCTGTGCCTTTACGGCCGGAACGGTCAGGATTCCGATACTCGCCTCCTCTTCCCGCTGGATCCGGCTCATGTCTCCGATTAAGTACACGGGCACACCGCTGATGCTTCGCCCGGCCAGATCGGTTCGGATGTCGAACCCGGCAACGATTTCAAGTCCGTAATTCGACAGACCTTTGTCCTGTATGAGAGCGGCGCCCAGACTTCCGCAGCCCATGACAAATGCTTTGTGACGCTTGCGGAATCCTAAAAATTCCGACAGCTCGGCCGAGAGATCCGATATGTCATAACCGATGCGCGTCTTTCCCTTGATGTTCAGAAGCGAAAGATCCTTGGCGATTTGAGACGGATCGACATTGAGGGCTCTCGAAATCTGGGTCGACGATACCGTCTCGGCTCCCGTCTGACGCAGGATGTCGACGTAAGCAAGATACCACGGAAGACGCCTCAGTGAGGGCTCCGGTAGCTCGATACTCCCGTTTTCGCGGAGTCTGTCGCAATTATCGGAGATATTCATCAGTATTCCATATCGGCGTCGGAAAAGAGCTCACGGTCTTCCGCTACGCTGTTCCCGACTGAGGTTAGTAAATCTCCGACAAGGGCACCGTTCATGCCTCCGCGAAGGATTCGGAGCATGCTCTTTTTACTCAGTCGGGCACGCCCGCCTGCGAAACGAAGTGTCTTGTCGGGTAGGATGAACCGGAAGAGTGCCACTGTTCGCGCAATCTCCTCTTCTCCGATCAGCGGTTCGTTTTCAAGCGGGGTGCCCTTGATCGGATTCAGGATATTGATTGGCACAGAGTCGACATCAAGCTCCCGCAGCTCGAAAGCCAGATCGATTCTGTCCGACATGCTTTCCCCCATTCCGATGATTCCTCCAGAGCACACCGCAAGGCCGGCTTCACGGGCCGCACGTATGGTCGCTTTCTTCTCCTCGGTGGTGTGTGTGGAACACAGATGCGGGAAATAAGCCGACGAGGTCTCCAGATTGCAGTGATAACGCTTCACTCCGGCATCTTTCAGCTCCTTCAGCTGCTTTTGTGAGAGAAGCCCCATCGAAGCGCATAGATACAGACCGGTTTCCCTGCCGATACGGCGGTAGATTTCGCAAAATCCGGGAAGCTCGGAGTCTGAAACACGCTTGCCGCTCGTGACAAGCGAGAAACGCTGTATTCCGGCCTTCTCGTTGGTGTGGGCCGCCGCAAGGGCTTCCTCGCCGTCTATGATGTTGTATGTGGCGCAGCCCGTATGATGACGGCTCGCCTGTGAACACCACTTGCAGTCCTCTCCGCAGAGTCCGCTTCGGGCATTGATGATGCTACAGCTGTCAATCTTACGCCCTACCAGTGCGGTCATGATCCGGTCAGCAGCATCGCATAAGGCGTCCGTATCTTTATATGTCGAGAGCGCATCGGCCTCCTCACGGGAGATCCGGTACCCTTCCTTTATTATCCTGTTTACAAGCTCATCGAGCTTCTCCTCCGATATGATATCGACTGAATTTTCTGACATAATAAAAGTAATTTTCTTGAATGGTGAGTGCAAACTGAAGTTACTCCCGTTTCATCACGCAAAATTAATAAAATTACTCGTATTTCAAAAACGCATCAACCCTGAATTTGAAAGAATGACGCTTCCTGAACGCCACCGTAATTTGACTCAACATCCTCTTCCGTCAGAACATTCTGATTGATAGCGTTTTTAACCCTTTTAATCCCGTTATTTATCTTTAAAAGACAAAAAATCTCTCCGAAAATTTGCAGAATTCAAAATTACCTCCTAACTTTGCACTCGCAACGGAGAGATTCATGCTCTTTGTGCGACATATCACTGGAGAGGTGGGTGAGTGGCTGAAACCACCGGTTTGCTAAACCGACGATGGGAGCAATCCTGTCCACGAGTTCGAATCTCGTCCTCTCCGCGTTAAATTTCCCTGAGAGCGCATCCGTATCGGTTGCGCTCTCAAGTTTTATTGCTTTCTCTCGCTTCGGCTTCCGGCAAACATCCTCCGCGACTTTGCGGATTGAGGAGAAGTAAACTTTGCGGACTGAGGAAAAAGCGAGGAGAAGAAAGGAGCTCGCGGAGGTTTTTGAGATTGAAGAAAAATAACTACCTTTGCTGCCTACGAGGAAAGGTTTTTTGAGGGCGTCAAATTTTTTTCGAAATACCCCGGTTTTCAGTGCCCGGGGAAGGGAAAAGAGCCTTTCTTGAATGTTAAAATTTGTCAACGAAAATTTTAAACGAAAAAATGAAAAAAATTATTGCATTGACTGTTTTGCTTGCATTTGTAATGGCACTTCCATTTGTTTTGGATGCAAAAGGTAAGCAAGCTAAGATAAAATTTACCGAATATCGTTATGACTTCGGAAACGTGCCGGAGAATGGTGGCGACGTCTCCCACGACTTTCAATTCACAAACACCGGCGACGGAAATCTCATCATCATCGATGCGACGGCCACATGCGGATGTACGCGACCCAAATATCCGGAGAAGCCGATTGCTCCCGGCAAGAGCGGTGTGATCAAAGTCACCTACAATCCCAAGCATCGCCCCGGCGCGATTGACCGCACCGTGACTGTCAAGACCAACGGAAGTCCCAAGAAGGTGCGTCTGCGTATTGTCGGCAACGTCATTCCTTCCAAATAACCAACTCTTCTAAGATCATGTCTATCAGGTCTTTTATCGTCGTGGCTCTCACGCTGATTCCTTCTTTGGGATTGGCAGATGATATCAAGTGGCTTTCCACCGAGTACGACTTCGGCACTTTCCGCGAGGCTGACGGAAAGCGCACCGGCTTCGTCCGATTCGTGAATCAAGGGAATGAGCCGACCGTGATCAATCGTGTGAAGCCGACGTGCGGATGTACGGTAGCCGACTATACGCAAGGGGAAATTGCTCCGGGCGATACAGCGACGGTGAGCTTCACCTACAATCCGGCCGGACGTCCCGGCCGCTTCCTGAAGCATGTGAAAGTTTACACAGGAGTAGATAACTTACTGACTTCCATAACTATACGTGGCACTGTCATCGGCGCTCCACAGACCTTGGCCGCGGAGTATCCGGTTGTCGCAGGCGCGTTGCGGCTGTCGACAGACACTCTGAAGATGGGACATGTCGTCATGGGAGCCGCCCGCAATGAGTTCATCCACGGCTACAACCAGAACCCGGACACGCTGGAGCTGACGTGGAGCGACGTTCCGCGTGCAGTTTCGCTTGGTGTGTCCTCGCGTAAGATTGCTCCCGGCGACATCTTCACCCTCAGTGTGTACCTTAATACGGCAGAGGGTCTTGAGCCGGGATTCAATGAATTGAAATTCAATCTATTATCTAAGGTTGCGGGGGATTCCGAACAATCGTGTATACCGTTTGTCGTGACGGTCTATACGGATCAGGATTTCTCTGCCGTCACACCCGAGCAGATGAAGGTAGCTCCCGTCGCAAATCTGTATCCGACTGTTGTAGAGTTGGGTACGGTCACGGATAAGGATAAGAAGATAAAGGTGGAGGTTACTATTGCCAACGACGGAAAGTCAAAACTCGAGGTGCGCAGAATTTATTCTCCGCAACTGACATTGAAGTCTGCAACCAAAACACCCTTATCACTTAAGCCGGGGCAGATGAAGAAGATAGAGGTGACGGTAGATTGTTCCGGAATCCCGGCGGGTCTGTTCAATATTCCGGTGGAGGTACTCACCGACGATCCGCTACGTCCCGGCACGCGTTTCCGTCTTGTTGGCATACGAAAGTAGCTGCCTCCGACTCTCTAAATAACTAAGACACAATACCATGGAACATCCTGAAAATAATAAAGAATATAAGGGCCTTACGGTCAACAGCGGTGTAGGCTCCCAACCGGTTGTGAATCCTTATCGTCGTCCCCGCAAGGCCGTGCGTCAGCTCACTGCTTCCGACTACGTCGAAGGTATCCGCAAAGGTGATGTCAGCGTTCTCGGACGCGCTGTAACACTCGTGGAAAGTACGGTCGAAGCCCATCAGGCCATTGCGCAGGAGGTGATTGAAAAATGCCTTCCCTTCACCGGTCACTCCCGCCGTATCGGTATCACCGGAGTCCCGGGAGCAGGCAAGAGCACCAGTATCGATGCTTTCGGCCTTCATGTTATCGGCAAGGGCGGGAAGCTTGCTGTCCTTGCCATCGACCCCTCGAGCGAACGCACGAAGGGATCGATTCTTGGCGACAAGACCCGCATGGAGCGACTCTCGCAGGAGAAGAATGCCTTCATCCGCCCTTCTCCTTCGGCCGGAAGTCTCGGCGGTGTGGCACGAAAGACGAGAGAGACGATCGTCTTGTGTGAAGCTGCCGGCTACGACACGGTGTTCGTGGAAACGGTCGGTGTCGGCCAGAGCGAGACCGCCGTCCACTCCATGGTCGATTTCTTCCTATTGATACAGCTCGCCGGCACCGGCGACGAGCTGCAGGGTATCAAGCGTGGTATCATGGAAATGGCGGACGGAATCGTGATCAATAAGGCCGACGGCGACAATGTAAAACGTGCTGAGCTTGCAGCAGGGCAGTTCCGCAGTGCGCTGCATCTCTTTCCTCCTACGCCGAGCAAGTGGCGTCCGGAAGTACTCACGTACAGCGGATATTACGAGCTCGGTATTGACAAGGTGTGGGACATGATAGACCGCTACTTCGACTATGTAAGGAAGAACGGCTATTTTGAACGCAAACGCAACGAACAGGCCAAATACTGGATGGTCGAGAGTATCAACGAGCAGCTTCGGCACAATTTCTATTCAATGCCGGAAGTGCGTGCTCTTTTGGAGCAGAAGGAGATGCGTGTGCTCAACAACGAGCAGTCTTCCTTCACGGCAGCCCGCGATGTGCTCGATTTCTACTTCGAATCTATGAAAAAAGGGGTGTAAAAGACTCACTCAGAGAACGCTTCAGGGTTTCATCCCGACGTTCCAAGTGTAATGTTTGGTGCTGTCGGCGTAGGCATGTTGTCTCCGGTTGGCGGAGGTGAAAGGCCGGATTATCCAGAACAGCGGGACGCTCCACCAGAGGCGAATGCTGTGGAGAACATTAGCGGTGCGACGGTAAAGACAGATGGCATATCCCCAGTAGAGCAGTATTATAAGGATGGAGATGGCTGCCGGCAGCAAGTTGGGGGTTGAGAGCAAGATCGCGGCAACGGCCGACGCAAGCATCAGCCAGATGGAGAGACTGTTGAACCCCTGAAGGCGGAAAGCTCCCGTTTTCAGGAATTTAGCGGCAAAGATTCTCCGTTCGCGTTCATCCCGATACAGGCGTTTGACCTGCGAGGGTTCCCAGTCGATTTCCACGTTTGCATCCGGGAAAAGCACCACCGCCGTGTTCGTATCGGTTGCGATCCTGTTTACAAAGATGTCATCGTGTCCACCGTTGAGCGCGGTTGAGGAAGCGTATCCTTTATTATCAAAGAAGATTTTCTTGCGGAAGGCAAGATTGTACTGGCTTCCACGGAAAGCCTTTCCGGCGAGAGCCGCACCGAGCCATTGCGAATTGACGACAGTTGAATCGAAAGCCCTTTCCCACCTCATTCGGTCGGTCTGATGCTCTTGTGGAACGTAGCCGAACCCCAGCGACACCTCCGTAGCCGCAGAGACGAAAGGCGCACAGAGAAGGCGGAGCCAATTCTCCGATGAAGGACGGCAGTCGGCCGAGGTCGTCACAATAACGTCATTGTCCGAACCCTTGATACCTAAGGTATAAGCCACCTTCTTGCGGCTCACGTTCTTAGCCGAGTCGGATACGAATGTGTACTTGACATTGCTGTATTCCTTCGTAAGGGTCTCGGCAATTTCGCGTGTCATATCCGTACTACCGTCGTTGACAATCACGATTTCAAAGCGGGGATAATTCTGATGTTCAAGCATCTCTATAAGCTCGCGGAGAGTCGTCTGTGCGTTGCGGGCGTACACTACGATGGAGACCGAGGGGAGTTGTTCGTCGGGAATGTCGAGCAGCTCGTTTTCGTGACGTATCATGCGCCGGCCGTATCGTGCCACACGGCGCATGGGTGCCATTCCCCACATAGCTGACAGCATGGCGAACAGAAACGTACACGACATCATTACGATAACGAGAGGTGTGAGATTGAAATTGAAATATTCCATTTTTAAGACTGAAAATTCCCTGAATCGGGGATGCAAATTTAGCAAATTCGCTCCGAAATAATATCAGGAAGAGACTCAAAAGTTGGCCACATCCCTTATCAGGGCGCACAAAGTGTCAGCCTCCGTTTCAGCATAGAGATTAGGATTGCCCGGAGAATCCATTGAAATAAAGGCGATTATGTCCTTGGCCGGATTCAGGTTCTTCTTGTCGGAGCGGAGGAAATTCCGCAGTTCATCCATGTCGCTTTCCCGTATCTCCACCGGGGAGTAGAGCTGCTGAATATGCTTGCTGAGCCTCCCGTAAAGCTCCTGCGGAAACCGGGGGCTAAGGCGCAGCTCCGCTAAAATTCCGAACGCCACCGCCTGACCATGGGTCATTTCCACCCCTTTAGCCATACAGAGAGCCTCCAGAGCATGACCGCAAGTGTGGCCGAGGTTCAGTACACGCCTCAGTCCATGCTCTTGCGGATCCTGCGACGTGATACGCTGCTTTACCATGGCCGAATCCCGGATAAGGTTCAGCAGCTCCCTGTCGTCGACAGAAAACAGATCCGTGGCAAGAAGTCGCTCGAGATGCTCCTCCGAGTCTAAGAGCGCATGCTTGAGCATCTCACCCCAGCCTGACAGCATCTCTTTACGAGGTAAAGTGTGTAGAGGCTGCGGAGCTATCACAGTCGTTACCGGCGAATGGAACGCCCCGATCAGATTCTTAATCCCACCGAAATCTATGGCCGTCTTACCCCCCGAGGCAGCATCGACATCCGCCAAAAGCGTAGTCGGAAGATTTATGTACCGTATACCGCGCATATATGTAGCCGCTGCCAGACCACCCAAATCCGTAACAACCCCGCCACCGACATTTACGATCAAATCGCCGCGAAGCAACCGGTTTTGCATCATCCCCTTCCAGACCTCCTGAAGAGTAGAGATATTCTTGTGTTCCTCCCCCGCTTCGATCACAACCTTTTCAACCCCTGCGAGAGAGGGGAATAGCGGCATACACTTTTGGGAAGTATTACTGTCTGCCACAACCAAGACCTTCGGATCGCCGAGACGGCTCATTATCTCGGATAGGCACGAATCCGGTTCAGTAGTGAAGTGCATCATGTGGGGATCTAAGTGTTCGTAGGGAAGGTTGTACTACCGCAATCTTTCGATGGCTTCCTTGGCAGGTGAGTATCCTTGTTCAGCTGCTTTCTGATACCATCGTATCGCTTCTACACGGTCTTTTGCAACTCCAAGGCCATACTCATACATGATACCGAGATTGTATTGCGCAGAGGCATTACCCTGTTCAGCAGCTTTGCGATACCACCTCACGGCTTCAGCGTCATCCTTTTTCACTCCGGTACCACATAAAAACATGCACCCGAGATTGAATTGCGCAAGGGCATTACCCTGTTCAGCAGCTTTGCGATACCACTTCGCAGCCTCGGAGTCGTCCTGTGTCACTCCGTGGCCATTAAAGTACATTTCCCCTAATGTATATTGCGCATCGACATACCCTTGTTCAGCAGCTTTGCGATACCACCTCACGGCTTCAGCGTAATCCTTTTTGTTATACGCTTCAAAACCTTTATCAAACATCTGAGAAGGAGTCAGTTGTGGTTCGGTGGGTGTTGATGGACGGTTCGCTTTTTCCTTCGCGTTCCCAGTATTAGAGGAAGATTTTCCCGATACGGTTTTATTCTTTTTGGTTTTGGAAGTAGTGGTTTTCTTTGGCTTCGTAGGGGGAGTCAGCACTCCTTGCGCGAAAGTACCGAGGGGGAGAGAAAGGAGAATGACGGCTGTAAGGATTTTCGTGAGTGACCTCATATTTTTATTGAGTTTTGTAATGGTACAAAGGTAACAATAAGGGTGAAAAGCAACAAATTAAGATAGGGATAATGTATGAAATACCCCGATTTTTTCACGAAATACCGAGTTTTACGGGGAATGTCCGAGGCACGTTCGGGCGTGGGGTCGTTGGGAAAGTCCGACGCCGCTACGCGGGTCGTTGGGGTCGTGGGTAGCTTTCCTGTGGTGGCGCTACGCTTACCACAGGCTACGCATGTATCGTCGCCTTGTAGGCTCCGATACGACCGCGCTACGCGGGTCTCACGTGCTTGGGTAGCAGGCTGTTCCATGGAGGCAACCCTACGTGAGGGCGGCGGTTTGTCGGAAGATGGAAACAGGCGTGCGTGAGGGTGGGCATTGGGCAAGGATGTGCGGGAGATGGGCGGCGAAATTTTCCATTGAGGGGAAAACGAGGTCGGCTCCGGCTTCTGTCATCTTGTCTGCGCTGATGGGTCCTGTGGTGACTGCTACTACGAAACATCCGGCGGCATGTCCTGCCTGTACCCCTAAGGGTGCGTTTTCTATGACCATTGCTTCAGTAGGTTTTACGCCGGCTTTTTCGAGACCGCGCAGGTAGGGTTCGGGGTGCGGTTTGCCGTGGGTTACGTCGGCGGCCGTGACACGCATATCTTCGAGGAATACGCCCGGGTAGTCATTTTCGATTGTCTCGATAAGGCTTTTCTGCCCGGAGCCTGTGACCAGTACACGTTTCAGCCCTGCCTCGCAGAGCTCCCGACACATCAGGGATGCTCCGGCCATCTGTTCCCTTTTTCCGAATTCAGAGAAATATCGGGTCTTGATCCGGTAGAGTCTTTCACACTCTTCCGGAGATGTTTCCCGTCCTAAACCGCGACGTATCAGCAGTTCGATTGTGGCCCGTCCGGTCATTCCCTCATACAGGTAAAACTCTTCGCGCGTACACTCGATTCCCAGCTCGGTCATCATTCTGTGCCACGCGAGAGTGTGGTATTTCATGGAGTCGTAAAGTACTCCGTCCATGTCTATGAGTGCAGCCTCGAGATGGAGTGCGGGGAGATTGTTACGAATCCTGTAGGCCTCTAATGCGTGGGAAATATCGGATGTTGTCATTTGATGGTAGTAATATGGAAACAGCAGGTCTTATGTTCATATTTCACCAGACAGCGTCCCTCCTTGCGAAGATCGAAGAGTACCTCGGCGAGCAGATTCTTGAGATCTCCTTCGTTTATGGTGCGGGTTTCATCCTCGCAGGCGAAGTTCCTCCAGCTGATGTCGAAAGTCGTGCCGAATTGATGGGTGCTGGAGTCGGTGGCATTGACGTTCACACGCCGGAGCTTCCTGACATGCATCGGGGTGCGGAGCAGACTCGTGACCTTAATGCGATAGCCATCGGCACCTCTCGAGGCAAGCGAGTCGATGAAATTTCGCCCTATGTCGGAAAGGAGAGCGGCGGCTTCGGGCACGAGATACGGCATCGAATGGGTGAGGGAGTCCACAAAGTAGTCGGAGCAGCTCGATACCTTGACAAGCGGGCGTTTAGAGAAGTAGGAATCGTTGAGGGTGTGTATGGGGTTGATGCCGAGGCGTTCGGCATGGGCATACTGATATTTGTTGCTGTCGTTGAAGACTTCGCGAAGAGGCCCCAGATTTTTCACACGTATACGGTCATGATACCGCGGTCCGGCAGGAACAGCAGGTTTTGAGACCACCTCAGTGGACTTCTTCGGATCAGGAGTTGAGGCAGTCCGGGATGCTTTCAGGGAGTCTGAGGACTCTTTTTTGTCTCCGGAGCATCCGCCGAAGGCTATCAAGGATGCGGCAAACAGGAGGGTTGCCACTGTTTTATGAAGGATTATACGACTCATAACAGTGTACAAAATTAGAAAAATGGCACCACAAGAGCAAATCCATCTCGTAATCAGACATGTCCCGGTCTAAGTGTCAGCCCGGCAACAAGCACTCTTGCGATGTTGGATCGCGGGGTAAAGACTCATTGATTAACAGTAGGTTAAGCGATTTGTTATCATTAGTTTAGGAGTAAGCATGAAAAAATCCTGAAAAAAATATCCCAAAAAATTTGCATCGATAAAAAAAACGCCTTAACTTTGCACTCGCTTTAGGGAAGCAGCCTCACGGCAATTTTGCAGAGGTTCGTCCATAAAGTAATTCTCGGGGTGTAGCTCAGCCCGGTTTAGAGTACGCGTCTGGGGGGCGTGTGGTCGCAAGTTCGAATCTTGTCACCCCGACTGAGAATTTTGAAAGATCGTGTCAGTCAATGGCGCGGTCTTTTTTTATTGTTGTGTCGGGAAAGGTTGGATTCGCGTGTGAGGATGGAGATTTATCGGGAAATCCGACGCCGCGATGCGGGTCACAATTGGGTAGCAGGTTCGTGGGTAGCGTGGTAGGTAACATATAGACGTTAGGGTGAGTATGTTGGGAAATCCGACGCCGCTACGCGGGTCGTTGGGGTCGTGGGTAGCTTTCCTGTGGTGGCGCTTCGCTTACCACAGGCTACGCATGTATCGTCGCCTTTTCAGGCTCCGATACGACCGCGCTACGCGGGTCTCACCATCGTGCGTATCAGGCTGTTCCATGGTACAGCACTACGTTCGGGTGGGATTCATTGAGAGTGTCTAGACCCGCGTAGCGTGGTCGTTTGAGGCCATTAGGCCGAAAACATGCGTAGGCTATGGTAAGCGTAGCGCCACCATAGTATATCGTCACACCTCCGTGATCTCGACCCGCAGAGCGGTGTCGGATTTACAAGCGTCTGTATAAGTGATTGGAGTATTGAGAATAATTTAGTGATTCCCGATGGTAGCGTATTATAATGAGGTGCCAATGGTTTGTTGTTAGAAAGTACGACGCCGCGCTGCGGGTCGTTGGGGTTGTGGGTAGCTTTCCTGTGGTGGCGCTACGCTTACCACAGGCTACGCATGTATCGTCGCCATGTAGGCTCCGATACGACCGCGCTACGCGGGTCTCACGTGCTTGGGTAGCAGTGTCGTGGATAGCAGGATGCTCCATGGAGTCAGCCTTACGTGAGGGCGGTTTGTCGGGGATAGGGAAAATTGGCCAAATATGGCCAATCACAAAGGCGACCCGTAGGAAACGGGTCGTTTAGGATCGAATGGGAGGGTCGTTGGGAAAGTACGACGCCGCTACGCGGGTCGTTGGGGTTGTGGGTAGCTTTCCTGTGGTGGCGCTTCGCTTACCACAGGCTACGCATGTATCGGAGCCACGTGTGCTCCGATACGACCGTGCTACGCGGGTCTCACGTGCTTGGGTAGCAGTGTCGGGGATAGCAGGATGCTCCATGGAGTCAGCCCTGCGTTAGGGCGGGGTTTCGTGTGTATGAGATACGATCGTATTACGCGATTTGCGGGTTGA
>CAYPBS010000003.1:0-73303 GCA_964409015.1 uncultured Sangeribacter sp.
TGCCCCATGGAGGTAGCCTTACGTGGGGGAAGTTGCCATACGTGAGGAGTGGTTCTGTTCGTGAGAGGAGTAGGGTTACGGGTAGGAGGGATCGAAATTTATGTTAAATATGGAGGGGGTTGGTGAATGTATGTAAATTTTCTTCGTGGGGTTGTTCGTTTCGTTTACTTTTGTTTCATGGATTGGATTAAACATTCTTTTCCTCTCTCCTTTTTTGTGTTGTTTTTGTGGCTGATCTGCGGTACTGTATGTGGTGCTAAGGCTTCAAGGGTTTCCGTGAAGCCTTTTGGTGATCGTGCGACGGTGCTTCCTGAGATTGTGGTTAAGCCGAGGAAGTATAAGATGTTGCATTTGATCGGTTATGTGAGGGAGTTTTCGACTCTTTCGACTTATTATGACACTATACAGCTTTTCAGGGAGAAGACTGTGGATTTTATGGTTCCGGCAAGAGGCGGTAAGGGGGGATGGCTTAAGCCTCGTGTACTGGCATCGCGTTCTTATTATCGGTTTGCTAATTATGAGGGATTGGACAGTGTAAGCGATCGTTTCCGTGAACATTTTTCATGGTCTGATTGGGCGGAGTTGTTTTCGGTGGGAGAGATTCCGGGGGAGTTGCGTGCCGGTGGTTTTGCGGGGATGTCTGATACGGTCTTTTATCGTGGAGCAGCTGTTACGGCTGTCTGGCATAAGGTTGATGATGATAGCTATATGCTTGATGCCGATCTGGTTGCGGATGGTGGTAACAGAAGGTGGCTTCCCGGGTTCGCTTCATTTCTCGAGCGGGAAAACATAGATTTCCGTCATCTTAAGGTAAAGTATTATTTTACGGATGTGGAGTCAGGACATGTTTACCCGGGAAATGTGGATCGTTTTGAGATTGATGTGCGTTCGGGAGGTCGGGGTCGCGATCTGAGGAATATCTTTCATACGGAGGATACGATTTATGTCGATACTCATGCTGAGTTTTACATTACGGATCGGGAATATCTGTCGTCGTCGGATGCTGGAAGATGGACAAAGTCACCTCCCAGAGGAGAGGCTATAGGGATACATCCTCCGTTTTGTGTGCCGGAGGTGTATCCGCTATATGCCGAGATGGTTGAGCGTGTAGAGCGTATCGATCACGCTAAGCTGAGAATCGAAGCCGAGAACGATAAGCTTCTCATCGGCCCCCGATATTATAATCTTCAGAAGAAGAATTACGGTCCTGTGGGAAAACTTTGGCAACTGATCAAGAAGCTTCCGCTATGGGTGCAGAAGCATATCTGAACAGCGGTTAGTTCAGGTGAGCGAGCGGTATCGGATACGTTGGGGTGTGACGTTTCCGTCGCGTCGGCGCTTGAATTCTTCGTATTCGGAGTAGCTTCCTTCGAAGTATGTGACCTTGCTGTCTCCTTCGAAAGCGAGAATGTGAGTTGCGATACGGTCGAGGAACCAACGGTCGTGGCTTATGACGACGGCACATCCGGCGAAGTTTTCAAGTCCTTCTTCGAGGGCGCGGAGCGTGTTGACGTCGATGTCGTTGGTCGGTTCATCAAGCAGGAGTACGTTGCCCTCTTCTTTCAGGGCCATGGCAAGGTGCAATCGGTTTCGCTCGCCACCGGAGAGTATTCCGATTTTCTTTTCCTGATCAGCGCCTGTGAAGTTAAATTTAGAGAGGTAGGCACGTGCGTTGACATCTCTTCCTCCCATGCGGAATGTCTCGACGCCTTGTGAAATAACTTCATAGACGGATTTTTCGGGGTCAAGGTCTTTATGGGTCTGGTCGACGTAGGCGATCTTTACGGTTTCGCCGACGTCGAAAGTGCCTTTATCCTGAGTCTGCTGTTGCATTATGAGACGGAAGAGTGTGGTTTTTCCGGCTCCGTTAGGGCCGATGACTCCCACGATTCCGTTGGGTGGGAGCATGAAGTTGAGATCGTCGAAAAGGATCTTGGGACCGTATGCTTTAGCCACATGCTCTGCTTCAATGACTTTATTGCCAAGGCGCGGGCCGTTGGGGATGAAGATTTCCAGTTTTTCTTCGCGTTGTTTCTGGTCTTCGTTGAGCAGTCGGTCGTAGCTTGCGAGACGAGCTTTTCCTTTTGCCTGCCGTGCTTTGGGAGCCATGCGCACCCATTCGAGCTCGCGCTCAAGAGTCTTACGGCGTTTGGAAGCGGTTTTTTCTTCCTGAGCCATGCGTTTGGTCTTCTGGTCGAGCCACGAGGAATAGTTGCCTTTCCAAGGTATACCTTCTCCACGGTCGAGTTCAAGAATCCATCCGGCCACGTGGTCGAGGAAATATCGGTCGTGGGTTATGGCGATAACGGTACCCTTATACTGCTGAAGGTGCTGCTCAAGCCAGTCGATACTTTCAGCATCGAGGTGGTTCGTGGGCTCGTCGAGGAGCAGGATGTCGGGTTCCTGAAGAAGAAGCCGGCAAAGCGCCACGCGGCGGCGTTCGCCCCCGGAGAGTTCGGAGATTTTCTGGTCTTCGGGAGGGCAGCGTAGGGCGTCCATGGCGCGTTGGAGCTTATTGTCGAGATTCCATGCGTCGCAAGCATCGAGTTTGTCCTGTAACTCAGCCTGTCGCTGAATGAGAGCGTCCATCTTGTCGGGATTCTCGAGCACGTCTGGGTCTGCAAATGCTTCGTTTACCCTGTCGAATTCCGCGAGGAGATCGAGGGTAGGTTTCATCCCCTCCTCGACAATCTGCCGAACGGTCTTATCGGGGTCGAGCTTGGGCTCCTGTTCGAGGTATCCTACGGAATATCCGGGAGAGAAAACGACGTTGCCCTGATAGGACTTATCGATGCCGGCAATTATTTTCATCAGGGTGGATTTTCCGGAGCCGTTGAGGCCGATGATGCCAATCTTGGCGCCATAGAAGAAGGAGAGGTAGATATCTTTTAGAATCTGTCGCTGGGGCGGAATGACTTTGCTAACGCCCACCATTGAGAAGATTATTTTTTTGTCGTCGGCCATGTCTGAAATATATGGTGTGATATAAATTATACGGGGAAAGTTGTATTATCGCTTAGGGGCGCCTACAGTGCGGTATTGACACCGGGTCTTTCCTTTAACGATGTTGTTGAGTTTGTTGCGGATAAGAGATTTACGTATCGGGGAGATATGGTCAGTATAAACTTTTCCGAGGAGATGGTCAAATTCGTGCTGTATGATGCGAGCGGCAAATCCGGTAAACTCACGCTCTTGGGGGTTGAGATCTTTGTCGAGCCATTTCATGCGGAGGTGTTCGGTACGCTTGACCGATTCGGAGATTCCGGGGAGCGAGAGACAACCTTCGTCGCGCGATACGGGGTCCGTATCATCGATGATTTCGATTTCGGGATTGATGAGGGCGAGCTTCATGTCCTTACATTCGGGGAATCTGTCGGCCATCACCGAGCCGTCGATCACGATGATCTTTTTGGAGATTCCGATCTGGGGAGCGGCGAGACCGACTCCATCGGAATTATACATGGTAGCGAACATATTGTCAATAAGTTCAGCCAAGCCGGGTTCGTTTTCAATCACCACCGGCTCGGCGACCTTGCGGAGGACGGGATGACCATAAAGATATATGGGGTATATCATAGTGCGATAAAGCCTTTATTGAAAAATTTGTTTACAAAATTAATCAAAAAAGCTGATACCGGAGTTTGTTTTGAGGGAGAAACATTGCAGAAAAAGGAGATTCGGGGTTTGGGAGGTGTTGTCGGAGCGGGTTCCATAGGATATGGGTATGTATATTGCGGTTGTTTTTATCGCCTTTTACATATTAACATCTTAGGTTTACGGTCTTAATATGTATCATCGCCCCGGATAATAATTTTTTAAGGGAGAATAATTGAGGGAATGGATGTGGAATGTCGGGATTTTTTTGTAATTTTGTGCGCAATAAATTATAAGATAAATTATATGTCATTTATTGCAGATCGAGTAAAAATGGAGGGCTTGACTTTCGATGATGTCCTCTTAATTCCCGCTTATTCTCAAGTATTACCCCGCGAAGTGAATCTTACTACAAAGTTTTCACGTCGTATCACTCTTAACGTGCCAATCGTGTCGGCGGCCATGGATACGGTTACAGAGTGGCAGCTCGCAATTGCCATAGCACGCGAGGGCGGTATCGGTGTGATTCACAAGAACATGTCGATCGCGGAGCAGGCACGTCAGGTACATGCCGTGAAACGTGCTGAAAACGGAATGATCTATGATCCTGTGACCATTCGGCTCGGCAGCAGTGTGTCGGAAGCGTTGGCCATGATGCACGAGTATCACATCGGAGGTATACCGGTAGTGGACGAGGAAGGCATCCTTAAAGGTATCGTCACGAACCGCGATCTGAGATTTGAGCGCGACCTCAATAGAAGAATAGATGAAGTGATGACCTCCGAAAATCTTGTGACGACGACTCAGAGCACCAATCTGGAAGAGGCAGCCGAGATTCTTCAGCGTCATAAGATCGAGAAACTGCCGGTAGTCGATTCTGACTATCGTCTTGTCGGACTTGTCACTTATAAGGATATAACTAAGGCTAAGGACAAACCGATGGCCTGTAAGGATGAGAAAGGTCGTCTGAGAGTGGCCGCAGGAATCGGCGTTACTCCGGACAGCATGGAGCGCGCGACCGCTCTCGTGAAAGCCGGTGTGGATGCACTCGTAATAGATACGGCTCACGGCCATAGCGCCGGTGTGATCGGTGTCCTGAGGAGGGTCAAGGAGGCTTTCCCGGAGATTGACGTGGTAGTCGGCAACATAGCTACCGGTGAAGCTGCCAAATATCTGGTGGAAAATGGCGCTGACGGAGTTAAGGTGGGCATCGGCCCCGGCTCGATATGTACGACACGTGTGGTCGCAGGTGTAGGCGTTCCTCAGCTCACGGCGGTCTACGATGTCGCGAAGGCGCTTGAAGGTACAGGGATTCCTTTGATCGCAGACGGAGGCATCCGATACAGCGGCGACATAGTTAAGGCTCTTGCCGCAGGCGGATCCTGTGTTATGCTCGGCGGAATGCTTGCCGGAGTAGAGGAATCGCCGGGTGATACGATTATATTCAATGGCAGAAAATTCAAGTCATACCGTGGAATGGGTTCACTTGAGGCCATGGAAAAAGGTTCGAAAGACCGTTATTTCCAAGGTAACGAGACTGACAATAAGAAACTTGTGCCGGAAGGCATAGCTGCCCGGGTACCTTTTAAAGGCTCTCTGTATGAGGTCGTATATCAGATGTTGGGCGGACTGCGCGCCGGTATGGGCTATTGCGGAGCCAAAGACATCGAAGCACTGCACCATGCGCAGTTCACACGTATCACTGCAGCCGGAGTGCTGGAAAGCCATCCGCATGACGTAGCCATCACGAGTGAGGCTCCAAATTACTCGCGTAGCTGAAGTACAGCAAATTAAGAAGCCTTAACTGAATATTTCCCTGAAACGGAGACTCTGGAGAAATCCTGTAAGAATAAGCACTGCCGCGGTTTCGTCGGCAAGTGCTTTTTTTTGTCTGTTTTTCTTCTTGAGTCCGGCAGCAATCATTTCTCTATGGGCGATAGTAGAGGTGAAGCGCTCGTCGAAGAGTGTGACAGGTACTTGTGGCAATGCTGCTTTTAGTTTCTTAAGAAAAGGTTCAATATATCGCATGCTTTCCGAAGGAGTGCCCCGTAGGGTTGTGGGCTTTCCTACAACGATCAGATCGACTTCCTCGGAGGTGCAATAGTCCTGAATAAAGCGTAGCAAATCGGCCGAGGCCACTGTTGGCAGTCCGTTGGCAGCTATTTTAAGAGTGTCCGTCACAGCAATGCCGCATCTTTTACGGCCATAGTCGATACATAAGATCCTTCCCATAGCGCGAAGGTAGCAAATTAATCTCACAAAATGGAAGGAGGGTTTCAACAATTTGGTGAGGATAAGCGTTAGAAGGATACGTAAACCCCTCAAATTATTAATGCTATGAATTATCCAATGCTTACAAAGACCACACCGGAGGTGTTAGTTGAATTCTACACGGACTGGTGTCCTCATTGCCGCAGAATGAAGAAAGTGCAGGAGGAGCTTACAGAAGAGCTGGGAGAGAAAATCAATTTCTTCACAATTGATGTTGATCGTCATAGGGACGTGGCCGACGAAGTTAACCTCCGGACATATCCTACGTTTATTCTCTATCGCAGAGGCCGGGAAGTCTGGCGAGGAGAAGGCGAAATGACAAAAGTAGAGATACTTGAGAAACTTACGACTCTTAATAAGGAGTAAACGCTCCGAGTCTCAGGGAGGCTCTCCTGATTTACATAATCAAGCCGAAATCTTCTCATAATAAAGTTAGTTTAGACATTTACGTGGCTTTCCGAAATCAATAAAGTATTTTGGAAAGCCACATTACTTTACACTTCCGGGAGCGGCGTTTTCCTCAAGTTTAAGACGGGTTGGGAGATAATGAAAAATTTGTTAATTTTGCAGCCGATTCCCGGGGGCTCAGCAAGCTTAAAAAAGAGATTTTGATGTGTATAATCAAGCTTGAGTCCGGGGAGTAAAACTGGTAAATGTAATTTAAGGAGTGAGATGGAATGGTTGTTAGAACTTTTGCAGCCCGGTAATGTTACGTTAGCGGCTTCCGTACTGCTTTATTCATTTGTGATTTTTGCCGGTGTATACCTCGGTAAAATCAAACTTTTCGGTGTGTCACTGGGTGTGACATTTGTGCTTTTTGTAGGAATTTTCATGGGTCATTGGGGATATACGGTGCAGAAAGATACGCTCCATTTCCTACGGGAATTCGGACTTATCCTGTTTATTTTCTCAATCGGTATTCAGGTCGGTCCCAGCTTTTTCAGCTCATTCAAGGAGGGTGGAGTCCGCCTCAACATGCTTGCGGTGCTTGGCATCCTGCTGAATGTCGGAGTTATGATCTCGATTTTCTTTATTCAGAAAGCAGCCGGAGGTTCCACATCGATACAGGAACTTGTCGGTGTGATGAGCGGAGCCGTGACCAATACTCCCGGTCTTGGTGCCGCTCAACAGACGGTTCTGCAGGTTACTTCGGATCAGACACGTGCATACGATATAAGCCAGACCATGTCCATGGGGTACGCAGCCGCTTATCCGCTCGGTGTGATAGGCATCATCGTGACGATGCTTCTTATCAAAAGCTTCTTTAAGGTGAATGTAGATGAGGAGATAAAGCACGTGGAGGATGATAATGACAAGTCGCAACTGAAACCGCACATGGTAACGTTCCATGTGACTAACGAGCTTATCTCCGGCCTGACAATCAAGAAGTTGCATGATCTTATATCCTGCAACTTCGTAATCTCCCGTATCGAGTCTCCAGATGGATCGGTTCATATACCCAAAGACGAGAGTATAATCAACCTTAACGACATCCTTCTGGTTGTGATGTCGGAACAGGACGAGGAGGTGTTCAAGAGATTTCTTGGAGAAGTTGTCGAGAAAGAATGGGAGATGGAGCAGGGACCGGTCGTGTCACGTCGTATCGTTGTGACACGCCCGGAGTATAACGGAAAGAAACTCGGAGAGATGCGCCTGAGAATGGGGTATAAGCTCAATGTCACTCGTGTCAATCGTGCGGGTGTCGATCTCTTGGCATCCCCCAACTTGCGGCTTCAGCTGGGAGATCGTCTTACAGTTGTTGGTCGTACTGACGACATAGACCGCCTCGCCAATCGTCTGGGTAACTCGCTGAAACGTCTCAACGATCCTAACCTCATTACGATGTTTATCGGAATCTTCTTAGGTATCATCGTAGGAATGATTCCACTTAAGTTTCCCGGAATTTCCGTGCCTCTGAAACTCGGACTTGCCGGCGGTCCGCTTGTAGTTGCGATACTTATTGGTGCTTACGGTCCGAAATTTCATCTTGTAACCTATACGTCTACAGCGGCTAATCTAATGCTTCGTGAAATAGGTATATGTCTCTTCCTTGCGTCTGTGGGAATTGCTGCCGGCGAGAATTTTGTCAAAACTGTTTTTTCGCCGCAAGGTGCGCTTTGGGTTCTTTACGGATTTCTGATTACCGTAATTCCTCTGATTGTGGTCGGGATACTTGCCCGAGGCAAATACAAGATCAACTATCTGACCATCATGGGTCTTGTCAGTGGTAACTATACTGATCCACCGGCACTTGCATACGCCAACAAGACGGCCAACAATGACGCTCCTGCCGTGGCTTACTCGACGGTCTACCCGCTTACCATGTTTCTTCGAGTTGTGGTTGCGCAGATCGTGATACTCTGCTTCCTGTAGGAAACAGGCGGAAACGCGTGTTAAAATTTGTTAACGAAAAAATTAATTGGAGAAATTTTTCCGTAATAAGGATTTATTTCGTATTTTTACGCGGTGGTACAAAATCGGTCTTAGCCGGACTTCCGAGGAGGTGTAGACGGATATGTACCGGAAAGACAGAAAGAACGATTAGTTAAATCTTATACCTAATAACACTATGGCAAAGTCATTAAAAGTAAGAGACTTGACATTACGCGACGGACAGCAGTCGCTGTTTGCAACACGCATGAAGCAGGAGAACATCGATCGTCTTCTGCCACTGTATCGCGATGCGCGCTTCTACATCATGGAAGTGTGGGGAGGAGCGGTACCTGATTCAGTGATGCGTTATCTTGGTGAGAGTCCTTGGGACCGACTTAGAGCATGCTCCAAGGAGATGAAGGGGATCAGCCTTCTCTCAGCCTTGTCGCGTGGCCGAAACCTTTTCGGATATGTTCCTTATCCGGACTATGTTCTGGAAGGTTTCTATAAGGAGGCCATCAAAAATGGACTTAACGTTATGCGTATATTCGATGCGCTGAACGACATCGACAATATCAAGGAGTCTATCCGCCTCATCAATGAGCTTGGCGGTATTGCCGACTCGGCCGTGTGCTATACTGTCGATCCAAAGGACAGCAAGGACACTGATCCGATCTTCACTGACGAGTACTTTGTGGAGAAGGCTGTCGAGATGGAGAAGATCGGAGCCAAGATGATTACGCTTAAGGATATGGCCGGTCTTGTGAATCCCTCAAGGATCTTCACTCTTATGCCGAAACTGAAGCAGGCTCTTTCCGTGCCGGTGGATTTCCACACTCACTGTACTCCCGGCTATGGTCTCGCTTCGGTTCTGACAGCCATAATCAAGGGTGTTGATATTGTCGATACCAACATCTGGTGGTTTGGCGGTGGTTCTGCCGCGCCTGCGATCGAGCTCGTATGGATCTTCTGCCAGAAGATGGGAATCGAGCTTGAGGCCAATATGGATGCTGTTGCCAAGATCCGTGCCGAGCTTGTTGACGCCCGTAAGGCGCTTTCCGATTTCGATCTTAACAAGGACAAATGGCCCAAGGAGTTTGAGGAGGCGTATAAGAATATGCCGGCAGATATCGACGCCGAGTTTGACCGCGCGATCAAGGCCGCGACAGAAAACAAAGAAGAGGAGCTTCTCGACGCGTGTCACAAGATCGAGGCTTATTTCGGATTCCCCAAACCGAATGAGATCGTGAAGAATGCTGAGGTTCCGGGTGGAATGTATTCGAACATGGTCGCCAACCTTCGCGCTCTCGGCGCAGAGGATGTGCTTGAAGAGGCTATGGCTCTTATTCCGAAGGTGCGTCGTGATGCAGGACTTGTGCCTCTGGTTACTCCGACTAGCCAGATTGTCGGCTCGCAGGCTGTCGCTCTGGCGCTCGACCGTCGTAAGGGTCAGCCCGATTACAGCAATAAGAACAATCAGTTTATCGGACTTGTCAAGGGTGAATATGGCAAGACTCCTGTTGCGGTAGATCCTTCATTCCGCGAGAAAATCACGGGTAGTCCAGAGGAGAAGCCTTACGACGTTGCATCCTATCGTAAGCCTGCAAATCCTGACTTCGAGGGTAAACCTCTTGCCGCTAACGATGAGGAATATCTCCTGCTTCAGCTTCTTCCGGCTGTGGCCACCAACTACCTTAAGAGTGTCCGCAAGGCCGAGAGTGCAGCTGCCGCTCCCAAGGTAGAGGAGCAGAAGGCTTCTAAGGAGGATGTAGTCATCACTGGTACGACAGAGGTCGCTCCCATGGGAGGCAAGGTCCTTGAGATCAATGTGAAGGTCGGAGATCGTCTCGAACCGGGCGATGTCTACATGGTCTACGAGGCCATGAAGATGGAAAATGACCTTGAAGCCGAGGAAGGCGGCGTAGTGAAGCGTATTCTCGTAGAAGAAGGGGACACGATCTCGACCGATCAGCCTCTTGTGGAATACGAGTAAAAGAGACAATATTATAAGAATTAGATTGCCGACAGGAGCGTTTCCCTCTAAAGTAACAGGGGAGCGCTCCTATCTCTGTTTTTTCGTGGGGATAGTGCAATAAGAGCGGGGGGGAGTGCGTTAATGGAGTTAGACGGACTGCGGTAGCATCGTCCGCTACAGATACGTAATCGACCCATAACGGACATAATGAATAAGAAAATCCTATTTGTGCCGGCGGCGGCATTTTGCATTGCCGTGGCTTTTGCGGGTAAGAACGACCCGATCGTAATGACGGTTGGCAATATAGAGGTGCCCCGTTCGGAATTTGAATATCTCTACAACAAAAACGCCCAGCAGCAGCTCGGCAGTCAGTCTATCGACGAGTACGCGGAGCTTTTCGAGCTCTACAAAATGAAGGTTGCGGACGCTATGGCCGAGGGTATCGACACGACGGGTACGTTTGTCAACGAGTTCAACGGCTACCGTACGGAGCTTGCGACCCCTTTCCTTACAGATTCCGCTTACATCAAGACTCTGATGAACGAGGCTTACGACAGAGCCGGCACAGAGGTCGAAGCAATCCACATCATGCGATTCAAGCAGCGTGACACGGCTGCGAATCAAGCTGCAAAGGCACAGCTGGATTCTATTCGCGACCTTATAGTGAATCAGGGGGCAGATTTCTCTCAAATGGCCCGTCAGTACAGCGAAGACAGAGGGTCTTCATCCCGAGGAGGCAACATGGGCTATATCACCTCGCCCCGGTTGCCCTATAATTTCGAGACTGCAGCCTATACTCTTGGCGAGGGGGAGATTTCCCAGATCGTGGAGAGTCCTCAGGGTTATCATATCCTCAAGGGTGGGAAGAAACGTCCAGCCCGGGGCAAGGTGCTCGCGGAGCACATACTGATCCTTGTGCCTGACACAGCGTCTGCCTCTTCCGCCGACATGTTGCAGGCCCGTATTGACAGTATATATAATGTAGCGGTGTCCGGCGCTGATTTCGAAGTGCTCGCACGCAAACATTCTCAGGACCCCGGTTCTGCTTCCAAAGGTGGACAGCTGCCTTGGTTCGGCCCCGGTCAAATGGTCGCTGAATTTGACAGTACCGCGTTTGCCATGCCTGTAGGGGAGATAAGCCGTCCTTTCCGTACACGATTCGGATGGCATATCATCAAGAAACTGGATGCTCAGGGGGTACCTTCTTTCGAAGAAATGAGGCCTACGCTCCTTCAGGCTGTGACCTATCAGCAGGATGAGCGCTCGCAGCTTATCTACGAGCATAAGATGAACGGTCTTCGCAAGAGGTACAACTTCCGTGAGTATCCCGACGTTGACCGGCAACTTCTGGATTATGCCGCTAACAATGGTGTCGATTCGCTGTTCTTTGAGAAGTTTTATGAAACTCCGGAGTATGCCGACCAGACGATCATGTCGTTCAGTGGCGGCAAGCGCACGGTCAAGGACTTCGTGAAGAGCATACTCAAATATAACAACAGTAAGAATCCTGAAGTCGCCAAGGAGTTCGTCGAGTATCGCCTCAAAGGGTGGAAGAACGGTCAGCTCTATAAGTATGAGGATTCGCAGCTCGAAAACGATTACCCGGATTTCCGTAATCTCGTGAAGGAATATCACGACGGTATGCTTCTTTTCGAGGTGAGCAACAAGAAGGTATGGGAGAAAGCCGCTATGGATAAGGAGGGTCTTGAGAATTTCTTCGAGCAGAACCGCAGTGACTATACATGGAAGGTGCCTCACGTTAAGGGATATCTGATTCAGACCCAGTCGCCGGCTCTCAGCGACAGTATTTCGGAGGCTCTAAGGAGTGTACCCTCCGACGAGATAGTTAAATACGTACGAGACAATTATCCCGAAACAGCCAAGGCAGAGCGTATCCTTGTCCAGAAGGGTGATAATCCTTTGGTTGATTCACTCGTGTTCGGAGGTGCGGCAGTCAATCCGTCCAACACGAAGTATGCCGATTGTTTCCTTTATGACTACAAGGTGATCGAGCAGCCAGAGGAGGCGGATGATGTGCGTGGTCAGGTTACGAGCGACTACCAGAATCAACTCGAACAGGAATGGGTGAGAAGTCTCCGCGAGAAATATCCCGTGAAAATCAATGAGAAGGAATTCAAGAAGATGAAGAAAGATGCCATGAAGATGGCCGGGAAAAAATGATGTTCCTATCGGCTTCGATTCAGGCAATTTAATATAAAAGTGGGTACGTCCGAATGATGTCGGAGGTGCCCATTTTTAGTTTTGTACGTCAGCATTGTCCAATTATGGCCAATCACAATTGATCCGCCCATGGGGGACGGATTAATGGATAACCCGACGCCAAGATGCGGGTTACTGGGGAGTGGGTAAGTATTTGTGTAACAGGCTGCTCAATGGAAGCAGCCTACGGGAGGGCGGAATGAATCGGGAAATTAGTGCAACCCTACGGGAGGGCGGTTCATTTCGGGAAAATAAGGGTGGGAGTATGGAGAAACGGGAGGCGTATCCTTGCTTTACTGATACGCCTCCCGTTTGCTTCAGGAGTCTGTTTTTTATGTCGGCGCTACGTCGGCGCCATATAGGGGTATTATCTTATTTTTTGAAGAAACGGTTGTAGAGACCTTGGAATCCCTGTCCGTGACGGGCTTCGTCCTTAGCCATTTCGTGTACAGTGTCGTGGATTGCGTCGTGGCCGGCTTTCTTGGCGTTGGCGGCAATACGCATCTTGTCGGCGTTGGCACCTGCTTCAGCTGCCATTCGCTTCTCAAGGTTGGTTTTGGTGTCCCAAACCATGTCACCGAGGAGCTCCGCGAATTTAGCGGCGTGTTCGGCTTCCTCAAAAGCATAACGCTTGAAGGCTTCGGCAATTTCGGGGTATCCTTCGCGGTCAGCCTGACGGGACATTGCGAGGTACATGCCGACTTCGGTACATTCGCCGTTGAAGTGAGCGTTAAGATCCTTGATCATCTCTTCGTCGCTACCTTTTGCCACGCCTACTTCGTGTTCAGTGACAAACTGGAGGAGAGCTTCCTGATCGAGCTCTTTGAATTTGGATGCGGGTGCGCCACACTGTGGACATTTCTCGGGGGGTACGCTGCCTTCTGCCACATAGCCGCAGATGGTGCAAATCCATTCTTTTGCCATAATTCTGGGTGTTCGTTAAGATTTGTTGTGTATAAAATGGTTTAATATCTATCTCTTAAGGGTTTTATCTGCTTAAGGGGCTTTAATTTCCACATAAGCATAATACCCACACAAAGGTAGTAATTAATTCGTGAAATACGTGTTGCGGGGGACTATTATTTTTCGGGAATTTTGTAATTTTGTGGTGTGATGAGAATTACCGGAAAGAGTGCTGCGGAGGCGAGCGTATTGTCTGCTGTGCGCAAATCGCTGCTGACGGTGGAGAAGGATATGCCGCTGCTTGTGGGTGTCAGCGGCGGAGCTGACTCTGTGGCGATGCTTCATGCGCTTCATTCTCTTGGTCGCTCCCTAAAGGCCGTCAACTGCAATTTTCATCTTCGTGGTGAGGAAAGCGACAGGGATTCGGCCTTTGTCCTGCGTCTTTGCGCTGAGCTCGGTGTGGAGGTTGAAATGCTTGATTTCGACACGTTGGCGTATTGCAGGGATCACAATGTCAGTATCGAGATGGGATGCAGGGAATTGAGGTATGCCGAATTCCGGCGTCTCAGAAGACTTCACGGGTTCAGCCGGATCGCAGTGGCTCACAATGCGGACGACAATATAGAGACGCTTTTTCTGAATCTGCTGCGAGGAACGGGATTGAAGGGCCTTTGCGGCATGGAGCCCGACAACGGTGAGATATTGAGACCCATGCTGACTCTTTCCCGCAAGGAGATAGAGGTCTACCTGAATGAAATAGGAGCCGACCACGTAGAGGACTCCTCTAACACCGACGATGATTTCCGGCGAAACTTTCTCAGGCTGCGTGTTCTTCCGCTGCTCGAGAGCCGCTGGCCCGGTATGCGTAAGGCCGTATCGTCGACAATCGATAATCTCCGTGGAGCGAACGAAATATGTGAGACGGCAGTGAAGGGTATCCCGGAGGGGGGAGAGCGCGATTTCGTGAGTCGGGAGACGTTAGCAACCTTTCCCTCTCCGCGTTATCTGCTTCATTCATGCTTCGGCCCCAAAGGGGCAACACCCGCGATACTGAGGGAGATGGAAATCTCGGATCGTTCAGGAGCAGAATGGCGTCTGCCTGAAGGGGTTGTACGGCTCCAAAAGGATGGATTTCACTATTACCCAACAGGGGAGGGAAGAATCTCCTCCGGAGACTTTATGGTAGAGGAGATGCGACTCACGGCCTCCGTGTTTGAAGAGATCACAACAGGCCGGGGGGACAATTCAACGGCATGGTTTCCCGGAAGATTTAACCGTTACGAATGGGCCAGTCTTAGCGAAGGTATGAGATTCGCGCCGATGGGGATGAGAGGGACACGAAAGATCGCCGATATGCTGCGGGATGCCCGTATCGGGGCGGTTTACCGGACTACGTGGCCGCTACTGCGGGACAGCGAGACCGGCGAGGTCGTATGGATACCCTGCGTGAGAAGATCCCGGTATGCACAGGTCGGCGCCCAAGACTCTCATGTCACAAAGATAAGCCTTTCTCCAAGGTTGAGAAAAGGCAGAACAAAAGGTATATAAACTAACCAAGAAAGAAATGAAAAAGATACAAATACTCTTGTCTGCGGTTCTGGCGACATGTTCAATTGCCGGGACGAAAGCTGCCACTCCGTATATCACCCGGGTGTACGAATATTGCCCCGCTCCGGGTCAGTTTATCAATGAGATACCTGAATATGAGGAGGGAGACGATTACGAGACGATACTCGGCAAGGCTGAGGAGGCGCTATGCGGAAGTGCGCGTCCGGGACTTGTGTCGCTCGGAGCCTTCGGCGGTTATATCACGTTCGGATTCGATCACCGGATAGCCAACAAGCAGGGCGATTATGATTTCCGGGTCAACGGTAATGCCATCATCTCCGACCGCAATAACGGTGGAGGCTCCTGCGAGCCGGGAATTATCCTCGTGAGTGTCGATACCAACGGCAACGGACTTCCCGACGACGAGTGGTATGAGATAAAAGGATCGGAGTATGACAACCCGGAGACGCTGCGTGGTTACAAGATCGTCTACTATCGTCCCTCATCGGGCCATCAGGCACAACCGGATCCATCGGACAAGCATATCGTCGACATGAAATACATCCGCTGGACCTCCAACGATGCCTCGGCAGCGGAAGGATACCTCCAGCGCAACGACAATCACTCTCAGAGTTACTGGCCGCAGTGGCTCGATGAGGGTGAGGAGACACTGACGTTCAGCGGCTCCCGGCTTCCGTCAAATTCATTTGATGTCAATGGTGACGGGACGTATTTCGTGCTGAAAATGTTGGGAGAGGGTTACGCTGACAATTATCCCTCCGTGCTCAGCGGCGGTTTTGTGGATCCGGGCGTAAAGATCGATTGGGCCGTGAAATCCGACGGCACCCCGGCCAATCTGGATGGTATAGATTTCGTGAGAGTGTACACGGCCATGAATCAGACCTGCGGGTGGATAGGAGAGACCTCTACCGAAGTCAGCGGAGCAGAAGATCTGCATCCCGGCCTTGTCTCGGTCGCTCATGTGAAAGACAGTAACCCCGCTATCGTACTGCTCAAAGGGAGCAGCGGGAGGTTGGCACTGCGCAGTGGCTACGACGTGCCGGTGAGGGTGTCGCTGACCGATCTCAACGGAATGACGCGAGGGGTCTACACGCTCCTTCCCGGAGACAATGGCTTTGATGTCCGGGATCTCGTGCATGGAGTCTACCTTCTCTCCGGTCCCGACAATCATATCTTTAAACTCATATTATAGACAATTTAATTATGGATTTTTTAGCTCTCGCAAAAAAACGATATTCGTGTAAGAAATATTCCGACCGTGCTATCGAGGATTCGGTGCTTGAAACTATTCTCGAGTCGGGTCGTCATGCCCCCACGGCCAAGAATCTACAGGAGCAACACATCTATGTGGCAACCACGAAAGAGACCTTGGCTAAAATCGACGAGGTAACTCCGTGTCGCTACGGAGCCCCGGCAGTGCTTGTCGTGGCTTTCGACAAGACCAATGTGTACACCTATCCCGGAGGTAAACGCGAGTCCGGCATCGAAGACGCCTCCATCGTGGCCACCCATCTGATGCTTGCAGCCGCCGGCGCCGATGTAGATTCGTGCTGGGTCAACTGCTTCGACCCTGAAAAGCTTCACACCCTTCTGGGGCTTCCGGAAAATGAGGAGATCCTCATGCTTCTCGATCTCGGATATGCAGCAGAGGGAGCGGGACCGCTTCCCAACCACTTCAGCCGCAAACCTCTCGACGAAACAGTGAGCCATATCTGACTTCGGGTTTGCAAAGAAACTGAGAAATAGAGGTTTAGCTGATTTGTGAAGGCGGGGTTTGTGGAATTGGGAAAATTTTTCTAATTTTGCACCGCCATTACACAGCGAAGGGTCGCTCCCTTCCGTGCCGATGAGGGTCGCTCCCTCAAGAATGTAATCAAACTAATCAACAACTGCAGTACACACACAACAATGAAAAAAGACATTCATCCCTCCAATTATCGCGAAGTGGTGTTCAAAGATATGTCTAACGACGAGATCTTCATCACCCGCAGCACAGTAGCCGCAAAGGAGACCATCGTAGTCGACGGTAAGGAATATCCTTTGGTGAAACTTGAGATCACCAGCTCGTCGCACCCATTCTTCACCGGCAAGCAGAAACTCGTCGACACCGCAGGTCGCGTCGACAAGTTCCGCAGTCGCTACGGCAACCGCATCAAGAAATAAGGAGAGACTCCCAGAGTTACAATCGGGTCGCAGATTGAGAAGGAACGATACCTTCAGTCAATCTGCGGCTCTTTTTATTGTGTAAAGTGTTAATTTTACTTGGTCTACAAGGGGAATTGTTAAATTATATGTTAAAAAGAAAATTTTCTTTGAAAAAAATATATGTTAAGATATTGTAATTATATTTTTTATTGTTACCTTTGTTTCGAAATCTTCAATCAATTAACATTAACGCTTTATTTATGAAAAAGAGTATATTTTTACTGCCAGCACTGGCACTCTTCTTAATTATGATTGTCGGATGTTCAAAGGATGATAAAAACGAGCCTGAGAATCCGGGAGATGTTGTGGAGAGCGAGTATCTTTCCTTAGAAGAATATAAGAATAAGGTGTCTAACCGTCTGTGGGAGACTATAGATGCGAAATGGATAGATGACGACGGCAATGTTCTTCATGATATGTTCGGATATATGTTAGGATGGAGTACAATTCCTTATTTTTATTTCCATGATTCAGGATGTGTGGTATTTTCGAGTTCTACTTTATTGAGTAGAAATAGTAACAGAATTTCCGAAGAAGATGGCATTCTGATAGTGGCAGGGGAAGAGATTTTAACAATAGAAGGTGATACTCTATATATTAGAGGAGATAGAGGACGTTGGAGAGAGGATCCGGAGCTAGACCCCAATGCACAACTACGTGAGGATGTATATTATTACTATACTCTTGTGGAGAAAAAAGATCCTGATTGGAGCAAATTACTTTCTGGATACCGTCCCAACGGATATAATCCGGAGGATTACGGAATGAAGTAACGAGAAGTAAAACAAACAAACACTGTCCGCAGATGGAGAAGATTTATCAGAGTCTTTCCATCTGCGGATATATTTTATGAATGTGAGAGGAGGGTGAAGGGGATGATAGAGGGGTATTATTAGCCGAATTTGGAAATTTTGCGAAGTTGGGGTTCGTTGAGAATCTTGATTCGGCGGCCGTCGACGAGTATGAGTTTTTCGTTGACGAAATTGCTGAGAGTGCGGATAGCGTTTGAGGTTGTCATGTTGGAGAGGTTGGCGAGGTCTTCGCGGCTCATGTATATTTTCATGGTAGCATCGTCGTCTTCGAGACCGTAGTTGTCGACGAGGATGAGGAGCGCTTCAGCGAGTCGACCACGTATATGCTTCTGAGTCAGATTTACGATCTTGGTGTCTGAGCCTCCGAGGTTTCGGGAGAGCTCATGGATGAAGAACATTGCGAGGTCAATGTTGCCTTTGAGGATCTGTTCGACGAGCTGCATGGGTACGCTGCCGATCACAGAGGGTTCGAAAGCGGCAGCGCTGGAGACATAGTGTTCTCGAGCGAAGTATGCGCGATATCCGAAATACTGCACCGGGCGGTAAAGGCGAAGAATCTGGACACGGTCTCCGATACCGTTCTTATACATCTTGACCTTTCCGCGAAGCAGACACCAGAGAAATTCCGGCTCCTCCTGTTCTGCGTAGATGATCTGATTTTTCTTGTAATTATGGATGACGAAGTTGTCGGTGATAAGCCGCTTTTCTTCGCCGCTTAAGACCTTCCACATGTCGCTCATGTCGTGGCTTATGACATGTTCCAATGTACTTTTCTTCAACATTTCTACACCTCATTAAAATGCTGACCATGACAAATCAGCTTATCTTGGGAAACTGAGAGCCTGCTTAGAGAAACGGGCTTGGTACTGTAAAACAGTGTTTAACAACACAAATTTACAACATTTTTTTGTAATGCAAAAAATTGTTGTGCTTTTTTTAGTAATTTCGTGGTAGAATTGGCTGAAAAGCTGAATAATATGAGTGTAAACAGCAGGTAAAGAGGAAAAATCAGTTGTCAGGGTATAATATATATGCAGAACCGATGAGCAGAATGACGTTATCTCCGATAAAATATTTTGAAGCTTCATCCCGAAAGGGGAGTGGGCCGGTAGTTGTTGCGGGTCCGTGTAGCGTTGAAAGCCGTGGGCAGATCGTGGAGACGGCCGAGGCATTGCGTGAGCTTGGAAGGGTCGGGGTACTCCGGGCCGGGATCTGGAAGCCCCGCACACGTCCCGGTTCCTTCGAAGGGATAGGGGAGAGAGGGCTCCCGTGGCTCATGGAAGCGTCGCAGCTTACGGGGCTGCCGACAGCTGTGGAAGTTGCCACTCCGGCTCACGTGCGGGCTGCAGTGGAGGGGGGCGTGGATATGTTGTGGATAGGTGCGCGCACGTCGGTCAACCCTTTTGCGGTGCAGGAGCTGGCTGACACGATAGCGGCGGTGAAGGCCGATATACCGGTGCTGGTCAAGAATCCGGTCAATCCGGATCTGGAATTGTGGATCGGAGCCCTGCAGCGCCTGTCGCAGGCGGGGGTGAGGCATCTTGGCGCTATCCACCGGGGGTTCAGCTCATACACTCCGACGGCCTACCGGAATCCGCCTGTATGGCAGATACCGATGGAGCTGCACCGTCGGGTACCTGATCTGCCGATCATCCACGATCCGAGCCACACGGGTGGATGTCGCGACCTTATCGGTCCGCTTTCCCAGCAGGCGCTGGACCTCGGTTTCGGGGGGCTGATGATCGAGACGCATCCGGATCCGGACGGGGCTCTGAGCGATGGCGGCCAGCAGATCACCCCCAAGGAGCTCGGCGAACTGCTGGATCGGCTGGTGGTGAAATCCGCCCGGAGCGATGTTTCAGACAGCAGGCTGGAGATGCTTCGCCGGGGCATCGACGATTGCGACGATATGCTTCTGGAGGCCATGGCTCGACGGATGGATCTTGCCAAGGAGATAGGCCGGTATAAGGCGGAGCATAATATCCGGGTGCTCCAGCCGGAACGCTACCGCCGGTTGCTTTCCTCGCTTGTGGAGAAGGCGGCTGCCCAAGGGCTCGACGAGCATTTCACGAAACGGTTGCTCGAGCTTGTCCACGAGGAGAGCGTGCGCCTGCAGCTTAATGTTAAGTGAACGCTCGAGGGCGGGGAGACAGATGGATATACGAAGAGGGCGAACCCGGAGCCATCGCATGATGGAGGGGTACGCCCTCTGTTGTGAGGAAAATTTCTGATGTCAGACGGCAGAGCGGATCACACCTCTGTCGGAGTTGCGCACGAAGTAGACGATCTCGTCGCGGATCTCGGACTGGGGCACCGTCTCCTCGATGATGCGGAGAGCGTTGGTGACGTTGAGGTCGCTGAGGTAGAGGATGCGGTAGACCTCCTGAATGATGGCGATATCCTCCTGCGGGACGCCCCTGCGATGCAGCCCGACGGCGTTGAGGCCGACATAGGAGATCGGCTCGCGGGCAGCCTTGACATAGGGGGGTATGTCCTTGTTCACCAGAGCGCCGCCCTGAAGCATGATGCCTTTGCCTAAATGGCAGAATTGATGGATGAGGCTTCCTCCGCCGATGACTGCGAAGTCGTCGATAACGACCTCTCCGGCAAGCTGAGTGGCGTTGGATATGACGAGATTATTGCCCAGCTTGCAGTCGTGGGCGATGTGGGAGTAGGCCATGATGAGGCAGTTGCTGCCCACGACGGTCTTCCCTTTGGAGGCAGTGCCGCGATTGACGGTGGTACACTCCCGGAGGGTCGTGCCGTCGCCTATGTGGGCTGTGGTGTACTCCCCTTTGAATTTGAGATCCTGAGGGATTCCGGCCACTACCGCTCCCGGAAAGATCTTCACGCCGCTGCCGATACGGGCGCCGGGGAAGATCGTGACATTGTTGTAGATGACGGTATTGTCGCCGATTTCCACATCTTCGTAGATGGTGGAGAAATTGCCGATGTTGACGTTGTTGCCGATCTTTGCATCGGGGTGTACCGAATATAGAGGGGGCATTTCCATGTTGCGGAGTTATTTATTCTTTATAATCTGAGCCATGAATTCGGCCTCGGTGACAATCTTCTCGCCCACGAAAGCGTATCCTTTGACGACCGCGCATCCCCGACGTATCTCCGTCATGAGCGATACGTGAAGCAGCAGCGTATTGCCCGGCACCACTTTCTGGCGGAATTTCACATTGTCGATTTTCATGAAATACGTGGAATATCTCTCGGGGTCCTCGACCGTGCTGAGCACGAGCACACCGGCGGCCTGAGCCATGGCTTCGACGATAAGGACGCCGGGCATGACAGGTTCCTGCGGGAAATGGCCTTGGAAGAAGGGCTCGTTGACCGTGACATTCTTAACGCCGACGACATGCTTGGTGTCCATCTCGATGATTTTGTCGATCAGGAGGAAGGGGTAGCGATGGGGCAGGAGCTTGCGAACGCCGTTGATGTCGATGAGGGGCGCTTTGTTGGGATCGTAGATCGGCGACTGGATCTCGGTGTGCTTCACTTCCTTGCGGAGCATGCGGGTGAATTTGTTGTTGACGGTATGCCCGGGGCGCACCGCCACGACTCTTCCCTTCAGGGGACGGCCGATAAGCGCTATGTCGCCGATGACGTCCATGAGCTTATGGCGTGCCGGCTCGTTGTCCCACTTGAGGGGCGTATCGTTGATGTATCCGAGACGGTCGAGATGGCGGTGGGGCACGTTGAGGAGGTCGCAAAGTGCGTTGATCTCCTCTTCGGAAGCCGGCTTGTCGTAGATGACGATGGCGTTGTCCAGATCGCCACCCTTGATGAGGCCGTTGGAGAGCAGGGGCTGGAGCTCGCGGACAAACACGAAGGTACGCGCGCTGGCGACTTCGTTGCCGAATTCAGAAAGCTCGTCGAGTACGGCAAACTGATTGGGGATGACCGGCGAGTTGTATTCGACCATCACTTCCACACTGAAATTCTCGTCGGGGTATATCGTGATGGTGGACCCGGTCTCGGGGTCGCGCAGGGATGTTTTCTGCTTTATGATGTAGAAGTCCTTGTCGGCCTTCTGCTCCTCAAGGCCGACGCGGGCTATTTCGTTGACGTATGTGATGGCGCTGCCGTCGAGGATGGGCATCTCCGGCGCGTCGACCTCGATAAGACAGTTGTCCACACCGGCGGCGTAGAGAGCTGCGAGGGAATGTTCAACGGTAGAAACTCTCACATCGTTCTTGCCCAATACCGTGCCGCGGGTCGTGTCGACAACGTTTTCTGCGAGAGCCTCCACAATGGGAGCCCCTTCGAGGTCGATTCTGCTGAATTTATACCCGAAATTGTCGGGCGCGGGCTTGAAGGTAGCTGTGATGTCAAGACCGCTGTGCAGCCCTTTCCCTTTGACGGTAAATGCTGACTTGATAGTCTGCTGTTTCATTTTCTTATTATAATTTTGAGTTATTTTTTCTCCAGTTTGTCCACTCTTTTGAAAAGCTCCGCCAGATGGCTGATGTAGACCGTGTTGCGGGCGAAGTCGCGGGCTTCCACGGCCGGATAGCCGATGATCCTCTTGCCGTCTCCGATACTGTTCGGGATGCCGCTCTGGGCTCCGATTTCGTTGTTGGACCCGACCTTGATGTGCCCGGCGAATCCAACCTGTCCGCCGACCATGTTGTTGTCTCCGATGCAGGTCGATCCGGCGATGCCGCTTTGCGCGGCAAAGACGTTGTTGGAGCCGATAACTACGTTGTGGGCCACCTGAATCAGATTGTCCAGCTTCGTACCCCGCCCGATACGGGTGCTTCCCATGGTCGCGCGGTCGATAGTCGTATTGGCGCCGACCTCCGTATCGTCTTCAAGCACCACGTTGCCGATCTGAGGTATCTTTTCGTAGCCCTCGGGTGTGGGGGCGAAGCCGAATCCGTCGGACCCCACCACGGCGCCGGCATGGATGATGCAACGGTTCCCTATCCTGCATCCGGAGTATATCCGGGCGCCGGCATAGATGACGACATCCTCGCCGATCTCCACATTGTCCCCAACGTAAACCTGAGGATAGATCTGAGAGCGGGCTCCGACTCTCGTCCCTTCGCCGATATATGCGAATGAGCCGATGTAGGCCTCTTCGCCGACTTCCGCCCCCTCCCCGATATGGGAGGGCTCCTCGATGCCCTGCTTGCGTTTCTTAGTGCTGCTGACCATCGACATCAGGTGGGCCAGAGTGGCGTATGGATCCTTCACGCGGATGAGGGTGCTCCTTATCGGCTGCTCTGCCACGAACGTATCGGCCACAAGCACTGCCGACGCCGACGTAGTGTATATAAAGTGAGTGTATTTCGGATTGGCTAAGAAAGTGAGGTCCGACCCTGTGGCCTCTTCGATTTTAGCAAACGATGAAAAGGATGCCTCGGGATCGCCGTCGACGATGCCCCCGGCGATGTTGGCAATTTCAAGCGCTGTAAATTTCATAATCTGAGCTGTTGTTGAGCCTTTTCTCAGGTCGCAGAAAAAAGGCGGTTGTAAAAAACATGCAAATATACTTAAATCCCTCCATATAATACGTAGGAAGCATGGAAAATCCTTTTCTTGCAACGCATTTTGGCGATTTTGAGCAATTTCTTAGTGCGATATAGCTGCTATGTCATAAAAAATTGCTACCTTTGTAGCCTGATTCAGCGCGAGAGACAGACCTGTCGTTGTCGATTCCACCTTGAATGCGCTTGAAATCAGGCAGTTGATACTCAATATTCATATCGATGAAGCTACTACAGCAAAAGCTTGCAAAGTATGACGCTCCCCAGCGTGCCAAAGCCGCAGGCATATATCCCTATTTCCGTCCTATCTCCAGCGAACAGAACACCGAAGTGCTCATGAACGGCAAAAAGGTCCTCATGTTCGGTTCTAACAGTTACATGGGTCTCACCAACCACCCCAAGGTGATCGAGGCCGCTGTCGAAGCCACAAAAAAGTATGGTACCGGTATGGCAGGAAGTCCCTTCCTGAACGGCACGCTCGATATCCACAAGAAGCTTGAAGCCCGTCTCGCTGACTTTGTCGGCAAAGAGGACGCGATGATATATTCTACCGGTTTCGGTGTCAATCTCGGTGTGGTATCCACCCTCACAGGTCGCGAGGACTACATCATCCTCGACGAGCAGGACCACGCTTCGATCATCGAAGGTCGGCGGCTCTCATTCTCAAATTACCTGAAATATCGCCACAACGACATGGAGTCGCTCGAAGAGCAGTTGCGCAAGTGCGACCCCGATAAGGTCAAGCTTATCGTAACCGACGGCGTTTTCTCCATGGAAGGTGATGTCGCCAATCTCCCCGAGATCGTAAGGCTCGCAAAGAAGTACAACGCGACCGTGATGGTCGACGAAGCCCACGGTATCGGTGTCTTCGGCAAGTGCGGACGAGGCACATGCGACCATTTCGGTGTGACCGATGATGTGGACCTCATCATGGGAACTTTCTCGAAATCTTTCGCCTCTCTCGGCGGCTTCATAGCCACCGACAAGGAGATCACCAACTATCTCCGCCACCACTCGCGCTCTTACATCTTCACCGCAAGTATCACTCCTGCCTCGACCGCTGCCGTCGACGCTGCATTGGATATAATGATTTCCGAGCCCGAGCGTCAGGAACACCTCTGGAATATCACTAACTTCGCGCTCGAAAGCTTCCGCGAGATGGGCTGCGAGATCGGACATACCTCCACACCCATTATCCCTCTCTTTATCCGCGATGACTACAAGACATTCCACGTCACCCACGATCTCCTCGAGGAAGGCGTCTTTGTCAATCCCGTTGTCTCCCCCGCAGTCGCTCCTCAGGACACCCTCATCAGGTATTCGCTTATGGCAACCCATACACGCGAACAGGTCGAGCGCTCCCTTGAAGCCATCGAGAAGGTATTCCGTCGCTACGACCTCCTTCCAGCCAAGAAATAGACCCCCTTTCCCAACATACAAAGTTTCTTTTGCCGGACAATGTATCCAAACATCCATTGTCCGGCACTTTTTTTGTGAAACGTCCTCTTGGACCCGCTTTCACAAAAAATGGGGGCTTAGATTTGTAGCGGTTGAATTTTTCAATTAAATTCGCATCATAAATCCGATTACCCTTAATTCAATATCTCAACCTATACATATATACCTATGGTTTACAGATTTAAGATTGTATCTGACGAAGTCAACAACTTCAGCCGCGAGATAGAGATAGATTCCGACGCTACCTTCCTGCAGCTTCGCAATGCGATTCTGGAAAGCGTGGACTACTCCAAGGATGAACTCGATTCGTTCTTTATTTGTGACGACAATTGGGAGAAGCGCGAGGAAATTACGATCGAGGACATGGGCAGCGCCTCCGATCAGGATATATGGCTGATGGCGGATACTCCGGTCTCCGAGCTTGTCGAGGAGGAAGGGCAGAGACTCATTTTTGTATTCGACTACCTCACCGAACGCTCCTTCTTCATGGAGCTCCGGAAAATCCTCACGGGCAAGACCCTCAAGGACCCTCTTTGCACCCGTAAGGAAGGACACGCTCCGGCTCAACATGTCGATATCGATGAATTCAACGATGCCGTCGACAAACGTATCGCTTCTGAAAATGCCCGACGCGCCGAAGAATTTGACTCCGACGAAATGATCTACGGCAGCGATACATACGACGACGGAGACCTCGACGGACTCTCGTCCATCGATTCATATCAGCTCTGATATAGGTTCGCTCTGAAACTGCTGATTATCAGTAGCTTTTGATATATTGAAGGTTTTTTGTACATTTGTGGTGTACAATTGGTGTCGACATGTTTGGAAAGAAGGATAAAATAGATTCAGACGACAATTTCGGACAGCAGGGTGCCTCCGCGGATACTTCTCGCGGAAAGGTGTCGGGAACTCGTACCATCATCATAATACTCTGGTCGGCATTCCTCGGCATCGGATTGGTGGCTTTCACGCTTCTGCTCCTTGTTTACAACGGAGTGATTGGCTATATGCCTCCCATCGAGGAACTTGAGGACCCCCATGACTCCTTCGCTTCAATCATGTATGCCGGCGACGGTACCACTGAGCTCGGACGCTTCTACAAGGAAAACGCCAACCGTGAGAATGTTGAATACAACGAGCTCACTCCCAATCTTGTCAATGCGCTTATCGCCACGGAAGACATGCGCTTCGAAGATCACAGCGGCATCGATTTCTTGGCCTTGGGCCGAACCGGTGTCAAGACACTCCTGATGGGAGACAAATCTTCCGGTGGTGCCTCGACCCTCACTCAGCAGCTGGCCAAACTGCTCTATAGCGACATGAACAGCCGCGGTCTCAAACGTGCCCTCCAGAAACCTATAGAGTGGATGATAGCCATAAAACTCGAACGTGTCTACACCAAGGAAGAGATAATCAAGATGTATCTCAACCGTTTCGACTTCCTTAATAACGCAGTCGGAATCAAGACCGCTTCGAAAGTCTACTTCAATAAACTGCCGAAAGACCTTGAGCTTCACGAGGCCGCCATGCTCGTCGGTATCCTTAAGAATCCAAGCTATTACAATCCGCTGCGGCAGGAAGAACGGGTGCTCGGGCGCCGGAACACCGTACTCGACCAGATGGTCAAGGCCGGATACATCACGAGGCAGGAAGCCGACAGCGTCATGGCGCTCCCGTTGGGTCTGAACTACCATAAGCTTCAGCGCAAGGAAGCGATGAGCTCATACCTGCGTGACGAGATTGCGAGACTCATGACCGCGAAGCATCCGGTCCGTCCGAAACGCAGCGACTACAAGAATAATGAGGCTTTCCGGCAGGCCATGGGACGATACAACACCGACTCTACTCAATGGGCCGAGGATCCCCTCTACGGCTGGATTGAGAAGAACCCGAAGCCCGACGGTTCCCATTACGACATCTATACCGACGGTCTTAAGATCTATACGACGATCGACACCGCCATGCAGCGTTACGCCGAAGAAGCCGTCTACAACCATCTCGGCGGATACTTGCAGCCCGCTTTCTTCAATGAGAAGCGTGCTTCCGGTCCCTATACAACCAACCGAAGTGAATTGAGCGCATCCGGAGTCGCTCGCCTTAAAAAGCAGGCGATGAAACAGAGCCCCCGTTACTGGCAGATGAAAGAGGCCGGTATCTCGGAGAAGGAGATTGAAAAAGTGTTCGCGACTCCCGTCGAAATGAATGTTTTCGCATACGTGAAACGCAACGGCAGGACCGTGCCCGGATCCAAGACTGTTACCATGTCCCCGATGGATTCCATCATGTATATGAAGAGTATCCTGAGAGTCGGAATGGTGAGCATGGATCCTGTCACCGGTTATGTGAAAGCATACGTGGGCGGTCCCGATTTCAACTATTTCAAGTACGATATGGCAGGGCAGGGTAGACGTCAGATCGGTTCTACGGCTAAACCCTTCCTGTACACTCTCGCCATGGAACAGGACTTTTCCCCATGCAGCACGATGCTCAATACCCGCCCTGTTTACGGCAACTGGAGCCCCAGAGGAAGCTATAGCGGAGCCGGCGGCCACATAACTCTCAAACGCGCCCTCACTCAGTCCAATAACTGGATATCTGCTCGTCTCACCGACGAATTGCAGCCTCAGAACCTTGCTAACGAGATGCGCCTGTTCGGCCTCTCGGGAATTATCGACCCCACTCTTCCCCTCTGTCTCGGTACAAACGATGTCTCCGTAAAGGACATGGTCGGGGCTTACTCCGCTTTCGCCAACAACGGTATCAGGGTCAATCCTGTCTTCGTGACCCGAATCGAAGACAATAAGGGAAACACGATATACAGCGGTACCGCACATCGCACCGAAGTCATAAGCGTCAATGCCTACTGGAAGATGGTCTCGATGCTCATGAACGTCATCGATCAGGGTACCGGTGCCTCCCTCCGGAGCCGCTACGGAATCTCTGCCCAGATGGGTGGCAAGACCGGTACTACCAACTATAATGCCGACTCTTGGTTCATGGGCTTTACCCCGGAGCTCGTGACCGGTGTTTGGGTCGGTGGAGAAGAGAGGTATATCCACTTTAATTCGATGGCTTACGGTCAGGGTGCTCGTTCCGCTCTCCCGATTTACGGCCTCTACATGAAGAAGGTATATGACGACAAGCGACTCCCGTATTCTCAGGATGCCAAGTTTAACTTCCCCTCTGATTTTGTGGAGTGCGACGATTACGTCTACAGCTCCTACTCCGGAGACAGGACTGAGACCGTGGAAGCGGAAGTCGTGGAAGGGGCGCTCGAATAAAGGCAACGCCATCATTGCCGGTTTTTTATGGCCTGTTCAAGCGATCTGCTCCGGCCCAAAATGGCGCAAAAATTTGTGAGGTCTATTTTGCAGTTGTAGAAAAATTTTATAACTTTGTCTTAGTAATTACGGGATCTCAGTATCTGGAACCCCTCCTCGAACCGATGTGATGAGAAATGCCCCGGAGCCGGTGTGGTATGTTCCCGGAACGGCTGGCGGTCTTCGTCGGAATATACTTACTATCCTTAACTCTGATATGGCAACCTCTAACGATCTGCACGATGCTTTAAAGAAATATTTTGGGTTTGACAGCTTTAAGGGCAATCAGGAAGCCGTCATAAAGGCTTTGCTCGACGGCCGGGATGTCTTTGTGCTTATGCCCACGGGCGGAGGCAAAAGTCTTTGCTATCAGCTTCCCGCTCTTATGAGCAAAGGAACGGCTATCATAATTTCCCCCCTCATAGCACTTATGAAGAATCAGGTGGACGCAATCCGTTCCTTCAGCGAATGTGATGGCGTCGCCCATTTTCTCAACTCATCCCTCTCTAAAAGTGCCGTCGAAGATGTGAAGGCCGACGTGGTTTCAGGTATAACGAAGCTTCTGTATGTCGCACCCGAGTCACTGACCAAGGAAGAAAATGTCGCTTTCCTGCGCACGGTCCCGATCTCTTTCTATGCCGTAGACGAGGCTCACTGTATCTCTGAATGGGGACACGATTTCCGCCCCGAATATCGCAAGATTCGGCCAATTATCAACGAGATAGAACGGCGTCCCCTTATTGCTCTCACCGCCACGGCCACTCCCAAGGTGCAGCACGACATTCAGAAGAATCTCGCCATGAACGATGCCGTGGTGTTTAAGTCGAGCTTCAACAGAGCAAACCTCTATTACGAAGTTAGGACCAAGAGCAAGGATGTGGATCGCGATATCATCCGTTTCATAAAGAGCAATCCCGGTAAATCCGGTATAATTTACTGTCTCTCCCGCAAAAAAGTAGAGGAATTGGCCGAAACCCTCCGGGTAAACGATATCAAGGCACTCCCCTACCACGCCGGTATGGATTCCGCCACCCGTTCCTCAAACCAAGATGCATTCCTGCTCGAGCAGACCGACGTTATTGTAGCTACTATTGCTTTCGGAATGGGAATTGACAAACCGGATGTGCGCTACGTCATTCACTATGACATACCCAAAAGCCTCGAAGGTTATTATCAGGAGACCGGACGTGCCGGGAGAGACGGAGGGGAAGGACGATGCATCACATACTACTCCAACAAGGACCTTCAGAAGCTGGAGAAACTCATGCAGGGGAAACCACTGCCCGAACAGGAGATCGGAAAACAGCTCCTTCAGGAAACAGCTTCTTATGCCGAGTCATCCATGTGCCGTCGCCGTACCCTTCTTCACTATTTCGGCGAAAATTACGAGGAAGAGAATTGCGGTAATTGCGATAACTGTCTCAATCCCAAAAAGAAGGTGGAAGCCAAGGATGACCTCTGTGCAATCATTGAAGCCATTCTCGCTATCGGCGACAAATTCCGCCCCGAATATATTATCACTGTCATTACGGGAAGAAAGACCGACGAAGTCAAGTCTTATCATCATGAGACTCTCGAAGTCTTCGGATGTATGCCCCGCAACGAGGAAAAACATCTCCATACAGTGCTTCGTCAGGCCTTCATCGCAGGTTATCTCGACCGCGATATAGAAAACTACGGAACCGTAAGGGTGACATCCAAAGGCAGGAAATTCCTTCAGTCGCCGGTATCCTTTAAGATTACGGAAGACAACGAATTTGTCGAGACCGACGACGAACCGCTGATTAAGTCGGGAGCTGCATGTGCCGCCGATCCTGAGCTTTTCGCTATCCTTAAGGATCTCAGGAAGAAGATAGCCCGCCATCACGACCTCCCCCCCTACGTCATATTCCAAGACCCCTCGCTGGAGGCCATGGCCACTTCATATCCTATCACAATGGAGGAACTGCAGAATATCCCCGGTGTGGGCGCCGGAAAGGCACACCGTTACGGTACGGAATTCCTGCAGATCATCAAGCGCCATGTGGAAGAGAATGACATTCAGAGACCCGAAGACATGCGTGTGCGCACGATGCCGAACAAGAGCAAGCTGAAGATCGCCCTTATTCAGAGTATAGACCGGAAGATCGATCTTGATGAGCTCGCTGAAAGCAAAGGCCTCGAATTCGGTGAGATGCTCAACGAACTGGAAGCGATCGTTGACGCCGGAACCAAGATAAATATCGACTATTTCCTCGACGAGATTCTTGAGGAAGAAAGGCAGGAAGACCTGCTCGACTTTTTCCGCTCCTCGGAAGAGGACGATCTCGAAGGTGCGATACAGGAGTTGGGCGACGAATACAGCGACGAGGAGATTCGCCTTGTCCGTATCAAATTCCTTTCCGAGATGGGCAATTGAATCCCCCGCTTTTCCCGTTTCCGGTTAGCCTTTGAGGCACACACGGATGGCGAGCATCCTATACTTCAAGCTCGTCGAGATTGACTATACCGTTGACGATGGCGTATATCGTAAGTCCGCTTACGGAATGGATGTCAAGTTTGTGGCTTATGTTCTTCCGGTGTGTCAGTACCGTGTGGACACTGATGAAAAGCTTGTCGGCTATTTCCTTGTTTTTCATCCCCCGCACCACGTGGGCAACGATCTCCTTCTCCCTTGCCGACAGCACACCCTCCTCGGTATTATCCGATGAAGCCTTTGTCTCCGGGCTCCCCGCCTGCGAGCTCACCTTGTTCTCAAGAAGCTTGACCGCCGGTACGTATAGAAAGTTTTCAACTTCGCAGTGTCTCCGCAGATCGAATTCGCATACGAAAATATCGTACATCATCGAATTCAGTAGATCCGAAGCATCGTCAGGCTTGTAATACTTGATGATGATATTCTTAAGCTCCTGAAGTTTACTGTTGATGGATTCGTGAGACTTTGCGAAATCCTCAATCTCGAAATCCGGACGCTTGTTCCCTTTCAGCAGATCCTCTACATACGTGAATATCTTCACGTTTTCGTGATCCATGTGTGCCTTGACCTCATTGGTATACTCGTCGTAGAATTTTATTATCAGACCCACTACCTTATTCACTTCCCGGGTGTTGCTGCACACGATCGCTTCAAGGAGCTTCCGGCGGATTGAAGGCAACTGAAATGCCAGAAAATATTCGTGGGCGTTTTTGAGATAAAGGGTCAGAGCCTCCACGGAAACCTTATCATAGAAATCCTCAGCAGCCTCAGGTCCGAATTTTATCAGGTTTGCCACAGCAAGAAATGTCATCGGATCTACATCGTGGAGACGACAGACCTCCTCGACACTTCTGTCCTCCACCCCTAATGGAATGTTGAAGCGGCTCATCATCTGAAGCAATGGAGGCTGTTCGCAGATCAGCTCGAACATCTTGGAACTCGATTTGTAATACTCCGGCATAGGTGTGTGCTTATGGTTTGTCCGCAAAATTAGTTAAAATCGTCTTAATGGATAATACCCTTAAGTAGGTAATTTGTCGTACTTTATACTGGCGATGTAGCCCTGAACCAAAATTAGGAACGACTCCATGCTGATTTCACGATAAAAAATAGTAACTTTGTAATGTCTACTAAAGTGGGAGACATTTCTGAGTTATGAATACACGCAGCATAGTTTCAATTAAGGATCTCGGCAAGGAGGAACTGCTTGATCTTCTTCACACAGCCGAATTGTTTGAACGCAATCCCAATCGTAAAATTCTGGACGGCAAGGTTGTGGCAACTCTCTTCTTTGAGCCCTCTACGAGGACCCGCCTCAGCTTCGAGACCGCGGTCAACCGCCTCGGAGGAAGGGTAATCGGTTTCTCTGATCCCGCCGCCACAAGTACTTCCAAAGGAGAGACGCTTAAGGATACCATAAAAATGGTAAGCAATTATGCCGACCTTATTGTGATGCGTCATTACCTCGAGGGCGCGGCTCAGTATGCCTCGGAAGTGACGGATGTGCCGGTCATCAATGCCGGAGACGGTGCCCACCAGCATCCCTCTCAGACTTTGCTCGACCTTTACTCCATATACAAGACTCAGGGTAAACTTGACGGAATCACGCTCACGATGGTCGGAGATCTTAAGTACGGACGCACTGTCCACTCTCTCCTTGAGGCTCTTAGCCACTTCAATGTGAAATTCCATTTTGTCGCTTGTCCAGAACTGAAGATGCCCGCGGAATTCATCGATTTCTGCAAGACTCACGGAATACGATACGAAGAACATACGGAATTCTCTCAGGATGTCATCAACGCTTCCGATATCATATATATGACACGCGTTCAGCGTGAGCGATTTGCCGATCTTGATGAGTATGAGAGAGTGAAGGATCTCTACTCGCTCAATCTGGAAATGTTGCGCGATTCCAAACCTAATCTACGCGTTCTCCACCCGCTTCCCCGCGTGAACGAAATAAGTCAGGACGTGGACGACAGTCCGAAAGCCTACTACTTCGAGCAAGCCAAGAACGGACTCTTCGCCCGTCAGGCCATGATTTGTAAATGTCTGGGTATTAATATCGACGACTGATGATGAAGAAAAAAGAACTTGCTGTGGCCGCCCTTGAGAGCGGCACTGTGATCGACCATATTCCCTGTGATGCCCTCTTCAAGGCCGTGAGACTGCTCGGCATTGAAAACCTTGATAAGAGTGTCACTATCGGTAATAATCTGGCCTCATCCCGAATGGGACGGAAAGGCATTATTAAGGTGGCCGATACGACATTTCCACCCGAAGTGCTCAATCGTATCGCCCTGATAGCTCCTTCCGCCATCATCAATATGATAGAGGATTATGAAGTTGTAAGCAAGCAGCAGGTCACACTGCCGGAAGAGATCGTGGATATTGTCCGCTGCTCGAATCCTAAGTGTGTCAGCTGCAATGAACCGATGCCCTCGAGATTCACGGTGGTGGGGAAGAATCCCGTCATGCTGCGCTGTCGATATTGCGACCATGAGGTGACAGGAGAGAAAGCTGACCTTAAGTAATGGGAAAACAGACATGGAAGCCCGGCACCATGATTTATCCGGTGCCGGCTGCTTTAGTGACCTGTGGAGCATCTCCCGAAGAATGGAACATGCTTACTGTAGCTTGGACCGGAACGATTTGCACGAATCCGCCCATGTGCTACGTCTCCGTACGTCCCGAACGCCATTCCTTCCCGCTGATAGAACGTAACGGAGAGTTTACGGTTAATCTCACGACGGCCGAGATGGTACGTGCTGTGGATTGGGCCGGTGTCAGATCGGGAAAGGATTACGACAAATGGCGTGCTACCGGACTGACTCCCGAGCCCGGAGAAATGACCTCCTCTCCTTCGATAAAGGAGTCACCTTTGTCGATAGAATGTCGGGTGAAACAGATTTCTCACCTCGGAAGTCATGCAATGATTCTTGCCGACGTTCTATGCCTCCGGGCCGACGAGAAGTATATCGATCCGGTTTCAGGACGTTTCAGCCTTGAGGCTGCTGATCTTTTGGCTTGGAGCCACGGCCATTATTACCGCCTTGGCGAAGAACTCGGACATTTCGGTTTCTCCGTGAAGAAAAAGAAGGATTAGCTCTCAGCGTAAGAGACTGAGATGTCTGCCTTATGGATGAAGTCGGAATCCGGAAGAGAAAGGAAGAGGCATAGGCGTGCGACGTCATCACCTTTCGCCGGACGAATCTCGGTGCCGGGAGTTGTAGTGAGAATGATCCGGTTGTACGAAATGACTGGTATATAGGACTTTAGTGACATCTTTTCGGATACGGTGTCAGTCTCTTCAGGACTCCGGATAAGAAAAATAAAACGTGGCGGATATTCCGATATGCGTGGGAAACGACTGTAGTGCGCGTGCATCGATTCTCGTACGGAATCCAAATGGACGCCTGAACCGCAGAAAATCACCAGATCAATCTCTCTCCACTCCTTAAAGGTCTCTGCGATAGCGTTTTTCACATCGATGTCGGCCATGGAGTCGGCAATTGAGAATCGTACTCCTTCTCGGGCAAGTTTTTTGGCAGCGTCATTCTCCCGTTCAATAAGTGTAACTCTGCATCCTGCAGCGACGTAAGCTCGCGCGACTGCGATAGAGAGCGAAGTTGAATCTCCGACAACAACGACGCGGAGCTTCGGCAGCGTCCATCCGAGTCCCACACGATTCAATTGAGATTTTGTGCCTCCGGAAGTCCGCTGAGAGCGGAGTTGCTCCATTTTGCGTTCAAGATAGTTGTCGGCCATGTATTCCGCTGATTTAGTTGTCTGAAAGGTGCAAATGTAAAAATTTGTTAACGAAAAAAGCGAGAGAAAAAGTCTCTCGCCTTACATTTTCGTGATCCGTGCAGGATTCAAACCTGCAACCTTCTGATCCGTAGTCAGATGCTCTATTCAATTGAGCTAACGGACCCTTGTTTTCGGGAGAAATTTCTCCCCTTTTTGACACTGCAAAGTTAGCAGTTTTTTTCGATTTCTGCAAAAAAATTTTTGACTGAAAATAATTTTGCGAAAATCTTAATTTACCTCAAGTCCGCGCCTCAGGTCGGAGTGGAAAAAGCTCTGAGCGTTTCCAATTGATTGACACGCACGCGCTGCAGTCGCTTCCCGCTATCGGCGGAGCAAGTTTGCATATCCGGATGTCGATGCCCGCGATTTGCGGCCACTCGTCTGCGATGCGGTCAACGATGACGGCTGCCAAGTGCTCCAGCAAATCGTGAGGTCGCAGCATCTCTTCTTTAACGCGTTCGTAGAGTGAAGCGTAAGAGATGGTCGAGTCGATATTGTCAGAGACATGAGAGGAGACGGGAAGTGATCCCGAAAGTGGGAGAGAAACTTCAAGGTCAAGAGAAAATTCATTTCCGACTTCCCTTTCCTGCTCCAAAACGCCGTGGAAAGCGTGGAATCGGGCGTCGCGAAGTGCGATCTTCAGAGTTGAGGTCATGGTGACTCAGCCGAGAGCGATCTTGTCGATGCGACGTTGATGGCGTCCGCCCTCGAATTCGGCGTTAAGGTAAGCGTCGACGATTTTGTCCGCCTCTTCCTCAGAGATGAACCTTGCCGGAAGGACAAGAATATTCGCGTCGTTATGCTGACGTGCGAGGGCGGCGAGCTCGGGAAGCCAGCAGAGAGCCGCGCGAATTCCCTGATGCTTGTTGAGGGTCATCGATATGCCGTTGCCACTTCCGCACATTGCAATTCCGAAGTCACATTCTCCGCTTTCGACAGCTTCAGCGCAGGGGTGCGCATAATCGGGGTAATCGCAGGAGTCGGAAGAGAAAGTGCCGAAATCCTTTACGGAATAACCTTTGGATTCAACGTAGGCGATAAGATGTTGTTTGAGCTCGTAGCCGGCGTGGTCGGATGCGAATGCAATCTTTTTCATGTCTAATAGAGTAGTGGTTGATTCTGATGCGAAGTTACAAAAAAATCTCCGGACTCTTGGCCCTAATTCTTTGCCGGGGAGTTATTTCCCGAATATGCGTTTGAAGAAACTTTGTTTTTCGGGCTTAAAATGCACCCTCATGTCGGGGGAATCTTTCTCAAAGAAAATTATGTGGTTGTCGAAAGCAAAAGCCACCATACGCTCAAATTCCAGAATACCGGTCATCCTTCGGATCAGGAACCTTTTGAAGGGATTCATATTGTCGAGGTCTTCAATTATGATCTCCTCCTGATCGTTGCTTAGTTTCAGATTGTGGAATTTGGAAAGCAAATCGAGGAAGTAGGGGACCTGAAGATCCTCTACCTTCTTAGGCGGTTTGCTGTATTTCTTGTATATTTCGTTTATGACTTTCTGATTGATCATCGTTCAGACAAGGCATGATTTTGCCTACTCACTTATTAAACACTCATGGCGTGAAGTTCGTTCAATTGAAAATGGGGGAAAACGCTTCGGGAAATGTTAAAAATTCAGGTCAGGGATTGTGTATATAAAACAACCGGAATCCCGATGGGGGACTCCGGTGTATCATAAGTGTTGAAAAATCTCTTAATTCGCGTTGATTTCTTTTTCAAACCGGGCTTTCACAAGTTGGTCAGCTACATATCCGGCGTCGACCGTGAAGGTCTTGACTTTGAGTGAGGGGACATCGAACATGGCGTCGACCATCACCGTCTCCACGATGCTGCGGAGTCCGCGTGCGCCCAATTTGTATTCAATCGCTTTGTCTACAATGAGGTCGAGGGCGTCGTCGGTGAAGATCAGCTCTACTCCGTCCATGGCGAACATCTTCCTGTACTGGCGTGTGATGGCGTTCTTGGGTTCGGTAAGAATCCGGCGCAAGGCTTCCTTGTCGAGAGGTTCCAGACTGGTAAGAACCGGAAGACGTCCGATAATTTCGGGAATGAGTCCGAAGGATTTGAGGTCCTGCGGCATCACGTAGTTCATCAGATTCTCGCGCTGATGTTTCTTCTCGAGGGAATTATGGCCGAAACCGACAACCTGAGTGTTAAGACGAGCAGCGATCTTGCGTTCAATGCCGTCGAAAGCGCCTCCGCAGATGAAGAGGATGTCTTTGGTGTCTACGGGTATCATCTTCTGGTCGGGGTGTTTGCGTCCTCCCTGCGGGGGTACGAGCACGACACTTCCTTCAAGGAGCTTAAGCAATCCCTGCTGGACACCTTCGCCACTTACGTCGCGGGTGATCGAGGGGTTGTCGCTCTTTCGGGCGATCTTGTCTATCTCGTCGATGAAGACGATGCCTTTCTGGGCTTTCTCGACGTCGTAGTCGCATACCTGAAGCAGTCTGGTGAGCAGGGATTCAATATCCTCGCCCACATATCCGGCTTCTGTAAGAACCGTGGCGTCTACGATCGTGAAGGGCACATCGAGCAGACGTGCTATGCTTTTTGCGAGCAGGGTCTTGCCCGTTCCGGTGGGTCCGACAAGTATGATGTTGCTCTTTTCGATATCGACGTCATCCTGAGCGGAGTCGGCGGAGCCTTTGCTCAGGATACGTTTATAGTGATTGTAGACAGCAACGGAGAGGTATTTCTTCGCTTCTTCCTGACCTATGACATACTGATTGAGGAAGTCGTTGATTTCGTGTGGGGAGGGGACCTTCTTCATGGAATCGGGCTCCTTACGGGAATCCGACTTACCTCCTTTGCCTCTGTCGGAAATTTCGGACTTCATGCGCTCGTCGATGAAAGCCACACAGTTGGTACACATGTTCAGGCCGGGAAGAATTTCCACCACGGGATTGGCGGCGGAATCCTCGGAGCCACACATGCTGCATTTGAGTTTGCTTTTGGCCATGTCCTTATCAGTTGTTCTTCTTGTCGTTGACGAGTACTTTGTCAACCATGCCGTATTCCTTAGCTTCGGCAGCTATCATCCAGTAGTCGCGATCGGAGTCGGCGGCTACGCGTTCGAAGGATTGGCCTGAATGGTTGGAGATGATGTGGTAGAGCTCGTCCTTGAGTTTGAGGATTTCGCGAGCTGTAATCTCGATATCGGAAGCCTGACCTTGAATTCCGCCAAGGGGCTGGTGGATCATGACACGTGAGTGCGGGAGTGCGAAGCGTTTCCCTTTCTGTCCGGCCACGAGGAGTACAGCTGCCATGGAGGCTGCCATACCGGTACAGATTGTGGAGACATCGGCGCTGATATGCTGCATTGTGTCGTAGATGGCGAGACCGGCATAAACACTTCCGCCGGGGGAATTGATGTAGAGGTTGATATCCTTGCCGGGATCTACAGAGTCAAGGTAGAGAAGCTGGGCGAGGATAACGTTGGCACTTTCGTCCGTGACCTGAGTTCCGAGGAATATGATGCGGTCCATCATAAGGCGCGAGAAGACGTCGAGCTGGGTGACGTTGAGCTGGCGCTCTTCAAGGATATAAGGATTGATATAATCTTTTATCTGAGAGGAGAGGCCGGGAGCAGCGGCAGCCTCGCGGGAGACGGCGCGGCCATAGTTATCGACGAGTGAGCTGCTGAGTCCGGCGTGTCCTACAGCGAATTTTCTAAAGTCATTGTTCTTATCCATCATTGGAATCGTAATTTAAAAGGTTCTGTTCTTTTCAGCTATAACAAATTATATGCCAAAAAGTGCCGGAGAGCATCGTTGGTCGAACTGCTCTCCGGACTTTTGAGTTGAGTTTCTAAACGTTAAGTAGGGGAACGTATCAGTCTTCAGCCGTGTCGTTCTGAGTGAAGAGAGCGTTGAATTCTTTGGCGTCGACGGTCTTGTCCTCGAGCGTGACAGCTTGCTTCACGGCCATGAAGAATTTCATTTCGTAGGCCTGCTGGGCGATTCTCTCGCGGGTCTTCTTGTCGCCGAGGAGCTGACCGACATAGCGAGAGAGCGCGTCGTCGGGTACGTTGTTGAGTCCGTACTGGGCGAATTGCTGGCGAGCGATATTGGCAGCCACACCTTTAAGATCCTCTTCTTCGACTTTGACGCCAAGTTGAGAAGCTACGGTGTCACGTACGACATACCATTGTAGCTCGGGGCGGAATTCCTCGTATTTTGTGTCGATCTCTTCCTTGGTGATGTTTTCGTTGTTAAGGCGGATGGCTTCCTTGAGGGCATCAGCGGGGAGCTCGAAATCTCCGGCGAGCTTAAGGAGAGTGTCCTTGGCGTCGATGGAGAAGCGATAGTTGCTGTCGGCCGTGAGCTGTGAGGCCATCATCTCCTTCAATTTGGCCACGTATTCCTCTTCGTTGTGAACCTCGTCTTTGCCTAAAACCTGATCAAAGAATTCCTGATCATGTTCAGCGGGACGGAGGACGATAATTTCCTTGATATTGAGGTTGAAGTCACCATGGTGAGCGGCTGTTTCCTCCTTGGGGATATTAAGCATGGAGGAAAGCTCGGTCTCGTTGGCGTCGCAAGTGGCAGCGGGATTGAAACGGACCACGTCTCCGACCTTCTTGCCGATGAAGAGGTTACGCTGTTCTTCGCTCTTGAAATACTGAGGGCTAACGATTCCGTTCTCGACCATGATGCCGCCTTCTTTCACAGAGCCGTCTTCGTTAAGCTCGACGATGACACCTTTAACGAGCGCGTTGGGCTCAACTTCCTCGCCGGGAACCTGTTTGCCGAAGCGGTTGCGGAGCATGTCGTCCTGCTTCTTAACCATCTCGTCGTCGACCGTGATGGTGTAGTAAGGTACTTTCACCTCTTTGTCAACCTTTAAGTCGAGCTCGGGATAGAGTCCGATCCTGAATGTGAATTCAAAGTCTTTGTCTTCGATGTTGAAGTCTTCTTTCTGCTGAGGGATAGGGTCGCCGAGAGTCTTGACGTTGTTGTCCTTGATGTAATTGAAGAGAGTCTCGCTCACTTCGTGGTTAATAACGTCGTATTTCACGGCTTTGCCGTACTTACGTTCGAGCAGTGAAGCGGGGACTTTGCCGGGACGGAATCCGGGTTCGGGTCGACGCATATTGATGTCGTGAAGCTGTTTCTTCACTTTGGGACGGTAGTCATTTTCCTCAAGCTTGATTGTCAACACTGCGTAAAGGTTGTCAAGCTTGTCGTATTTCACATCCATTCTTGTGTAGTGTATTTAAGGGTTAATTTTTTTCGTTTTAGCAGCGCAAAAATAGCAAAAAAAGTTGAACAGGCCAAATTCAGTGTTTGAGACCATGGGAGGATGCACCGGAGACTTGGTGAGGTTGCAGCGCGGGGTCGGTCATGGCCGGATTCTCGAGGTCGGATAATGAGAAGGTCTCGTCGGACAACTGAGCTTCAGGAGCTGTCGGGCGACGTTTTACCTTAACTTTCATAGTGTCGAAGCCTTTGCCGTAGACTCCGTTTGTCATTGTCTGAGTGATGAAAGCTTCGGGGTCGATACTTTTGATAATACGGAAGATGGTGACAGATTCAATCTTGCGGCACCATACCATTACGATCTTCACTTTCTGCTTTGAATACCAGCCCATTCCGTCTACAATAGTGACACCTCTGTGAGCCTCACGGTTCACGGCATCGGCAATCTCCCTCCAGTGGGGTGAAAAAATGATGAATTGGGTGGCCTGCCTGTTGGTGTTGATAAGCATATCCGTAATAAATGCGGTAAGATATGTTATCATGAGTCCGTAGACGATAATGGGCACTCTGTATTCAAGCCTTTCCGCGAGGTTTCCGTCGAAGGGGAGAAGCAGGGCGAGGGATACGATGGTCATGTCGACGTATATCATCGTACGCCCGACGCTGACGTTGCTCTTCTTGCTGACCATCGCGGCTACGATGTCCGTGCCTCCGGAGGAACCGTTGTGGATGAAAGTAATACCTACTCCGAGGCCGCAAAGGATACCACCGAGGAGAATACTCATGGGTCGGTCGAGAATGAGCGGATGGCCCATCGAGTTGACCATATTGATGAAGACGGGCTGGAGAATACCGATGAACAGGGCTGCCAGAGTGGCTCCATAGAGTGTCTTAAGGACGAATTGCTTTCCTACGATACGGTAAGCAATGGCAAGGAGGGTGAGGTTGCAGACGTAACTTGTGACGGCAACGGGAATAATCTTTCCGCTTGCGAAATAGACGAGAGTACCGACACCCGTGAGTCCACCCATCACGATGTCGTAAGGAAGAATGAATGCTGTGAACCCTACGGCGTAAAGCAGCAAACCTACCGCAATAAAGACGTAATCTTTCGCGCCGGTTATAATTGTCTTTCTTGAATCAGCCATTTTTACATGTAAAAAGCCGGGGAGGTAAAGTGCTCCCCGGCTGCAAAGTTAGCAAATTCTTCCGTGCTAATTGAGGCCGTCTATAAATAAATGGGTTCGATGTGTACTTCCTATGAGGGAATGTCAGCCCTGATGTGCTTGGCGCAGGAGGTCGTTGACGGTTTTCACCGGATTGAACGTGTCAGCGGGAACTTCCACAAAGACGGTGTTCCAGTCGCTCATGGCACCATTCCAGAGGCCGGGGAGTTCGAGAGCTTTAATCTCGACACCTTTCCGGCTTTTGCGGGATATGAATCCGGTGGCCGGGTCAACGTAATGCCGCAGATCGAAATGGCCACCTTCCGGGGATATCAGGCAAACGGCGAGGTCAACGGGATTGAAGTGGGTCGAGTGTTTCATCATTGCTACGGCTTCAGGATCGTCTGGATCGATCTGGGTGCTTTCGAGAATCTGCGGGCTCACGGTGCCGTCTTCGTTGTTGCGAACGAGGAAAGGACCACCTCCGGGTTCACCTTCATTGCGCACCATACCGCATACGCGGAGAGGCCTGTTGAGCTTGCAGTAGAGGTAGTCGGCCAGCTCGAGGTCTTCCATCGAGTCGGCACCCTCATCATAGATGCAAAGGACGTTGTGGAGGAAATTGAGAATTTCATTCAGCTCATCGCGGGAAGGGAGTCCGGAGTTGAGCATCTCGGCGTACTGCATGATAGTGTCGTGGATCGAGACGAGAATACCACCGATGACTTTCTTATACTGTATCGTTGAATCGCGGCGGGAATCCGGGACAACGTTGTCGATATTCTTGAGGAAAACGACGTCTGCGTCAAGGTCGTTGAGATTTTCGATCAGAGCGCCGTGGCCTCCGGGGCGGAAAAAGAGTTTGCCGTCTTCCCGGTAAGGGGAGCCGTCGAGATTAGCTGCAATGGTATCGGTGGAGGGTTTCTGTTCGCTGAGAGAGACTTCGAAATCCACGCCATACTTTTCTTTCATTGCCGGGATGGAGGTTTCAATCTTCTTCATCATGAGGTCACGATGGTCGGGGCTCACCGTGAAATGGACAGATGCCTTCTTGTCTACTCCGCAAGCGTACTGAGCACCTTCGGCGAGATGCTCCTCGAGAGCGACGCGATAGCCCTCGGGGGCGGAGTGGAAAGCGAGGAGCGCTTTCGGGAGCTGACCGTAGTTCATGCCTTCGGGCCTGATGAGGGCAGCCACGACTTCGCGGTGTTTTCCGTCAGCAAACATTTCCATGATTGTCTTGCCATAGATCCGGTTCACTGTGGCGTCCAGCTCGGCAAAGAATGGGAAACGGGAGATATTGTCGCAGAAGGTACTGATGAAGTCATTGTCCGGAGTTTCGGATTCGCCGTCAGCGAAGGCGAAAAGATTCTTGAACATGCGGCTTGCCGCACCGCTGGCGGGAACCATCTTAATAACTTTCCCACCGTCGGCGAGGAAAGTGTTCCAGCAATCGATGTAATGGAGGCGTTGAGATTCGGAAGTCACGAGAATTCCGTGGCCGGGTGTGGCCGGAGCCACAATTTCAAGGTAAGGGAATCCATCGTGCAGCTGCCGAAGCTCTTCCATGAGTTTTTCTTCACTGATTCCGCGAGAATTCAGTGTTTTGATGTCGTCAGGTTGTAGTGTCATATACTTCAAAAAAATTGTATTTTGGGTCTAAAGATTTTTTGCTTGTGCAAATGTAGCAATTTTTACTTAATAATCGGGTTAAGCATGTTTATTTTTTATTAAGACCCCGATAACATCTGTTAACGCTAAGGATTATTTCCGCACCTCCGCAAAGCTCTGTAAGTCGAGGGGGTGTTGCATGATTGAATATTTTATTTTAACTTTGCAGCGTCAAAAGCAGGAGGCACCGCCAAACGGTTCGGGATGCCTCACAGAAGGCCGGAACGAACAAGGCCTCTCGAGAGCTTTCGGACATCTATCATTATCATCCATACTCTCTCTCTCCGTTCGATAGAACAATTACCAATCTTTTTTTATTATATCATAAGCTCGGCGAAGTAATCAGACGCCGAACCCAGTGGAACGAATCTTTAGCGATCAGATAAGTCGATCACATCATTTCACGGACCTATCGCGCTAACTATTATTTCAAAAATCATTTCTTAACAATCAGAATATCAGGCATTATGCCATGCGGGACATCTGAGACCGGAAAAAGCTGTCTGAGATGTGCGCGCAAGACATTCAACCATATACCATACTTTTATGTATAGCTTACAAGAACTTGAATCCATGGAAGAGGCTGCATTGCGCAGTATAGCAGCCGAGATGGGTATGAGCAAATCGGGCACTGCCGACCGTCAGGATGTGGCATATCATATCCTCGATCATCAGGCGGCTGCAAAAGCCAAGGAAGCAGCGGGTAAAGTGACAGAAAAAAGACCGAGGGAGCGCAAGCCGCGCGGTACCAAGCAGGAAAAACCGGCGGTTTCTCCAACAGAGAGCGAGATGCCGGAACCGGCAGTTGGCGCCGAGGCACAGAACCCGGCTTCGGAGGCTACAGCACAGCCTAAGAAGCGTGGTCGCAAGTCGAATGCGCAGAAACTTCTTGAACAGCAGGCAGCCGAGCAGGCCAATAAGAACAGGAATGAAGCTGATGGAGGAGCGACTGCCGAGCCTGCCGCGTCCGAAGTCCCTGTTGCGGAAAAGCCCCGTCGCGGCCGCAAGCCTAAGAGCGTGAAGCAGCCCGAGCTGCCTCTGGAGACAGAGGAGGTTTCACCAGAGACCGCTCAGGAAGGAGAAAAGGTTAAGCCGGCTGAATCGCCTGCCGAGAGTCTTCCGGTTGTATCCGAGGAAAGGAGAGAAACAGAAAACGTCGAGGATGTCGCAGCCAAAGGGGGTCAGGGTAACGGACCTTCCGCGCCTCCACACTCAGCATCATTAGGAAGCTTTTTCCCCAAGGCTCAGGGGCGTAAGTTCGTGCCACGGTCACGTCAGGAGCGGGAACAGGCCGAGAAGGCAGCGGCCGTCGCCCCCATCACCATCGGGGAGCCTCAGGCCGAGCCTGCACAGCCGAAACTTTCAGCCAAGCAGCAACGTCAGCTTCAGCGTCAGCAACAGCGTCAGCAGAGACGCGACCCCGAGCAGACCATGTATGACTTCGAGGGTATTCTGCAGATGTCGGGAGTGCTCGAGATCATGCCGGAAGGATACGGCTTCCTACGCTCATCGGACTACAATTATCTGTCGAGCCCGGACGACGTGTACGTGAACCAGCAGCAGATCAAGCATTACGGACTGAAAGCCGGAGACGTCGTGGAGGGTGGTATCCGTCCTCCCCGCGAAGGAGAGAAGTATTTCCCTCTCTGCAAGGTGAGCTCCATCAACGGGCTTTCTCCCGAGCAGATAAGGGACAGGACTCCGTTCGAACATCTCGTGCCATTGTTCCCGGACGAGAAATTCAATCTCACCGGGGGGAAGGAAAGCTGCAATATCTCAACCCGCGTCGTGGACATGTTCGCGCCGATCGGGAAGGGACAGCGCGCCCTGATAGTAGCTCCGCCGAAGGCTGGTAAAACCCTTCTGCTTAAGGATATAGCCAACGCTATAGCGGAGAATCATCCGGAGACCTACATCATCATGCTGCTGATAGACGAACGTCCGGAGGAGGTGACCGACATGGCCCGCAGCGTCAATGCCGAGGTGATCGCCTCGACATTCGACGAGCCGGCTGACCGACATGTCAAGATCGCCGGAATCGTACTCGAGAAAGCGAAGCGATTGGTGGAGTGCGGTCACGATGTCGTCATCATGCTGGATTCGATCACCCGTCTGGCCCGAGCCTACAACACCGTCAGTCCGGCGTCGGGAAAGATACTTTCGGGCGGTGTGGATGCCAATGCGCTTCAACGTCCGAAACGGTTCTTCGGTGCCGCGCGTAACATCGAAGGGGGCGGATCCCTGACAATCATAGCTACAGCGCTGACGGAGACGAGTTCGAAGATGGACGAGGTTATCTTCGAGGAATTCAAGGGAACGGGCAACATGGAGCTTCAGCTCGACCGCAAGCTTGCCAACAAGCGTATCTTCCCGGCAGTGGATGTCGTGGCTTCATCCACACGTCGCGACGATCTTCTGCTACCTTCGGAGATGCTGAACCGTATGTGGGTGCTACGCAATTACCTCAACGACATGACCTCCATAGAGGCGATGGAATTTATCAAGAAGCGTATGGAGATGTCGCGCAGCAATGAGGAGTTGCTCGTGACCATGAACAGCTGACGTCGACTTGCGGTGTGCGGGAGCGCATCTAAAACGGAGAATGTAAATGCAAAAGATACAGAAAACCAATGTGGCCCGTCTGCTCGACCGCGCAGGTATCAGCTACGAGCTTATCCCCTACAAATTTGACCCGGAAGATCTTGCCGCCACCCATGTCGCAGAGGAGCTGGGGGAGGATATAAGCACGGTGTACAAGTCTCTTGTGCTTCACGGCGACCGCAGCGGATACTTCGTGTGTGTAGTGCCCGGAGACAGGGAGGTAGACCTGAAAAAGGCTGCCAAAGTGTCGGGCAACAAGAAAGCGGAGATGATACCGATGAAGGATCTGCTCGGGGTGACGGGCTACATACGCGGAGGATGTACCGCCATCGGGATGAAGAAGCCTTACCCGGTGTATCTTCAGGAGGAAGCCTCGGCCTTGGACACGTTCTACGTGAGCGCCGGTCAGAGGGGACTTCAGCTCAAGCTCGCTCCAGCGGATTATATCGGGTATACGGGAGCGACACTTTGTAACATAGTCATAGAATCATAGCGATGAACAGCATAGGCAAACTATACCGCCTTACGACTTTCGGTGAGAGTCACGGACCCGCCATCGGAGGTATCATCGACGGTTTTCCTCCGGGAGTGGAGGTTGATCTCGAGGCTGTACAGAGAGAGCTCGAGGCGCGCAGTCCGGGCAGGAGACTTGCCGGGAGCTCCGGCCGAAAGGAGCCGGACCGGGTGCATATACTGTCGGGGATATTCGAGGGTAAAAGTCTCGGCACCCCGATAGGTTTCATAATTCCTAATACGGATGCGCGTCCGGAGGATTACGAGAATCTGCGCGATGTATTCCGTCCATCGCATGCGGACTTCACGTATCAGATGAAATACGGCATACGGGATCATCGGGGCGGGGGGAGAGCCTCAGCCCGGGAGACGGCATGCAGAGTCGTGGCAGGCGCCTTTGCGCGACAGGTGCTACAAAGCGAAGGGATCATGGTCTATGGATACACGTCCTCAATCGGGGGTGTCGGAATCGGTCCGGATCTCACGGACTTCGATATCAATTATATCCCGGAGAGTCCGGTAAGGTGTCCGTCGCCATCGACGTCAGCAGAGATGGAGGAGCTGCTGAGGCAGACGGCATCGGAAGGTGACACGGTGGGAGGCATCGTGACATGTTTTGTGACCGGGCTTCCTGCAGGTCTTGGCGAACCGGTTTTCGACCGTCTTGAGGCAATGCTCGCCCACGCCATGCTGAGTATCCCGGCCGCTAAAGGATTCGACTATGGCTCGGGATTCTTGTCTGCGCAGTCAAACGGGAGTGAGCAGGCAGATTATTTCGTGACGACGCCCGATGGAGTGATCTCCACTCTTCCAAATTTCTCGGGGGGGATACAGGGAGGCATAAGCAACGGGATGCCCCTGATCTTCCGTGTTCCCTTCAAACCGGCGGCGACTATGATGAGGCCGCTGGAGTGTATGGACCGCTACGGGCGTGAAGTCACGATAGAACCGAGAGGCAGACACGACGTGTGTGTGGTACCGCGTGCAGTCGCAGTTGTAGAGGCAATGACATGCATGACCCTTCTGGATGCCTACATGCTTGATTCCACAATGCTTACACCACCTTCACCACCGAATTGATCAGGGTAGGGAGTCGAAATTCTGAGGTGTATAGAGTTCGTCTCTGATGAAGTCCATGATGGAGATATTCATGCGACAATATTTGCCCCGGAAATAGACATCGGGGCGCGGTGATGTTTCTCCCTGAGATATCCAGACGCCGAAGTTTGTCTCGGCGGTCATCTCGTTGGCTTTGATACTGAGAATCCTGAAGTCGTTCCAGTTAGGGGCACCGGAGGCATCGCATACGGTAGAGGTCTTGGGATCGAAGGTATAGTAGCAGAGAATACTCCTGCGATCCTGAGTGCGATAGTAGCTGTGCACAAGATAGATTGCGTAAGAATCAGTGAAATAGACACCGTAAACGACAGGAACGTTATTCCACTCCATATCGTATGTCTCCATGATGTTTCCGTCAGCATCGAACCACGCACCCCGGTCAAGTTTCCAGAAATTGTAAGCTATCCGGGAGTTGAATTGTTTTTCGGACACCTTACGGTCCGAAGCAGGATTGTCGTCGTCGTTGTTGTTGCAAGAGACAAGTGCGAGCGAGAGAAAAAGAAGAGTTAAATATTTTTTCATGATTGTGTGTATTTTACATTCGTTCATAAACTATACGATAAGCTACGGTTCTGAAACTTAAGCCTGCCTCAGCATCGAAACTATTGAGGTAGCCCTGCCCTTTGAGACAAATCACGAGTCTGTCTTCAGAGAGCGATGCCACATAGTATAATTGACGGCCGGATAAGTTTTCAATGTAACCGGTTTGTTCGTTGTAGTCGGTAAAAGTGGTTTTATCGCCATAAATAAGATTGCCTTTTTCATCAAACTCGAGCTTAAAGGTAGAGAACCCGATAAGATCGTTCTGGTCGGCTAATTCGTTCCACTCGTAGTCTGTCGGTCTGCACCAAACCGGTTTCCATTTGGAATTAGGAATAATCTCATAAAACAGTTGCCGGGAAACATGAAGTGAATCTTTTTCTTTTATTTCTGGTTCTTCCTTATCGGTGCAAGCAGTCACAAAGAGAAAGAAAAATGCAAAAAGGGTAAGGAAGTGTTTCATAATTATTATTTTTTACAAAAATATATTGTTTTTCTTAAAAGACAGCCACGGAGGTTGCATTTTAAGAAATGTTAACAGTATTATGAAACTGAAATAGACGGGGGAGCTATGTGGTCAAAGGTTATAGCGACGTCGAAGGGAGGGTGTGGCAGGATAGTTTGCGGCACGCTGCAGGAGGGTGTTGACACGTCGCAGCATTGTACTGTCCCGGACGGCAAACGACTGGAGCTGGGTAAAACCCACCGGCATGGTTTTGAGTCGGGGGAATTTCTTCTGCATATCAGAAGCGACACGGCTGTTTACAACCCCGAAGCCGAAGTCTCCGGCAGCCACTTTCATGGCAATAAGCTCACCGGAGAGGTCGGGGTGCTGTTGGGTATAGATGGTGTCTCCTATTTCTTTCTGAAGGTTGCGGATACGCAGGATGGGAGCAGAACCGGAGTCGAGATGGATATTCTGTCCGGCGAGGGAGAAGGGGGTGTCGAAGTCGGGATCGCCTTCGTTGCGGACGTAGACGACGACGAGACGATCTGTAAAGACAGAGTCTGAATAGATAAGGTCCCGGCCGGTTGAGCCGGAGTTGACAGGGAGGGAGGCTATGACATCGACTTTGCCTTGACGCAGTTTCTCAATAGCGTCTGCGGGAGAGGTCACGGGAATGAAGTTGACAGGTTGCTTCTCAGTGGAAGCGATCTGACGGAGGAGATCGTAGCAGTAGCCTCCGAGGGTGTCGTCGTAGACATAATAGTTGAGGGGAGCATAAAGCATTGCGATATCGATGGTGTCTCCGGAGCTTTCTCCGACTTTAGGACGGTTGACGATGACTCCGGCGGGAGAGCAGTTGCGCAGTCCGATGAACACTCCGATGGCCAGCATCAGAAGGAGAATATAGACGAATATCATGGTCCGTCGGGGTTGTGGGAGGTTATTGTTTCTGCTGCTCATATCGTGTATCGGGGGTGAGGGTCAGTTGGTGAAGTCTATAGAGAGGCCTATCTGGAATTTTCTGGGATTGAGGGGGTATAGGGGCATGGAGAAATAGTCTTTAGAGAAGAGTCCCTGATTGATGTGGCTCATCATTACGTAAAACCTGACCTTGGAGAGTTTACATGTGAGATAAAGGTCCATGAAGGCGTAGTTGCCTATCTTGGTCTGTTGTTGGTTGGAGAAGGTCATGGTAGCGGGCTGATAGTCCGGGGCGTAGTAGCGGGTGTAATAGTTGCAATCGAGACCGAGCTGCACCTGCAGGACGCGGAAAGCCCTGAACCAAAGGTACATGTTGGAGTAAAGAGCGAGAGCGGGCAAAGGGAGGATGTCTGAACGGGAGGAATGTTGCCAAGTTATGTTGTTGTCCCAGTTCCAGATACCGAAATGCAGTTTCTGCTTCAATGTGGCGGAGACGATGCGGAGACTGCCGGCGTATTGGGCCGGGAGCGCATCGGAGTTGAAGTAGACGTAGTTCTGGAGATTTTCGAATCCTGCAGACAGGACAGTGGAGGTCCACGGAATATGTATCTCGCCACCGGCGCGGAAACTGCGAGTCTTACCGAAGTCGTTGTCCCAGAGGAAGTGATTGGAACGATAGTGTTGCAAAAGGTATGGCTGAGCGGTGTTTCTGAAGTGGCCGTAAGCAGCGATGTCGACGGTATCGGTAAACATCCGTATGCGAGTGTCGAGCCGACCGGAAATATCGACATCGGCGGCGATGTCACCAATAAGTCCCAGACGTCCGTTGACGTTGTAAGTGATGACACTGCCTTTTTGCTTGGAAAGCAAAGCTCCGACACTGAGAAGATTGCGGGTATGCTTGTCGTGAATAGTGAAACCATCCGGGATGGGATCGAGCCCTTCGGGGAGTTCCGCGGCAGGGTCGAGGGGGTCGGGTGTCTGTGTGAAGCTCTGAAGCTGGTGGGTCGCATAGACAGACAGGCCGAATTTGGCCCACTTGCGGAATCCTTCTATCATCTGGATTCCCAGCGTGTTGGACAGGTCGTAATGGTAAGTGTCGTCGGTGGTCAGCTGGTTGGAGAAGTATGTGTGTTGCCAGAAATCGGGTGAATTGCTCTTGTCAATAAAGCGATGGCGAGCGGAGGAATAGTCGAGAGTCCAGATGAATTTAGTGACGGGGACGTACACATCCCGCGAGAGAGTGTCGTTGACTTCCTCGGTGCGCCAGTATCCGACGTTATATGTGTTGTTGAGGAAAAGCTGCTGTCCCTTGAGACGAGTATGTGCGTTTGAAAGGTTGACTGGGATACTTTTGGGTTCAATATTGTCGACACCGCCCTGAAGCACAGCCGGGTCTGTGATATACAGCGGATTGGTGATACCCCCGTTCTCTTTGTTGAGCATGTTCCAATGGTTGTAGAAGGCCTGAAGTTCGTAGCGGTCCCCCCGGTAGTATCCGGAGATGCCGAAAATAAAATCTTTCGTGGCCTGATTCTGGTATGAGCCTTTGGAATAAATATAGTCGACTTTTGCACCGATTCCGATACGCCTGTTGACGTTGCCTGCGAAATTGAGTCGCAGACGGTCCTGTACGGACTGTTTGTTGCCTCCGGTGTTGTAGGAGAGTTGAGTGGCCGGGATATAGACGTTGTAGAATTTCTCTTTAGATTGCAGGGGGAGCCAAGCACGGAGTGCGTCGGCGAAGAAAAATTCCATACGTGGTTTCCTGTCGAAGAAGAGCATGTCGAGACCTTCGGCACCGAGATTGCCCGTAGTGGCGTAGGCCGGGCTGATAAGCGAAGGTACCTCCTGCCGCTGATAGTTGTAAAGCAAGGTGTCTATCTCGGCCGGGATGTTCATTCCGAGGGGATATGACAGAGTCCACGCCGAGGGGTGTAGGTCATGGCGTGCCGCCGGGTTCTTACCGGCATTGTTGGCTCCGACATTGGATGGTTCCTGAGCATGGAGGCCGGCGACAGCCCCGATGCTCAGTAACGAAAGGATGAGAAATTTATGCAGATTCAAAACGGGATTTTGTTAGATACGGAAGAAAGCCGAGAAGGCGTCGACGGCATAACGATGGTCATCGCATGCGGCTGTTTCGCGAGCGGAGTGCATGGCCCAGATAGGATTGCCTACGTCTACGCCCCGGAGGTCGAGCTGGGAGGTAAGGATGTTGCCGAGAGTAGAGCCTCCGGCGACGTCGCTGTGGTTGACAAATGTCTGGCACGGAACGCCGGCCCGATTGCACAGATGGCGAAAAACGGCAGCTCCGTCGGCGTCGGTCATGTATTTGCAGTTGGCGTTTATCTTAACGACGGGACCACCACCCATGACGGGATGATTTGTGGGGTCGTATCTGGCATTGTAGTTGGGGTGCCAAGCGTGAGCATCATCGGCAGAAATCATGAACGATCTGCTCACAGCCCGATGGAAATTCTCGCGAGACGCTCCTCCGGGGGTAAGGATGTCGCTGATGCGCTCGAGCATATTTGCAAGGACAGGAGAGTGGGCTCCCTGCTTAGTTCCGGAGCCGGTTTCCTCGTTGTCGAAGACGGCGATCACGCGAGTGTGTCGGGAAGGGGCGTCACAGGTGTCGAGCAGGGCACGCAGAGATGCGAACGCCATCGAAAGATCATCGATGCGTCCGGACTGTAAAAACTCGTTGTGGACACCACAACGGGAAGCTTTTTCCGCGGGGTAGAGATTCAGCTCATAATCCAGAATGTGTGCCGGGTCCACGTTTAGCTCATCAGCAAGGAGGGCTTTCACGAGTCCGCCGTTGGCCTTGAAGGAGGCAATTTCTTCAGAGGAGAATATCCCGGCTACGGGGAGCATATCGGACTGAACGGAGATCGGGTTACCTTCATTGACAGCGCGGTTGAAATGGATTGCAAGATGAGGTATCGTACAGATGGGGCGCCGCATATCTACAAGGCGAGTGTCGGGCTGCAAAGGGTCGTCACCCGAAAGGGTCACACGTCCGGAGAATGATAGCGGGCGATCGAACCAAGTGTAGAGTATGCCTCCACCGTACTTCTCTACATTAAGCTTAATGATTCCTCCTTCGCAGTATATCTCGGCATTGGGTTTGATTTTGAGCGAAGGGCTGTCACTATGAGAAGCGATAATGTTGAAGCCTGCTTCGGCTGGAGGCTCGGAACCGGTCACGAATGCGAAGACCGCGGACCCGTTGCGGGTCATGAAGTATTTCTTGTCAGGAAGGAGTTGCCACCGTTCGGAAGCGTCAAGCATTTTGAAACCGGCTTTTTTCAATTCCTCAACTATGGTGTCTACCGCGAGGAGATTGCAGGTGGAGCGGTCCATCCAGTGCAGAAGTTGGTCTATCATGTCGATTGTGTGTGGGTTAGGAGGTGAAGAAATTATTTATATACGATATTCCGGGCCCATTCCGAGATTTCTTTCTCAGTGGCATTTGTGGTGCGCAATCCCTTTTGCCAATTGATGTCGGGGTAGAGGGATCTGAGGGTTTTCTCGCTGTTGTCTATAGGAGACGAGCCCGAGGACATGAAAGGCACGACGGTCTTGCCTGAAAGGGAAGCTTGCTCGATAAAGGTGTTGATGAGTGTAGGGGGGAGATCCCACCAGTTTGGGAAGCCGATGAAAATAACGTCGTAAGACTCAAGATTCCCGGGGACTCCCTTAATGGCTGGACGGGATTGCGGATCGTGCATCTCGAGCGATGATCTTGACTGGGGATTCTGCCAGTCGAGATCGGCGTCAGTATAGGGAATTTCAGGTTCTATAGTAAAGAGGTCTGCACTCGTGATGCGTGCTACGCGCTCTGCATCGGATTTCGTGTTGCCGGTTGCAGAGAAATAGCAAACAAGTACTTTCTTATCGTCGGCTGTCGGTTTTGTTTCCCCCTTACTGTTGCAGGAGAGGGAACATGTAGCAATGGCCGCAATTGCCATAAATTTCAGAAAATTCTTCATGTTATAAGTCGTTAGCGGTTAGTGGGGCGAAATGGAATTTAATGCTGCGAAGATACAAAAAATATTGTAAAATCTAAGGTCTATTATTCCTCCATTGAGCATATTTCCGTCTGTTGGCAAGGTATTCGGTGTCGTGATCATGGCCGTAGGCTTCCCGCTCGAAGCTCACGCTTCGATAGGCCTTGGCGGCATCGAAGGTACACAGGAAGCGTACGATCCATTCCAGTCCGTAGAGGATATAGAAGGGGAGCCAGAGAAGCTCTCTCATCTGAGCGGTATGGATAAGCTCATGGTTGATAGTGCGATCAGACACACTTTCGGGGTGTCGGGAAAGAAGTCGGCCGAAGAGATTGAGCGTCCAGTATCGCCGCATGAGCGGACATTTTACAATCCGGGGATGTTTTTTATGTCGGATAGTGTGAGACATCGCGCTACAAAATTAGAAAAAAAGTCCGGTCTGATTTGAGGAGGTGAGGCATATCTTAAAGAGGAAGATCGGGGATTAACAATTTTTGAGAGTTTGTGCCCCTTACAATGTTAAAAAAATAGTAACTTTGTGGCGTGTATGTATCCGGATTCATGACGAAGGTATTAAGGCGCTGTGTAAGGTCAACGGTATTCATTCCGTTGATTGCCGGGTTGCTGGTCTCGGCCGGATGTCGGAAGGATTCAGGTGAATCGCTCGCTTCGGAGGACGATAGGGTAGTGATTCAACTTGGAGACTCCGTGCTTATGGAAAGTGAGGTATATGCCCGAATCCCTGCAGGTATAACCTCGGAGGACAGTATGCTGCTTTATGATGCCGTTGTGCAGAATTGGCTTGAAAAGAGGTTGCTTCTGGACGTGGCATCGCTCAATCTTCCCGCCATAGAGCGCATAGAAAAGATGGTAGACGACTATAGGTTACAGTTGATCACCAATGAGTACCGACGCGTGATGGCAGAATCCAATCTGGGGATTGTGAGTCCGGAGGAGGTGAAAGAGTACTATCAGAGTCATCGTGATCAGCTGCGTCTTCAGTATCCTCTCGTGAAGGGGGTCTACGTGAAGGTTTCCGGGCACTCCAAGATGTTGTCTGACATCAGGAGATGGTTGTCGTCCGATGATACTGCCGACATAGAACAACTGGAGAAGTACGGCCTCAACGGAGCCATGCAGTATGACGATTTTCGGGACACATGGGTCTCTTGGAAGTCTCTTTCCGAGTTAGTGCCGTGGCGATTCGAGCCGGATAACGGTTTCCTTACAGAAGGATTCCTGTTTGATAAGAAGATCGGATCATCGGTATACATGATGCGTATTACGGAGGTTATTCCTGCGGGCGAAATAATGCCATACGAGTTTGCCAGCAATGAGATTGCCCGTATCCTTGCCGACAGAAAGCGGTCAAGCTATGATTCTGACCTCCTGCGCAATCTCTATAATGAGGCTGTACGTTCAAAAAAGCTTCAAGTATCCGGATACGTGCCAATGAAGTTCCGTTTCGCGGAAGTGAACAGTAACGATAACAAGAAGAATCTATAGAAAAGATAATAAAGAAACATAGTGTCAAATAAAGTGATAAAGAGAATTTTAGGAACAGCGTTCGCAATGGCGACGCTTATAGTATCTCCGGTAGCTGCACTCCTTGCTATCGGTCAGACCCCCACGGCAAATAATGTCATAGACGAAGTTGCATGGGTAGTGGGCGACGAGCCTATTTTCAAGTCAGAGATCGAGGAGATGTATCAACAGGCACAGTACGAGGGCCAGACCTTCGAGGGGAGTCCGTATTGCATCATACCGGAGCAGCTGGCTGTAGAGAAACTTTATCTTCATCAGGCTAAGGCTGATACCATTGAGGCACCCGAGCAGGCCGTTCAGTCGAGCGTGGATCAGCGTCTGAATTTTTTTGTGGCTAATCTCGGATCAAAGGAGCGTGTGGAGGCTCAGTTCAAGAAACCATGGCCTGAGTTACGGCAACAGCTTGTGGACATCTTCCGCAACCAGTACATCATTCAGCAGGTTCAGCAGAATCTTACAAAGAATGTCAAGCCTATCCCGGCCGATGTCCGTAGATTTTATTCGTCACTTCCGGAGGATAGTATTCCCTACGTCCCCATGACGGTTGAGACTCAGATAATAACACTTAATCCGGTGGTGCCTCGTCAGGAAATAGAGGACGTGAAGGCTCGTTTACGTGATTTCTCAGCGAAGATCCAATCAGGAGAATCAGATTTCGGAACTTTGGCTTTCTTTTATAGCGAGGACAAGGGTTCGGCCATGCAGAGTGGCGAGCTGGGCTTTCATAACCGAGCCGACTTCGTGCCGGAATTTTCCAATGTAGCATTCAATCTCAACGATCCTTCAAAAGTTTCCCGTATTGTCGAGACGGAATACGGCTATCATATCATCCAGCTTATCGAGAAGCGTGGAGAGCAGATAAACTGCCGACATATCCTTCTCAAGCCGAAAGTGCGTCAGGCAGATTTGGATTCGGCAATGGTACGTCTCGATTCGCTGCGAAGTGATATGCTTGCAGGTAAATTTACCTTCGAAGAAGCAGCACAGTATGTTTCGCAGGATAAGGATACCAAAAACAACAAGGGTATCATGGTCAACAGCAATACCGGCAACGTACAGTTTGAGATGCAGGATCTTCCTGCGGAGGTGGCGCGTCGAGTTGAGAGCATGAATCCGGGCGATGTCAGCGAGCCTTTCATCATGATGGACGAACGTAAAAACAAGGAGGTTGTGGCCATGGTTAAGTTAACCCGTCGAATAGATGGTCATAAGGCTACTCTGGCCGATGATTACAATATGCTCAAGGAGATGTACGAGACCTCTGCGAAGGAAAAAATCTTGAAAAAATGGGTTGAGAACAAGATAAAAGAGACCTACGTGCAGATAGGCGAGGGATGGGACGGTTGCGAGTTTCGCTACGAAGGCTGGCGAAAGTGACCTGTCCGTCAATTAGGGAACGAGAATAGAAGTTTTTTATTTCCGAGAAAAGAAATTGAAACGCGGTCTATCAGAAATATTGCGTAACGGATCTGTACGCTCATTGATGGTCATAGCGCTGTTGGCCTGTCTGTGTGTCGGTTATGCAGCTTCGCAGTCACCTACTCCACGCAAGGCCTCTACAAAGGTCGACAAATACACTCGCCCGAAACCGACTAAGCCGGTGACACCTCAGCTTCCTTCGATGGATCGCAACCGTCCGGACAGATTCTTTCTCGAACGAGCTGATGTGCTCTATGCAGTGGAGGGCGATTCCACCGGACGGCAGATCGTAAGCGGCAATGTCGTGTTCCGTAAAGAGGGAATGATGATGTATTGCGATTCAGCTTACTATTATCCTACTTCCTCCTCGCTGGAGGCTTTCGGGAATGTGCGGATGGAACAGGGTGACTCGATAATGGTTACAGCTGATTATGCAGACTACGACGGTTTTACAGAACAGGCACAGCTTCAGGCGCGAGGTAATGGCCGTACAGTACTTCTAAAGCATACTTCAAAAGCTGACCGTACGGTAAAGACTCTTGAGACGGATGTTCTGGACTATAATCTTATCACCGGCGAGGCATCATATCATACGGGAGGCAAGATGCTGAACCGGAGTCTCGTCAATTCGCAGATCGATACCCTAACCTCCCGGGTGGGCACATACAATACCGGCACACGTCTTGCTGAGGTCGGAGAAAATGTGTATCTGCGTAATGCATCTTCCCGGCTTCGTACCGAAAGACTTCTATATCATACGGATACCCGTGTGGTGGAGATTGTGGAACTCGCTTCAATAGTTTCGGGAGCCGACAGCATAATGACGACCTCGGGCCGTTATGATGCTTCTACAGGCAACGCGCTTCTAAGCAGTCGTTCGCTGATCGCCCATAGGGATTCGGCAGGGAATGTGACAACTCTGGAAGGAGACAGTATTGTATACGATAGGTTGCTGCGTGTGAGTGAAGCTTTTATGTTTGATGCACCCACGAAGCGCGGAATGCCGATGGTCATCACTGATACGGCCCGTCATGCCATACTGATCGGGGGGTACGGATATTACAATGATTCAACTCGTACGGCCTACGCAGAGCGATATCCCCTGCTTAAGGAGTACTCTCGCCCCGACACGCTATTTTTACGCGCTGAGCGTGTCTTTCTTGAAACAATAAATCCCGGAATAAAGCCGAATGTGGCCGATTCCATTCAGGAGGATTCCGTATCGTTGGAACCTGAATACCATATTGCAAAAGCGTTTAACAGAGCCCGGTTTTTCCGTTCCGATATTCAGGGTATTGCTGATTCTATCACATTCGTGAGTCAGGACAGTATGCTCTACCTGAATCGCAAGCCTATCGTATGGAGCGGAGAACGCTTGGTGTCCGGTTCGGAGATGGCCATACACTTCAATGACAGCACCCCTGATTGGGCTCTGCTCCCTCATAAGGGGCTTGTGGCGGAATCCATCGAGGAGGGTTTTTACAATCAATTACGTTCCGGATATATGCGAGCCGATTTTACTCCTTCCGGGGATCTGAGGAATATCTTCGCTCATACGGATGTGCAGACAATTTTTCTTCCACAGGAAAATGATTCGACATACAATAAACTTGTAAACGCTTTGGGAGACACCCTATCGATAGACATGCAGGGTCGGGACATGAGCAAGTTGAAACTTTGGTCCCGTAACGGATCTAAGGTGACAGGGGAGGTGACACCTCTGATGATTGTGACAAAACAGCAGTATTATCTTCCTGAGTTTATTTCCATGGCTGGAGCCAAACGGTTTTCCGATATGGATTCCGTTTTAAGGAGACTTGACGTATTGCGGCCTACTTATAATATTTATCGGAAAGGTTGGAGCGATGATTTAGGAGAGTTGTCTTTTGAGCTTGAGGATTATTTCAATGACCCCGATATAGGGATTGTCGACGATGCTCCTCCTATGCCGCCTGCTTTGCCTTCCCATCCTTCGGCTCCTTCGGTTGATTCTTCGGCATTATTAGCTGTCCCTCCTTCCGATATTGAGACAGAAGAACCAGAAACTTCCGGAAATTCAGAAGAACCCAAACAACCATGAGCGATATAATAAGACAATTGCCTGATTCTGTGGCCAATCAGATAGCAGCAGGTGAGGTTGTGCAACGTCCTGCCTCTGTCGTAAAGGAGCTTGTGGAGAATTCGATAGATGCAGGCGCTACGGAAGTGCAGATCGTGATAAAAGATGCCGGAAAGACTCTTATTCAGGTGGTCGACAATGGCAAGGGGATGAGTCCGACTGATGCCCGTATGGCTTTTGAACGCCATGCCACTTCAAAAATATCCGCAGCGGCCGACCTTTTTGACCTTCGTACCATGGGATTCCGTGGTGAGGCTCTGCCTTCAATTTGCGCTATCTCTACGGTTGAGTTACGGACTATGGCAGCAGATGCGGAGCTAGGAACAAAACTTGTGATTACGGCTTCAAGGAAAGAGAGTCAGGAGCCTGATGTATGCGCGAAGGGGTGCAATATAGCGGTTAAGAATCTTTTCTTCAATGTACCGGCACGTCGTAAGTTCCTTCGATCCGATAGTGTGGAGCTGGCTAACATAATGCGTGAGTTTGAGCGTTTAGCTCTTGTGAACAATGGTGTGAGAATGAGTCTTGATACCGGAAACAGACAGATCGACTTACGCCCCGGTAGCTTCAAACAACGCATTGCAGATATATGGAAAAACAACCTGAACCTTCAGCTCCTGCCCATAGAGGTGGCAACGTCGGTCGGGAAAATCAGCGGCTATGTCTCTCGGCCGGAGTTTGCACGCCGGCGCAATGCACTCCAATATCTGATCGTTAACGGGCGCAACATGCAGCATCCATACTTCCGCAAGGCGATTGAATCCGCATACGAGGGTCTCATTGCAACAGACACACGTCCTTGTTTCTTCATTCGATTTGATGTTGATCCATCGACCATAGACGTGAATATACATCCTACCAAACAGGAAATTAAGTTTGAGAACGAGCAGACATTATGGCCTATCCTCCAACAAGCTGTAAAGAGTGCTTTGGGACGTTTTTCCGCGGGACCCAGTATCGATTTTAATACCGATGCTCTCTCGGTCAATCCTGCCCGGCCGGGCGATTTCGTGGCGCAACCAACTCAGGGCGTGGATCTCAGCTATAATCCGTTCAAGAATACGCATCGGGACGACCCGTTCGCATCTTCTCCACGCCCGCGCACTTCGGATTCCCGGTTGACCCGATCCCGAATTTCCTCTGTCGGAACGAGCAATAATTGGGACAAACTGTATTCGGACTTTATGAGTAAAACCAAGGAGACTTCAGAGGGCGAGGCTATAAACTCTTCTGCATCTATCTTCAGTGATACTCAGATTGCTCAGGATATACCTATGTGTCTGCAATGCGGCGCAAAATACATAGTAACCACATCAAAGGAGGGACTGCTGATAGTCGATCAGCATAGGGCGCATGTAAAGGTGCTGTTTGAGCGTTACATGTCCGCTGCTTTGAATTCAGAGTCAGGGGCAACGTCTCAACGTGTGATTTTCTCTGAACCTCTGAAGATAGATCCTGCGCAGGAAGGTGTATTGGAGTCAATGTTGTCAGACCTTCAACGTATCGGGTTTGTAATAGAACGGGGAGAATCCGGATGGATCATAGCCGGAGTTCCGGCAATGCTTACGGCAGATGTCGATTCAACAGATCTGGTATCCCGGATCATCGCGTCTGTGAGTGATGACGAGATAGAGGACTATAAGGGAACCTCTTCCGGCAGTAATGAGGATATGCTCCGTCGCGTTGCCATCGCAGCCGCCCGCAGCAGCGCGATAAGGGGGGGACAGATTCTTTCTCCTACGGAGATGGAACATCTTTTAGGCGAGCTTTTCAGTTTGCCCGATCCGATGTATACGCCTGAAGGAAATCCCGTGATGCACACGCTTTCTGCTCCTGAGATCGCATCACTCCTAAGATAAACCTTAATGAAATAACCACCATTTAGGAATAGGGTATATATTATCATAATGATGATTCTTTCCCCTGACGATTGGAGAGGAAGTCGTTAAATTCATCTTCGTTCCAAGCTACTATTCTTCTAAAATAAGTCTCGCTTGCTTCCTCAATGTTGAGTTTCTTTCGTAGTGTGTATTTTATATTCTCGACTGTCCTCACGGATCGATTGGTCAAGACCGCGATCTCCTTGGTCGTCAAGCCTAAGAGCATGAAACCGCTCATGCGTATCTCCGCATGGGAAAGCTCCGGATGAAGTTTGAACAGTCTATTGAAGAAAGTCTCATTTATACCCTCGAAATATATACTGAACATCTTAGCAACATTGTTGCGTGCAGATAATTGTTTAAGAATACTCCGGATGCTGTCAAGTCGCTTTTCCGGAGACTTTTCAAAGTCATCGCAGAGGTTATATGTGTCGTTTAGAGCTTCCGTAATGTTTTTATAGCTCATAGACATCGTGAGGAGTTTCTTTCGCTGGTTGTCGATATTGTAGACGTAGTCCTTATGTTGCTCCTTATGCTGAAGATTGATGTTCCGTATCTTATCTGTAAGTGTCCAGACCTGACGTTTTGATTTCCGACAGACGAAAATAAGCAAAAGGACTGCTGTCAGAAGAACCAAACCTACTACGGAGAGTGCGATAATTATGTGATTGCGTCTGCTGACAGCCTGAGCCATACGGATTCTTTCATTCTCAATGTCGCGGTTTTCGTATTCTGAAATCACCTCTCTGATATAGATTGAATCCTGAGCCAGAGCCATCGACTCATTTATTTCAACAACTTTTTCGAGCGAAGCGAGCGCCGAGGAATTATCGCCGAGTTTCTTAGCGACAAGGTATCTGAGCATTTCTACCTGAGTCTCAGCCTGCGATCCTTGGAATGCATCAAGCAACTGGCTGTTTTCAATGAGTAGCTTCCGAGCGAGCTCCACATTACCCAATCGGAGCTGAAGACGGATATAGTAGTCGAGATTTACAGCTCTGTTAGGATGAGAGTCCTCGAAACTAAGAGCTTTTCTATAGAAGTCATCTGCAGCTGTGAGATTGTCGCACATTTCGCAAAGACGTCCCATCGCTCCATATATATCTGCTTTCATCAGAGGATCGACAGCATTACTTTCAGCTTTTTTCAAATGATCGAACGCAAGTTGCCACCTCCTTTGACCCATAAATACTTGGCTATTCGCAAAATAGAGCCTGCAGAGAATCTCTTTTTTACGGTTTGTGTCATCTATGTGGGGTATGCAGCGATTGTAATTTTCCCACGCCTTATTTATAAATCTTAAGGCAAGAGGGTAATTGGCAGATCGAGAAGATATAAAGGACAGAAGCCGATAAGCATCCATGTCGTAATGCCGCAAGCTATCGGGCTTCGGAATAGCGAATATGCTATAGGCATTATTGATTGCCTCACGCATTTTATTGGAGTGGTATGCTGCGACAGAACTGCTTAGCTGAAGGTGGCAATAGTCCTTGATTGAAGTAGTGTCAATATGGTTTGCAGCCTCGTGATATACATCAAGCGCCTTTGGATAAAAACCACTTTTTTCATACAACGCTGCTTTTTCGAAATACAGAGCCGGATTAATCTCTTTACCTTGTGAGCAAATTGCCGAATCATAATAGGCTATCCTTGAATCGGGAGCAACCGAAAGGTCTCGAGCATGCTGAAGATAATACTCAGTGCTTATGGAAGTACGCAGATTTCCCGAAAAAACAGTCAGAGGGATAATTAACAAAAATAAGAGAGAAGGGAGTTTTGTTTTCATAAAGCAAAGGTAGTATAATAGTTTGTAAGGAGCAAAACTTCCTACTTAAATATTATTCCAATTTAAAATAATGAGATCTATAAGAAACTGTGTACCAGATATTATATCATGCATAAGTACATTTTGGTAATACTCAAAACGGGTGTTAGCCATATATTGAGAAGTCGCCATTATGGAATTTGACAATAGGAATGATAAATTTGCGGAAACACTAACATATCCTTGATGCAGAGGATGAAAAATCTGACGTCTTATCGTTTCCCACCATGCTGTAAGACTGTGCCCGGTCAGATTCCCTGCAATCAATTTAACCATCGTCGAGAGTACCGGCGGTAAAAATCAAATTTTATATGAAGCGACTGTTTTTCCTTGGAATGGCACTTTCTGCATCTTCGGCAGTTTTATTGGCCTCACCGAAGGTTTCAACTCGCGTTGTGGTGAGTGAAACTGTGAAGCAATCATTGACGGAGTCCCCCCGAGAGTCCCGTAAAAATGTTGTAAGGCAGCCTATTGCTCCGGCCGAGGTGAGTGAGGACGAGATTGTAGTAAAGGTTAACGTGGATATAGACGACGAGGGTTGGGATGAATTTTGCAACCTTTTAGCTATGCGAATTGTAAACGGAGTACCGGAAGTTTACAAGTGCGATCTCGGCACGCCTCCACGTTTATGGGAAGACGCTACGCTTGATTTTCCCTTACCTCCCGGTGTTTATGATTTCCTTGCTGTCGGACACACGGAACGTGAGGATCCGGAAGTTGAAGGTGCCTTCATAATTGTAATGGAAAATGTTGATGTCAATACTACCCGGGAGTTGACTTTCCAGACAGAGGATGCAGGGTTGCATGCAGTATTCGAACGAATTGGTCCTGACGGAGAACCTATTGCTTTCGGGGGACGCGGAGAGATCAATTTCATGATAGACTATAAGGGGTTTGACATTTATCAGGATCGAATCACATTGATGGTTGACGGATTTGCAGATCTATTTATGAACAAGGTCTCGGATGTATTCACTGTAACGCGAATGGACCTTTCCTCTTCTTCTGTCGGGACACTCTCTTATGTTCAGCCGGTGGATTTCAGCAAACAGATGATTAGCGCAACCGCGGAAGGTTGGCAGTCGGGTGAGATGGATTTCAGCGCGACTCCGGTAGATGAAATAGTCAGCAGTTGGGCTTCGGAATCGTCCGGCAATAAGAAGAACTTATTCATGAAGTATTCCACCATGGTGATCGGAGAACGTATTAGTACTGCCGGACTTGTACTCGATAAGGAGAATCTCGTTGTTAACAAGGTATGGTCGTGGGCTCCCGAAGGTTACGATAACCGATATGAATACCTTCTTTTCCCTACTGGAAATACAGTGGCGACGTCGTTCTTTGGCTCTATGTTCGGCTTGCCCTTCCGCAGATCTCCGGAGGGTGAATACATGTATCAGGTCGGGCGCAACTTCATGAACCAGAGTAAGATTGTCAATGCCCTTACCTATACCGATGAGAGTGTTAAGCTAACACCCGGTAATCCTCGTTACACCGGTGTTATGGAGAAAGCTCTTCTTTGTAACAGTACGCCTGCGCTTGTCCTTCTTCCTTTCCCAAATGGTACGTTTGAATATGATTATATCGGCCGTTATGGAGAGGACATGGCTGCCGACGCGGCTGATTTCGGTTCTGAAATAAAATCTTCATCTTTGTTGGAGGCTCTCGGATCCAAATCCCCTTCTGACATCAACATAAAGGTAGACGATACGGAGTATGTCAAATCGCGTGCAGAGTTTGCAAAATTCAAGTATCCCACCGGAAAATATGAAATCACCATCACAATGGACAATGTTAAAATAGATGGCGAGATACCCGGGGTTAACAAGACTGTTATGTCTTATGATAATTCCGAGGGTCAGAATTTCCCGCCTACCGTTACAGCATTACCATTCCGCGACAAGGAGGACAAAGTGACTGACAGATTTGATGATGCGGACGGTACTTTGGAATTTTTTGCAGCAGATTTCAGTGCGCAAACCCATAAATCTCCATCCTACGCCTACGCAACCGCTTCCGCGATACAGACAGTCCAAGTCAGCTGGTCAGTTTCCGGAAAAGATGACTGGAGACCTTTGGAAGTAATAGAAGTGCCGGAATTGTTTTTTATGCCGGGTTACGGATACTGCTATAAGGGCAACCTTTCACAGGTGAACGAAAAGAGCGACAACAAGTGGTACGACCTTAAGATTTATCTTGCTGACGAGACCGGAGCATCCCAAGAGCAGGTTTTATCCTCAGCGTTCAGAATCGAGAATGTCACTCCTGCAGGCATTGATACTATTGCAGAAGGATATGCAGATAGTCCGGTTGTAATTTACAATATCAACGGAGCGGTAGTGGGCTACGGCACCAAAGTTTCACTCACTCCGGGTGTATATGTCATTAAGGAAGGAGGAAAGTGCCGTAAAATGATTGTAAAATAAAAATATACACTGAAGACATAATATCTTAAAAAAACGAAGGGCGATGCCGCAAGGTATCGCTCTCCGTCTCTCTACTATAAACTATATCTAACTAAAACTTAAAATCATATCCGCCAATTCTCGCGAACAGACGGATATTTATCATCCATATTGCTATGTCATCGTTCTGCTAATTCTTTTATTCATGTCTTAATAATAGGGTTGTTGTTTGACCCTTTGTATCAGTAAAACACGCCGCAAAAGTTAAGGTTGAGTCAACTGCACAGGATTTATATCACTGTAACGATATTTAACTTTTATACTCCTCTTTTGTCAACATTTGCATAATCCGGTACATTTGCCTATTTTTGCAGAAACAATAATTCTTATGTTGAATCTGGTTCATCGCGTATTCTTCATCGTTATAATTTCTTCTGTTATGACCCTGTCGGGTGTGGAAGATATCTGTGGATGTACCTCCGCAATAGTTTCCGGGGCTGTTACTTCAGACGGAAGACCTTTGCTATGGAAGAACCGGGATACGTCCGCTTCAGATAATAAGGTCGAGTTTATGAATTTTTCCGATGGGTCGCTACCGTACGTGGCTCTTTTTAACTCATCTGACCGCGATTGCAAAGAGGCTTGGATCGGAATGAACGTGGCCGGATTCGCCATCATGAACACAGCCAGCTATAATCTGAAAGATGACGACGTTCCGCAGAAAGAGATGGACAGAGAGGGCGAGATAATGACTCTTGCATTGAGAACATGTGTAACCGTAGAGGATTTTCGCCATCTTCTTGAAGAGATTCCGCGTCCGATGGGAGTAGAAGCAAACTTCGGTGTGATAGATGCCCTCGGAAATGGGGCTTATTTCGAGACTAATAATCATGGCTTCACGCGGTACGACGTAGCTGACGCTCCAAACGGCTATCTCGTACGTTCAAATTATAGCCATTCCGGGAGATCCGGAGAGGGCTACGGATATACGCGGGAAAACAATGCCGTGTGCTTACTTGATTCCATTGCAAGAGAGCGCAGCGTAACTCCGGATTTCCTTACTGAGACTCTTTCAAGGTCTTTCTACAACTCCACTATGGGACGTGATTTCTCAACAGAGAAAGGTCTTGTGATTGACGAGGGTTTCATACCTCGCTACAAGACTACAGCAAGCGTAGTTGTGGAGGGATGCCGCCCAGTGGATAATACCGAGGAAATTTCTCCCGGGTTTATAAGTCGGGAATATATAATGTGGACGGCGCTGGGTTATCCTCCTTGTGCCGAAATTGTTCCTGTTTGGTGCCAACCTGATGGTGTGGATGAAAGCCTTCGTGGACTTGACGCGGATGGTCGCAGTGCAAGATGCAATAAAGCCGGATTGCTTCGTGACAGAGTGTTTCACGCTAAGGGAGGAGAGAAACCGGTTTATATAGACATGCCGATGCTTTTTAATGAAGAAGGTACCGGCATCAGTCAGACTCTTCGTCGTCAGAATCTTGAAGTATATCGGGTTTTCAAGGCTAAAAGGGATAGAAGAGAGTAAAACGGTAATTTTTATATCGCACCGATAATAGCCATGGAAGAAACGATGATTACATTGGATGGTTACAAAATGCCTCAAAGTAAGATGCTTCGGGTATTGGCCGCGCGTCATCTCAGATGGCCTGCAATCGTCGGTGCAGTTGTAGTCGTTGTGCTTTCTTTCATGGCGTTCACAATTAGTTGGAAGTATGGTTTTGCAGCTCTGCTACTGGTGTTTATAGTCTATCCCATGCTTTTGATGTGGCTTTATATGAAGTATTGTCTGACATTGGATGTGGCCATGAATACAGTGGAACACACTCTCTACATATCACCTCAAATGGTCAGGGTACGATGGCGACCCTCACTCATGTCGGGAGAAAGGGATGCGTCTGAAGAGAATGTCGCTGAAGGAGATGACAGAGTGGCGGTGGAGCTTCCTTGGCGTGATGACGAAGTGCCTCTTTCCCGGGTTAGCGATGTATCTTACGGTCTCAAGGCTGTTATCGTATGGCTGAAGGACTGTGGAAGAGGTACAGGCTTTCTATATATCCCCTACGATACTATCCCGGAAGGAATGGCCGATAGAGTTATAGAAATGCTGAGAAATGGGACTGTCAGTCCTTAAAAATCAATAGGAAACTGATGGATCTCGTACCGTTTTCGGTCAAATTATTCTTCTTGCTTAAAGACAGAACAAAGTAACAATCAAAACAAGGCAGTATGAAAAAGAAATTATTTATTATTGTGTCTTTTGCACTGATATTTATTTTTGTCGGATGCAAGGGAAAAGATACATATTCCCGGCTTCACGAGTTAAAGACTAAGATTAAAACTAAAGAAAAAGCTCCGGAAGTTGCTCCGGTGATGGAAGAAATAACGACATCAGACACTTCGGAGGATGATGAACCCTCTGATTACATAGGGAATGAGAATTATCGGAAACTGATGGCCATAGCTGCAAAGTGTGACGATCCGGATTTCTCCTTATATAGTCTATCGCAGTCTGATTACGCATTTATGATTTCTTTCTGCAATATGATGATGGACACCGCGGAGGAGGCTGACATGGCAGGGAGAAGTGAGGAATATCAACAGGAATTTCAGGAATTTCAGGAATTGCTTGAGGGATTTGCTATGTTGCTCTCAGCTGCATACACCGAAGATATGCTTGATTCCGCCAATTCCCATGATTTCGAAGTTATGATGCGTAGGGCTCAATATGTTTCGCAATAGAATAACTTAAACAAATAGAGACATGAAAAAATTATTGCTTATTTTTGTATTCTGTTTTACCCTTATCGCACCTCAGTTGCATGCGGAAGAGCCGGGTATTTTCGCGGACGAAGAAGAGGTCCTTATGCTTCCATGTTATGAGAATGGCGGTCTGGATATCCTCTCCGGCATAGTGGAGAAGTGTGGAGACGAAAATCTAAAGATCTCCTCCTTTACTCAGAAAGAATTCTCTTTCATGCTTGACTTTTGCAATGAATTTATCAATGCCATGGAAGATGCCGAGAAAAAAGGAGAGGAGGAGTCGTTTATGGAAAATACAAAAGAGGAGTACGGTCTGACAATAGGATTCGCTATTTTCCTGATGGAAGCAGACGATGAAAAACTCCTTAATGAGGAAAACCACGCTCGTTTGGAAGCATTCGATGAGCGTATGGACTTATAAAAGAAATTGCAGAGAAAAAGAAGCCATGCCGGGAGTGATCTTAGTATGGTTTTTGCAAACCTGACATAAAAATGTTCCGGGTCATCAACGCAAGCGCGAAGATTGACCCGGAATTTCTTTCTAAAATAATTATGGTTTGAAGTATAAAAGTATAAATAGGATAGAACCTATTTTACGTCTTTTTCGTCGATATTTACGAGTGTGTAATTGGTTGTGCCGAGACCGATCTTTTCAGCATAGTCTATAATATGGGTTCCATGGCGCGACTCGATACGTTCGATAAGAGCGGCATTATCGTCTTCAGGTGTATTATTGTGATTGAATACAAGGTCAAGGCACGCCTTGTCAAGGGCCACCGGGTCGTAGGAGGCTAAAATGCCGATATTGGCAATTTCGGGTGTTGCGGGGTTGCCGTTACAATCGCAATCAACCGACATGTTGTTCATCACGTCTATATAAATTATGCCGTTACGGTCAGTGAAGTAATTGTGGACAGCTTGAGCGGAACCGGCCATTGATTCGATGAAGGCATCCTGACCGTGAGGGTTGTTGAAAGCAGTGCTGTTTCCTGCCGTTTCGTTGGCTCCGGCAGTATGTATGTAAGCCTTGCCATTGGAGCTGGCAACGCCAATACTCTGATTCTTCAGTACACCACCGAATCCACCCATGGCGTGACCCTTGAAATGAGCCAGATTGATCATGTAGTCGTAATTGTCGAGATGAGAACCGACGATGTTGTATTTAAGCCAAGTAGTATCCTGCATCGGAATTTTCAGGTCTCCGTCAGCATCCATTATGTCTACGTCTGCTATATCCAGATAGCCCCGTTCTTTAACTGCCTTAAGATGATCTTCAGTGAGAAATCGATTGCCTTCATAAGCAGTGTTACATTCGACAAGAGTCCCCTTCACAGATTGCACGAGGTCTTTGATGAGCGCAGGGTCAAGCTGGTTGCTCTTTTGGGATTCCCCGGTGCTTATTTTCACGGCCACACGACCTTCCGGCTTGGCGCCGAGAGCTTCATAGACCTTCATGAGCCCTTCGGGGCTTATATCTGAAGTAAAGTAAACGATAGCCGGTTTCGAGGGGTCCGAATAATGCTCTGCTGTAGATGTGGTGGTCTGCGCACAGGCGGATGTGAACCCCGTAGCTATGGCAAGAGATAACAATAGAGTGGGAGTTTTCATAATGAATTGTTTTACGAAGTAGTTTTTGGAGATGCAAATATAGTGATAATAGACTGAACCTGCAATAGTTGTCTCGAGACCATAGTTGAAAGGGATCTCGGAGTATCAACAAAGTCGGGTTATACGGAGTTATAATTACAGTATATCGTAAAGAAAATAAAAGACATCATTATGGAACCAGATATAGAAATCTTAAGTGAGAAGAATGAGGCATTGCGTAATGTGCTTGAGCGAACCAGTGTAAGACGTTTCGCGGATCGGAAAGTGTCTGCGGAGGACCTTGCTGCCCTGCTCCATGCCGGTATGAGTGCGCCCTCAGGTGTTAACAAGCAGCCTTGGGAGTTCATAGTGGTAGATGATAAGGGTTTGCTGAAGGATCTATCCGAAGCGCTTCCTTATGCAAAAATGGCTGCCATGGCACCGGTTGCCATAGTAGTATGCGGAAATTCGGATCGGTTCCTTTCGGGAGACGATTCTGAGCTTTGGGTTCAGGACTTGTCAGCAGCTTCCGAGAATATTCTTCTTGCTGCTCACGCTCTTGGCCTCGGAGCTGTCTGGACATGTCTTTATCCTCATGAAGACCGGATGGAACCTGTGAAAAAGATTTTGAATATCGGAGAGGGGATCATTCCTTTCAATCTCATACCGATAGGCTATCCACTTGCTCCCCATGCACCAATGGATAAATGGTATCCGGAACGCGTACACCTTAATTCCTATTTGACACCGGCATTTCCGGAAAAGGAGTGAGAGCACGGAGGTGTGAAAAACTCTTAATCTGTGATGAGAGTTGCTCAGACTTGTGTGGTAATGAAATAAAGTTGTATCTTTGTCACGGAAAATGGGTAACGTCAGAAGAACAGAACGAAAATGGCATGTGCTCCGTTGCGCAGGTCGGCAAGAGCTTAAACTACGCTACGAGCTGGAACGGTTCCGTATAGAGTGCTTCGTGCCTATGACGCGTCGAAAACGTCTAAAAGGCACACGCAAGGTAATTGAGCTTTATCCTGCTGTTTGCGGGATAGTCTTTGCCAATTTGCGTAAGGAAGAACTTGCTGACTTTCAGGAGAAGTGTAAGATCCGGTGTTTCGCTTGGAAAGACTGTGCCACCGGTCAACCGCTTGTCGTTCCGGATGCGGCCATGAAAAATTTTATCGGCGTGACGGGCAGTTACGACGAGCAACTTGTCTATCTGTCGTCGAATCCGGTTGACTGGTCTAAAGGACAGAGAGTCAGGATTATTGCCGGTCCGATGAAGGGATACGAGGGCAGATTTGTGAGAGTGAAAGGGGATCGTCGGGTTGTCGTGGAGATTCCGGGAGTTATAGCTGTGGCAACGGGGTTTATCCATCCCTCCTTTGTAGAACCTATACCTGAGGAGGAGGTGCAGAAATGACCGGTGAAAGACCGTGGGTGACAGTTATCGTACTGTGTTACAACCATGAGCTTTTCCTTCGCGACTGTCTTGACGGAATCGTCGGGCAGAAAACAAATTTCCCTGTCCGGGCAATCGTGGTGGACGACGCTTCGACCGATCGTACTGCTGACATAATCAGGGAATATTCCCTGCGTTATCCGGATATCGTGAAGCCGGTCCTGTTTAACGAGAACCAATTTTCTCAGAAGCGGTCTCATTATAAGGATACCGTTATTCCTGAGCTCAGAAGGTCTCCTTCCAGATATGTGGCGATATGCGAGGGTGACGACTATTGGATTTGCACCGATAAACTTCAGAAACAAGTGGATTTCTTGGAGACCCATCCTGACTATAGCGGATGCTTTCATCATTATCTTGTGAAGGACGAGACATGCAGCGATTCGCGTCAGGTGATGTTCAATCTACGCCACTCCCGCAGAGTATCTCTTTTCGATCTACTTATTGAACCTCAACAACAGACAGCCACGACGCTGATGCGTGCTGAAGTACTTCTTAATGATTCCGAACTGTATGCTTGTTTCGGGACTTCGTACTTCACAGATGTCGTGGTGTTCCTTGCAATATACAACGCAGGGAAAACCTATTGTTTTAAGGAGTGGTGGAGTGTGTATCGAAAGCATAAAGGGGGAATCTCGCAAAATGTTTCTACCGAGGAGGCTGAGAAAAGACATCTTGAGATTCTCCGCAATCTCGGGAATCTTTACAACGGGAGATACAGGGGGCTTGACGAGGAGAGAAGACGACACATTGCCATGCGGGATTCCCTTGCCAAGGCAACCGCTTTGCGCATGGATGGTAGGTACCTGAAATACATTGCTGCAATGGCCGGTGCTTTCGTTTCATCTCCAAGGCAATTCGTTAAGGAATACTATAAGCAATGGCAGTGAGACCCCCTTTAGTGACGGTAATTATTCCGGTTTTCAATGGTGGCGGATCCATCGCCGGAAGCATCCGGTCAGTACAAGCGCAGACTTTGACCGCCTGGGAGATTATATGCGTCAACGACGGATCGACCGATGAAACGTTATCTGTCATCAGGGAATTGCAGAAGAGAGACCCGCATATCAGTTTGATATGTCATGAAGATAGCAGAGGCCCATTAAAAGCCCGTTTGTCAGGCGTTCGGGAAGCAAAGGGGGAATTCATCGCGTTTCTTGATTGCGGTGACAGATTTTCGCGCGAAGGGCTTCAGATGATGGTTCTTGCCGCCACTTCGACCGATTCGGATGTCGTGGTCGGAGGTGTCAGGCTCCGTTTGCCTCGTTTGGGGAGCATCAATTACAGCAGACCGAGAAGAGCGTTGTACTCATACTTGCCTGACGGCGTAGAAGCGGAAGATTCTCTCCAGTCAATATATAAGGGGTTACTGTCGGGAGAGCTGTCCGGTTCGATATGGGATAAGATTTACAGGCGTTCTTGGCTTATGGAGCATTTGCCTCAGGAGGTGGACTTCCGGATAGGTGAAGATTATTATTTCGTATCCGCCGTATTGGCCTGCGCACGTAAGATCCATTTTACGGATGCTGAATTTTACTATTGGACTTACAGTGGTCTGGCAAAAAAGTATTTTTTCGAGAGGTATGCCGAAAATCTCCGTGCGATGGATTATGTGCTGGACTCTGTGGGGAGTTATGCGGAAAGGTGTGGGTTGTCAACGGAGGAGGCAAGGAAAGCGGTCGCAAATAAGTTGATGTATCAGGTGCTTTTAGGTGTCGCTGAGTGCTATCTGTATTCTAACTCAGAGAAGAAAACAACGACATTCGCAGAACGGCTTTTGGGATGTCCTGAAATGCAACGGGCGCTACCTCTCTTGGAGGAATTCAATGGACGCGATGTAAGATCCCTTACAGCTAAAGAAATGACAGCTCTTGCAAAAGAGCATTTGCACAGTCACAGAAAGTTTTATATCTTCACGCGACTGTTGAATCTGATATATCGAATATGAGCCAGAACGAGATTGTATCTGTTATTGTGCCGCTTCACAATGAGGAGGTTTTTCTTCGGAGATGCCTTAAGTCGATTCTATCGCAGACTTATCCCCATCTGGAGGTCATTGTGGTGGATGATAATTCGACAGACAGGTCTATGTTGATAGCCCGACGGGTTGCTGTGTCGGATTCAAGGGTCAAGGTCGTTAGCATGTCGGGTCAACGCGGCGCTCAGGCTGCGCGGTTCGTCGGCGTCGAGGAGGCAAAGGGGGAAATGATCATGTTCGTCGATAGCGACGATATGTTACGCCGCCAGTCGGTTCAGCTGCTGGTTGAGGCCATGAGAAAGTATGATGTCGACCTCGTCCAGATGCGCTTCATGCGCCGGTTCCGTTATTTTAATTTTCGCTACGGGGAGACATTCGACCGTAGTCTGAGCTTCCGGCGTATTGACGGAGCCGACTACGTGTCGCTATCCTCTTATATAGGGATGGACAGTTATATCACACCTTCACTTTGGGGGAAGCTTTATAGGACCTCATTGATGCGGATGATCAACCGTACACCTTTCGATCAGTTCTGGGGAGACGACCAGATTTGCAATATCGACTATCTGCGTCTGGCACATTCGATTGCTTTCATAGATTATTCCGGCTATATATACCGCTGGGGAGGTAGGACAACGAGGTTCCGGTATTCCGACCTTCAGAAATACAAGAACGTTTATAAGCTGAAACTTCGTCAGGGGCAGGACAGGTCCTGTCTGGACAGCGAGATGAAGCTGCTTCTGCGATACTACATACGTCAGCTCTATACGGAGCTTGGCTGGACACGCGATGCTATCGTCATGTGTCTTCGCCCTGAGCTGGACGATCCGATGTGGCGTCCGATAGTGGATGCCAACATGCTTGAGAGGCTTGTGGACGCTGAGTTCTCGCATGTACAGCAGAATGCTTTCAAAGCCATAGCGAAACGCTTTCTCCGATAGAAGGGTATCAGGAGATTGGAGAGGGGGACAGAACGGGCGTTTTGGGGTTTCGGATGAAATTATTATCTTTGTAGCCAATATTTTCTACTGTACAACCAAGACGAAATCATATAGACAAATGGCAAAACAAGAGGATGTCTTCAAAACAATAGTGGCACATGCCAAGGAATACGGCTTTGTGTTTCAGTCAAGTGAGATCTACGACGGGCTTTCGGCCGTCTATGATTACGGTCAGAATGGCGTTGAGCTGAAGAACAACATAAAGCGTTACTGGTGGGAAGCCATGACGATGCTTCACGACAATATCGTAGGAATCGATTCCGCTATCTTCATGCATCCTACAATCTGGAAGGCATCCGGACATGTCGATGCTTTCAATGATCCTCTGATAGATAACCGGGATTCCAAGAAGCGTTATCGCGCCGACGTCCTCATCGAGGATGAGATCGCCAAGTATGATGAAAAGATCAACAAGGAGGTGGCGAAGGCCGCCAAGCGTTTCGGAGATAGCTTCGATGAGGCTCTGTATCGTGAGACCAATCCCCGGGTACTTGAGCATAAGGCCAAAAGGGATGCTCTTCACGAGAGGTTCTCAAAGGCCATGAATGACAATGATCTTGCTGAATTGAAGCAGATCATCATCGACTGCGAGATCGCAGACCCTCTGAGCGGTACACGCAACTGGACCGATGTACG
>CAYPBS010000004.1:0-3020 GCA_964409015.1 uncultured Sangeribacter sp.
AACGGCTATCAATGCCGGAATAGTCTCCTGAGGGGGATGAAGTACGAGAAGGCCGCGGGAAGGATGAGAGCTGTCGCACCCCAAAGCGGAAGCCAACGCATGGCGGCGCATGCGAGTCCGCAGAGCGTCACCGAAAGGAGCGTGGCGAGCAGCGTACTTCGGGAAGGCGAAAGGTCGTAACGGCGTTTGCAGGCGATCCAGACGATGAGGACGTAGCCGAGATTCCAGAGAATGTAGCCCCAGCCGACTCCGGTAAGTCCCCAGAGCAGATAACCGCATGAGAGGAGAATCAGCGAGAGTACGGCATCGATTCCTTCCGTCAGGAGATATGTGCGTCCGTCGCCGCGCGCTACGATGCAGATGCCGAGACACCACGACATGGACTTCATCACGGTGCCGACCATCGCGAGGGAGATGAATTCCACAATCGGAAGGAATTCCGCCGAGTACAACAGCCTTACGACCATTTCGCGGCAAAGGATGAAAATCAATGCTACCGGAGTGACTACGGTGAGCAGGAGCGTGACTTCGTGGTTCATGTAGACTGACGTACGTCTGCGCGACTTCACCGCTCCGACGATACGAGGGAAGAACTCCATGCCGATGGCTGAGAAAATCAGGCCGATATAGCGGCTCACGAGTGTGTCTCCGGCCTGAAAGAGACCCGTGACATCAAGAGAAGAGGATCGAGTGAGAATGGCGACAAAAGCGAGCCTCGATACGGATGTCAGGAAGGTGGCGAGCGACATCAGGATGCCGAGGCGGACAAATCCCTTGCCCTCACACCACAGCTGACGCAGTCCGGGAGACTTTGGCTTCTGAGGAGGCTTGTAGCGCCAATAGAGAGTGAATCCCCATATCGCCACCGAGTAGACGATGAAGCTGAGAGGGACCGACTGCATACCGAGCCAGCGGAACATCGGGATGGAGAGAGCGAGACCCGTGACGGTGCCCCAGAGGGAGGCGCGGGCAAGGTGCCGGAGCGCTCCGGTGCCTTGCAGAAGCGACTGCTCGCCGTAGAGAAGGCAGTTGAAGAACATCGCAATCCCCACCAAGGCAAAGGGGATGCATCCGCGGAAGTCCGAGAAGAACCACTCGCCGAGGGCCGGGGAGAGGAGAATCATCACCGAGGCGCCCAGCAGCCCGGCAAGCGTGCTCCACCGGCGCACGAGCATGGCGATACGCGAGAGTCGCGAGGGATTGCCGGCTTCTGAGGCGACATCCCTGACCGTGCTCTGCCGAAGCCCCAGATCGGTGAAGGTCGCGATTGTTTCCTGCGCTGTCGAGAGGATACCGAAGAGAGCCACACCGGCCGACTGAAGCCATATACTCACGAGCTTCATCTTTATGACCGAGCAAATTATCCCGGCTGACTGCAGACCCGCGAACATGCCCATAATCTTTACCACACGCCGTGTCAGCGAGCTGCCCGCACGCGGAGCGGATGTTCTGCCGCCATCCCGTGATATGCCTGATGTGCCGCGACTCAAAGCTTCAGGGAATAGGTTTCGTAGACGGCACCCCGGCCGCCAAGGGAATACTTCTGTTCAATCAACGAGGGATGGAGCGACTTGTCGGGAAGATTGGAGGTGCCGAAATCGAACACCCGCCGCGATGCAAAAACGTCGCCAACAAGTCTGTCGATAAGGAAAGTAAGCGCATATCTCTCCCTACCCCGGGAGGAGGTGGCCATGTACTGCGTGTGGGCGGTGAAGCCGGTATCGAATATCACGACACCGGCAAGCATCTCATCCTCGCGTTCTGAGGAAGAAACCGTGAAAAGCCTTATGTTACGCGGGAAGCGGGAATGCAAAAGCTCCAATTCGGCAAGGGAATGGACCGGAGAAGCCTCATGTCGCCCCGCGAGACATTCACAGAGAAGCTCATGAAAACGGCTCCAATTATCGGACTCGCTCACCGAAAGATCGCCGCTGTGCAGGGCCTGACGGAGTTGCTGGCGTTTAGCCATGTTGAAGCCGGGATTATTATCCGGGAAAATCGCCGAAGAGAGCAACCGGTACTCCAAAGAGAATCCGACCTTCCAAAGGGCAAAGAGGTCTTCTTGCGCGGGCATGGGGGACAAGACCCAAGGCACCGGCTTATATACCAGCGAGGTGATACCTTGAGCGTGACACCAGCCGACCCAAGCTTCAAAAAGTCCGAGGACCTTGTCGGCATCGAAATGCGCACGCGGAAGTATCCATCCGCCGTATGTGAGGCCGCTGTGGGAGACAAGGGTTCCGTCAGGCTTTATGTCAGCCGGGAGACAAGCCCGCAGCTTACCGTTGTAGAAAGCCATGAGAGAGTGGTCGGCGAACCGGTCGGCATGATAGTCCATGAAGCCACGGTTGAAGAGGAAGGTCGCATTAGAGGAAGCGCCGACAAATTCATTCCATCGGCGAGCCATCGAGCTGTCGAAGCGCACAAAAGAGTACGGGGAGGTCATCTTATCCATTCGGCCGGGTTGAGTTTCGTGCGTCCTTTCCACACCTCGAAATGGATCGTGGTGCGGTTTCCGTCGTCAGGGTCGGAGGCAAGAGTACCGAGCGCCTGTCCCTGCTTCACACTCTGCCCTTTGCTTACGGAAGGGGAAGCGATATTGCCATAGACAGTGAAGTATTCGCCATGGTTAACGAGGACGACATTGCTGAATCCGTTGATCATATACACACCGCTGACCGTGCCGTCATAGACAGCTTTCGCCTTCTCACCTTTCTTCACGAGGGCGTCGATGCCGGGATTGTCGTACATGACATCGGGAAGGTCGGGCAAGGGATGAGGACCGAAACGGTTGATAATGGAGAAGGAACCGCTGACCGGACGTGGGAGCGCGCCCTTCATGGAGGCGAAATCCGACTTGGGAGCAGCCGGAGCCGCAGCCTGCTTGACAGAGTTACCGGAAGTGGACTTAGCCGGCTCGGAGCCCTTGCTTCGGGAGGTACGGCCCCTCGCCTCGGCGTAGCTACTGTTACCGGAAGTTTCTTTCTTCTTATCATCCTTTTTCGCAGTCTCCTTCTTCG
>CAYPBS010000004.1:3120-73203 GCA_964409015.1 uncultured Sangeribacter sp.
CTGTTACCGGAAGTTTCTTTCTTCTTATCATCCTTTTTCGCAGTCTCCTTCTTCGGAGTCTCCTTCTTCGGAGTCTCCTTCTTCTGATTTTCAGCTAACTGGCGTTTCCGAGCTTCTTCTTCGGCAGCTTTGCGCTCCTGCTCCTTCTTCTCCTGTTCAAGCTTTCTGGCGGCCTCCTCCTTAGCCTTACGTTCGGCTTCGAGCCTCTGCTGCTCCTGTTGGCGGCGTCTTGCCTCCTCGGCAGCCGCCTGTTCGGCAGCAATGAGTTCCGTCATGCGGTTTCGGAGCTGATTGGCCTCCTCCTGTTTTTTAGCGAGGTGGGCTCTCAGGGCGTCGCCGTTGGCCCGCAGCTCCGCCACCGTGGCCTTCTGACGGGCTTGTTGCGAAGCAAGCTGAGCCTGCGTCTTGCGTTGTTCCCCGAGAGTACGATCCTTCGTCACACGCATTGAGGCAAGCTGAGCCTTGTCCTCATTCAGGCGCTTTATCTCGCCACGAATCGTTGCGACCTGACGGCGTCTCCAAGCGGAAAACTGTTTCAGATAGCGGAGCCGGCGATAAGCCTGATAGAAATTTTTAGACGAAAAGATAAACCCGAGCATCGAGGTCTGTTTACGGGCACGCCGCATCTTCTTCACGACTTCGATATATTTGCCCCTGAGCTGCTCGATATGTTGCTCGTTTTCGGCAATCTTCCCCGACAGGGATTCGATACGGGAATCAATATCCTTCACCTGCGCGGAATATTCGGCAAGTTTCTTCTCTGAAGAGCTTATGCTGATGTCGAGCTCATGGAGCAGCGACAGATTTGCGGCGACTTCCTTGTCGTTGGCCTCGATACGCTGTTGAGTGTCCTTGATCTCCTTTTGGGCAGCGCTCTCTTTTTTCTTCACGTCGCGAGATGTCTCCTTGGGAGCGGCAGCCTTCTTGGACTGTTTCTTTTTTGAAGATCTGGAGGAAGTCTTACCGGAGGACTTGTTTCCCTTCACGGAAGTGGAGGATGAGTTTTTCTTCTTCGTCACCTCCGCCGCATCACCGCAGAAAGAGGCAACAGCCACAGCCAAGGCCGTCAGGAAGAGAATATGTCGCAGGAATTTCATTATCTATGAATATGGTCAGCCTTGAACAGAAAAATCAGAAAGAGGTCATAAATTCACGCAGCGAGACCTGTTTCCATCCATTTCCCGGCACGAAACGGGAAAGAGGTTTCGGAGAGAAATCTGGTGCCTTGAAGCTGAATTCAGGGACGAATGTCCTGTCGTCGGCCATGACAGTAAGCACGACATCCTTCCGGCCGTCATCTCCTTTCCATTCGTACTCCGCGCTCGCCTGATAGCGACCGTCGGCACTTTCGGCGAAAAGGATCTGCAACTGATAGTCGGGAGTGACCGTAAACCCGTAGGATGCGTTGGCGGGTTGGCGCAGCGGTGTGATAATCCATGAATCCGAAGGGGCTTCGGTGACGACCATCGAATCCGCATTTCCGTTGCCGAGCACGCCCTGCCCCATGACGAAAATCCGTCCCATAAGGATATCCTGAACATCTCCAACCGTCATGTCGACCTTTGAGAGGAACCTGTCCGTGGGCACCCCGGAGTATATCTTCTTAAGACGATTGGCCATGACGACATCCGTATCGGTTATCTCTATGCGGGCCACTTCGCCCATGATCGGTGCGCGGACAGAGATGATAACCTGCTTGTCGCGCAGCATATAGATCTTTGCAGAGGGGTCAATGGGGAGACCTTTCATCGAGAGCTTACCATCGAGCATCACCTCGTACCAAGGTGTGTATCGGGAAGCAACGGCATCGAGTACCGATTTGGTTTCCTTGGGGGAAACCGGTTCGACAGCGTGCGAAACGGCCACGAGCTCCCGAGGCATCGGAGCAGATGGGGCTGTCTCCGTTATCTTACGTGATGAGGAACAACCGGAAAGGATAAGCACCGTTCCGGCTGCAAAACAGGTATTCAGAATTATTTTCTTCATGTCAGAATCCTATTATTCTTCTTTCCCGAAAGGTTCGGGGATATATGTACGGGTACTGATTTTCTGATTCAGCAAGCGGTCTTCGGAATCGAGCGACAAGGCTTTTTCCCACATTTCCACAGCCTTATCCACGTCTCCCGCGACAGCGTAGAAATCGCCTAAATGGCTTAAAAACTCGCCGGTCATCTTGCTGTCGGGATTCATAAAGCCGATTGTCTTCTCCTGCAGATCGATCGCCTCCTTCACTCTTCCCTGCTTAAAGAGGATAAATGCCATCGTGTCGAAAGCGTTGAGATCGGCAGCCGTATCCACGGCCTTGGACACCATAGAGAAAGCCTGCGAAAGATCCTCGGGATCGTCGGAGGAGAGAGCGATGAAATAGGCGTAATTATTGAGAACCTCCGCATTGTCTGGATCTACGGTCAGTGCATTGCGGGAAGCGAGCAGACACTTATCGGCATCGCCCAGCTTATGATACAGATCGGACTCCATATTGTAGAGGCTCACCAAGATCTCGGTGTTAGGCAGAATATCAGAGTAAGGGAGCGGCTTGAGTGTGTCGACCGGAGAAATCCCCTCAAGAATGGCGCCTGCCACCGAGTCCCGATAGGCCGTAAAGTTTTTTTCATCATTAAGAAGGACGTATATAGCCGGGAGCATCGGGTCACTATACTCTGTGGAAACGCCAGCCTCTTTGGCACGCCTGTAAATCTCCATCGCCTCAGAGGGTTTGTCCTGCGCCAATTCGGTATTGACAGCGCAAGCGACCACATAAGGATTAGTAAACTCCACCCTATCGGCCATTATCAAAGAATCGGCTTTCCCGAATCTGTCCATGTTACAGTTATAAACGAAGTATTGCTCCTGAACGGCCTTATTATCGGGAAAGCGAGTCGCAACAGAATCAAAGATAGCGTTGTAGGCCGGATTCTTCCCGTCCAACAGAAATCCGGTCACATCCGTGGGGTCCACATCGGGAAGGTCCAGAATCTTCATTACGATTTCCCTCACAGCCAGCGTGTCCTGCTCGTAATTCCCGATGGAGAGAAGGAGATTGTAATTGAAGGCCCTGTCAGGTTGTTCCTGAATCCTCTTCGCGAGAATATCGCGGGCTTCCTGAGGGTCTGAAAATGAGTAAACGCCGAACACGTACTGAGAAAAGGCCATTGAATCCTCCGGATGAGCGATGGAGTAATCCCTCATCAGCTGAATCACCTTCGCGCTGTCGATACTCTCCTCTTTGCGGCCCAGCAAGGCGAGGCGCAACGTCAGCTCCCTATCGTCATCAATGCCGACCTCCTTCATAAAATCGATCACCGCCTCGGCACGCTCCACACTGTCGAGCAGAGCCCAAAGCTCGAGCTCCATCTTGCGCACATCGAGATCTTCCGGGCGAGCATCGACCAGACGACTCATCCACCGGAGAGCTTCGTCCGTCTCACCGGCACCCACGAGGGCACCGATAAAGGGCATCGCCACATACCGGTCTTCAGGATGCTTCTCGGCGTAGGGACGCATAAGCGGCTCAGCAAGAACCGGGGAGGCGGCATCCTGACCGAGCAGGAAGCGTATGTATTCATCAGTAGAATCAAGCTCTACAGCGCGCCGGAAAAGAGCCGTATAGATGATGGAATTATCTTTTGAGGACTCGGCAAGAGCGCTGTTCAGGTAATGGCGTGACTTGGCCTCATCGGCGTTCCGGGTTCTGACGGCAGCTCGGATCATGGGGAAGGAGCAGAACAGAACCGCCATGAGAGCCGGAATCAGAAGGCTTCTATAATGATTTCTTAAAGACATAAGGAGCTGTTGGAGATATATTGTGAATATTACTGTCTAACACCTGATTCTCAGAATAATATCAGCAGAATCGGGGGTGTAAAAATAAGATCATGTTTTACATGCCGAAGGCATGTCCGTACAGGGGATCAATTGACGCCAGTGTGTCCGAAAGCACCGTCTCCACGCTTGGTCTCGTCGATGCGGGATACCGGTTCCCAAGTTGCCTTCACATACTCCTTGATCACCATCTGGCATATCCTCTCTCCGTCCGCAATGGTGAAGGGTTCAGAGCCGGCGTTCAACACGATGACACCGATCTCACCGCGATAGTCGGCATCGACCGTGCCGGGAGAATTGAGGATCGTGATACCGTTGCGCAGTGCGAGACCGGAACGAGGACGTATCTGACATTCGTATCCGGCGGGGAGCTGCATGAAGAGTCCGGTCGGGATAAGTGTCCTCTCACCGGGAGAAAGGGTTACACTCCCGTCCGGGAGAAAAGCACGAACATCCATTCCGGCGCTCTCCGGAGTGCCGTAAGCCGGGAGAGGATGATGACTTCGGTTGATTATCTTGATTTTAAGAGTTTCTTCTGACATATTATCCGTATTTAAGACTAATTCCGACAAAGTTAGCAATTATTTTGGATCCCTGTCCCTTCGGCGCTCAAGTTTTTCCGAATTTTCTGCGGAGATTACGGAAGAAAAAGCCGATATGGTTCAGGGAAGCGGGTACGGTGCCGTAGTATCGGCACATGATGCGGTATCGTTCGCGTAACGAGGCAGCGTGATTGCGGTCCGTCAGACCGTCGGTAAGATAATGTATACCGGGGAAGCGGAGATTCACACATCGCTCCGGGCGGCTTTTCTTAAGGCATCGGAGACACCAATCGTAGTCGGCGCTGAAACGATACCGGAGGTCGTATGGTTCGACGAGATCGCGCCGGACGCAAAAGGCCTGATGGCAGACGAGCATCCCTTTCGAAAAGCTCCCGAATGTAAGCTTCTCGGGAGCGTCGAGATGGCGTTTTCCGACAATTTTCCTATCGCTGTCGACAAGCATCGTATCGCAATATATTATATCGGGATGGTCCTTTGCCGCGTCGGCAAATCTCCGAAGCGTAGTGGAGTCGGCAAAGGAATCTCCGGCGTTGAGGAAAAGCAGATAGTCCCCTTTTGCGAGCCGAATTCCTTTGTTCATGGCGTCGTAAAGCCCCTTATCGGTCTCGGAGAGGATGTGTCGGCGGCCGTCGCGGTTGTATCGTGCGGCCTCAGCCAAGGTCTCATCTGTGCTTGCACCGTCGACGATCAGATGTTCGAAGTCGGCAAATGTCTGCTGAGACACGGACCGTAGAGTGGCGGGCAAAGTGGCAGCCGCGTTGTAGGTTATGGTGATGATGGAGAAAGTCATGTACTGATAATATCGTCGTTTACCCTTGTAAACGAATAAAAGCCATGGAAATTACCCTGACCGGAGGGATCAATGTCTCAAAAAAAGAAAAGCGGGTGTCGTAGTCACACAACTAACGACAACCCACCTCTGTACTGTCAAGTGCTTGGAGCTTAGCCCTCAGAGATAGCACCGCTGGGGCAAACCTCAGCGCAGCTACCGCAGCTGATGCAAGTATCGGGATCGATGTGATAGATTTCACCTTCGGAGATAGCCTCAACAGGGCAGACGGGCTGGCATGTGCCACAAGCCACACAATTGTCGTCAATTACGTAAGCCATAGTTTTGTTTTATAAGTGTTTTAGTGTAAAATGTATTTCCTTAACCGTGCCGGAGACTCCCGAGAAGTCCGGCCAACGATGCAAATTTAGCACTAAACCCCGTTATAATCAACCGGAGGCCAAAAAAGTTGCGTAATTTAGACCCAGTCTAAATACCTAAAAAGAGTGATTTCACTTATCCTCAGGGGTATTTTCGTCTTCAGGAGTGTTTTCGTTTTCCACGGGTTGAGCCCGGCAATTGATTTTCGTAAGCGCAGCGCGGATAGCCTCCACGGAGGTCCGCCGGTCGTCGAAAGAGATGCTTACGGTCTGAGTCTTACGGTCTGTGGCAACCGCTTCCACTCCCTCGATGTCGGCGATAACGGAGGCGACGCGGTTCTCGCAGTTGCTGCACTCCATGGGAGGTTCGATGCTCAGTACTACCTTTTTGTCCGATGCGTAAGCACACGTGAAGGCTATAAGGGTCGCTAAAAGAGCGATATGGATTCTTTTCCTGTTCATTTGAGATTTGAGTTTCGCGAGAGGATTCCCTGATGTGTCCTATCCTTTCAGGGTACAAAAATAGAAAATAAAGTCCTTTCGGCGAAAGGAAGAAGGGGAGAATTTGTGACCGTCCGTCGGAATATGAACCAAGAATACAGAGTGTGCGTTGAAGAATTAGACAATAACAAATACACAAACAACAGTAAAAAATTTATGGAAACGATAGAATTAAACGGTCTCAAGATGCATACCGTGGGTTCACTTCCCAAAGCGGGCACAAAGGCTCCGGATTTCACTCTTACGGGGAAAGGTCTGGAAGATATAACCCTTTCACAGTTTAAAGGCAAACGGGTGGTACTCAACATTTTTCCGAGTATTGACACAGATGTGTGCGCAACCAGCGTCCGCCGTTTCAATCAGGAAGCCGCGTCGTTGCCGGACACGGTAGTTTTGTGCGTATCTGCTGACCTTCCCTTTGCAGCCGCCCGTTTCTGCTCCGCCAACGGTATTGACAACGTGATGACGGCGTCGACATTCCGTAGCAATTTCGGCAAGGAATACGGGTGCGAGATAGCCGACGGTCCGATGCGGGGTTTGATGGCCCGGTGTCTTGTTGTCATAGGTCCGGAGGGAGAAGTATTGGGCACGTCGCTCAATGAGCAGATCACGGAAGAGCCGGATTACGAGTTTGTAAAGAAACTCCTCGGTTGACAATACATGGAATCCGACGCCGCGCTGCGGGTCGTTATTTTAGTCGGTGGTTTTCCTGTGGTGGCGCTGCGCTTACCACAGGCTATACGTGTATCGTCGCCTTTTCAGGCTCCGATACGACCGCGCTACGCGGGTCTCATCATCGTGGGTAGCAGGATGATTCATGGAGGCAGCCCGACGTGTGGGTAGGGTTGTCGTTTGGAAATCCGACGCCGCGATGCGGGTCGTTATTTTAGTCGGTGGTTTTCCTGTGGTGGCGCTGCGCTTACCACAGGCTATACGTGTATCGTCGCCTTTTCAGGCTCCGATACGACCGCGCTACGCGGGTCTCATCATCGTGGGTAGCAGGCTGCTCCATGGAAGCAGCCCTACGGTAGGACGTGGATTTGACGTTGGGAATTCTGACGCGGCGATGCGCGGGTCGTTATTTAATCGGTAACTTTCCTGTGGTGGCGTTGCGCTTACCACAGGCTATACGTGTATCGTCGCCTTTTTCAGGCTCCGATACGACCCCGCTACGCGGGTCTCATCATCGTGTGTAGCAGGATGATTCATGGAGTCAGCCCTACGGTAGGACGATTCGATTACCAATAGGGAAAATTGGCCTATCACAAGGGCGACGCGGCGATGCGCGGGTCAGCGCGTTCGGGAGGGGGCGTTATGATTGGCGGTAGTCGGAGGGGGTGAGGCCGGTGGCATGCTTGAAGTATTTGCCGAAAAAGGATTGGTTCGGGAAGTTGAGTCGGGAGGCTATCTCCTGTATGGTGAGGTCTGTCTTCCTCAGTAAGATCTTCGCTTCGAGGATCACGTAGTCGTCGATTATCTTCCCTGCTGTCACTCCGGTCAGCTCCTTGACCACGGCGGAAAGGTGTTTGGAGGTGATGCAGAGCTTGTCTGCGTAATATTCGACTTTCCTCTCTCTCCGGAAGTCCTTTATCACGGCTATGATAAATTGTACCATGAGTTCCTCTTTGCGGGAGCTCATGTCCTTTATCGAGGGGTTGCGGGCAATTATTATGTCCATTATGTCGTAAAGGACGGCCTGCATGATTCCCTGAATGGTGCGCATCCGGAATTTCGATGTTTCGGATTCGATCTTATCCTTGATGAGCGAGAAACTCTCCCGGAGCCATCTGGACTGAGGGGGGGCAAGATGCAGGACGGGGGTGCGGGCGTTGCTAACAATGACGGGGAGGAGATCGGATGGTTTGGAGATGATGGTCTCAATCGTATTGAGAGAACAGACGGTCATGCTGCATGTGAAGTCTTCGGAACACTCCCAGACGTTGACGTAGTTGTTGGGATTCAGAATCACGAGTGTATCGGTTGAGACGTCGTATTCCTTCAGGTCAATGGAGAATCTGAATCGTCCTCCGGTACAGATGAGGAACATCAGCGCCTCTATCCGGAACGAGAATGAGTTGAGTCCGGGCGCTCCGGGACATCCGTCAAAAACCAGTATATCGGGGTTTTCCGCGGGGTTGTTCAGGAAGGCTGCGATTTTGCTCAGAGGTACGCCTCTTTCATCTCTTTTGGTCATAACATTCTGTTGATTCAGGGTTTCTCTTGTGTTTGTCAGGGGGGGAAAAATGGCTCACTCTATCAGGGCTCAACGTCGACCACGTGACATTCTCGGCTTTCGTCGGCGGGGATGAAGAGTATGCGTCCTCTGACGGTCCTTGCGGGATTTGCACCGGCATATATCTTGCCGTAGAGCGCCATGTACCGGCGTAATTGTTCCGTATAGATCTCGGGGCGGTCGTCGCGTCCGGTCTTATAGTCAATGACTATTATTTCGGAACCTGTGTCGATCACACGGTCGGGACGTGAAGGGCGTTCTCCACCGCAAAGGACCGTCCGCTCGTTGTATACACGTGCATCGCCCGAGAACCATCCGGCTACTTCGGGTATCTCAAGCGCTCCGGCGATACGGCGCCGGCACTTGTCGGCTGTCGCGGGGGTGAGGAGTCCCTTCACCCTCAAGCGCAAGATACTGTGTTCGAGATCCGAGGCACGGGTCATGCCGCACAATACGGAATGGAGTACGACGCCATAGTCACGAGGAGCTGACGAGCCTACACCGGGTGTGCTCGTCTCGTCGTCGCCGGGCAATGCCTTAAGCTTGGGCATCGGGGAATTGACGTAGTATTCCCTGATGAAATCCTCATCCTTAAGTTCCGGTACGGCTTTATGGAAGTCCTTATACCTGACCGCGATGCCTTTCTCTCCAGCTTGGAAACATTTTCCGTCGAAAAGGTATCGCCCGGGGAATCGCTCCGCCATCTTGGGAAGTATATGATAGAGATATACGGGGAGGGAGGTGGTGGAGGGGATGATACCCTTATCTATATTCTTTTTTGCGGAGTCGGCCAGCTCGGCGTTTATGTACAGTTCGCCGCCGGCTCTCGTGAAGGCTACGTAGGCCTGATTCAGTTTGTCGATACGCGAGCGGTCGAATTCCTCAAGGTAGCCGGAGGCGTATGGGGTATGGAGCAGTTCGTGGTCGCGGCTTCCGACATTCACGGGGATAAAGGGGGGCATGATGCGGGGATCGGAACATGTGCGGGGATCGGGCTTGACCCAAATCACAGTGCTGTCGCGCTTGCTGATGTCGATATCCCATTTTGCCAACGGGATGAAGACGACACCGAATTCGAGTCCCTTGGACTTATGGACCGTCATAACAGAGACCGCATCGGCGCCTTCCGGGGAGGCGACGTTGACCTTATGGCCGGCTTCCTGCCACCAAGCGACGAAGGATGCGGGGTCGGCGGGATATCGGTCGCAAAAATCGAGTACGGCGTCCTGAAAAGCCGCTATGTAGGCGGCTTCGCTGACCCGCAATCCGGCCGGAATGAAGTCGGGAGAGGCCACGATGGCGTCGACAAGCGCGGGGAGCGAGATGGCGGGCATGGCCTTCAGCATGGCGTCGACCCGTTCGGGGGAGATAACGCCCGACATTCCAGCCGGATCGATGTCGGCAGCTCCGGAAGCCTTGCCGGAAGCGACCTGCATGGCGGCATATATTTCGACGGCATGGGCAGTGAAACGCGGTGTGGAGCGGTTTGCGCCGGCGTGGGGGGAGGAGGTCAACGTGTCGTCGGGCAGCAGATTGCCGTCGGCCACGAGCGAGAGGACGGCAAGGATAAGCTTTACAGCCGTGGACTCACCTACGGACAGGGCTTCCTCGCTGACGATCTCTATCTTGAGATCCGTACTCGTGCGGTTGTAATCCATCAGGGCGCGTATCACAGCGCGACAATCGTCGTTGCGGTCGCAGAGGACAGCGATGTCGCGCTGACGCCAACCTTCACGGATCAGGGTCGCGATACGGGATCCCAGCGAGTCGAGGTAGGCGGAGCCTTTCTCGAAGGTGACTTCGACATATCCGGTCTTGTCGCTATGCCTTACCTCCTGCCGGACCCGGCTGTAGATCGGGAGCGGGGAGCGCCGGGGCGTGTCGGGATGATGCTCCATGGAGCTGTCGATGGCCGTGGCGAGGTCGCTGAAAAAATTGTTGTTGAAGTCCACCACGGTGAAGCTGCTGCGCCAGTTCTTGTTGGGTATCGGGCGGGCACGCATGTTGGTAGCCGGGAAGGCGTCCCTCACCCCGCGGGCGATCAGCTCCGGCTCGGCATCGCGAAAACGATATATGCTCTGCTTTGCATCGCCGATAATCAGATTGTCGAAATTCTCGCTTTCGATGTTCTCAAGCAGGGGGAGCATCACGTCCCACTGGGAGTCGGATGTGTCCTGAAATTCATCGATGAGGATATGATTGAGCAGTGTGCCGAGGCGTTCGAAGATGAAGGGTGCGTCGGCCTGACTCTGCACGATCTCCTTAAGGATTGTATTGGTGCCCGAGAGGGGGAGGAGATTGTTGTTCTCGCGGAATTTCTCCATATTGTCGGAGATGATACCGAGCAGGCCGACATAGAAGAGGAAATCGATGGTGGCCTTTTCGATCTTGCGGGAGAGGCTGAAGGCGATACCCCGGCGGGCGACCTCAATGGCAGCGGCTCCCACCGCCTGCTTTGCTTCGGCCTTCAGCTTCGATTTCGAAGAGAAAACAACCGACGGATCGGCGTCGGGGGAGGTGAGCTTTCCGAATATCTTTGTGGTCGGCAACCGGAATCTGGGATCGGCAGCGCCGGAGAGTCGGAAAGCATTGATCACCGTCAGGAGTCCCGAAGCGAAGTCGGGTGTGTCGGCGCCGTTGAGTCTCATCTGTGTGTCGAAAGCAAACAGGGCATCGCGAAGGTCGCAGAAGGCCTCCTCCTTCCGGTCCTTGTAATAGCGGGTTGTCTGGAGGTAATAATCGTTGAAACAATCGATTCCGGGGCGGCCGGTGTCGTTCCAGTCGGTACTACGGAAATATTTGCGTATAAGGTCAAACTTATCGCGGAGTTTGTCTCCGGACATCTTCCGCGCAATGTTGGTGAGCTTCTTGCGGAGGTCGGTGTCGGAAGCGGCACCGGAGGGGAGGATGTCCCACCGGGTCTCTCCGCGTTCCTGACAAATGGAGATCAGCTGACGTATCCACCGGAGAATCCGGAGATGGTTGGGATCGGAGGGACGGTTGGCACTGCGGAGAGTCATGTCGATGCCGACGCCGGTCAGATAATCGTTGTCGAGCTCGAGTTCAAGATTGTCGTTGAGCCCAAGTTCGTAAGCGAATGTGCGCAAGAGCTGCTGGAAGAAGGAGTCGATAGTGGAGATATTGAAGTCGGTGTAGCAGTGAAGTATCTCGGCAAGCGCGGCTTTGGCACAGGCCATCAGCTGCTCCCGAGTGGGAGGTAGGCCGGCCTCGGTTATGGTCTCGGAGAGGAAGTATTCCATGTATTCGGCTTCCTTGCAGCGTCCTTTGTCGTCGGTGGCAAGGCGATGGCCCCGGGCAAGGTCAGCGAGTTTCTCGACGATGCGTTCCTTCATCTCGTTGGTGGCCTTGTTGGTGAAGGTTATCGCGAGAATATGGCTGTGGGCTTCGCGGATCCTTTCTGGAGAGCGCAAGACGTAACGGCGTACCTTACCCTCGTAGATCATCTCCCCGGCGGCAGCGGCGGAGGGAGCGAAATCCTTCGGATAAGTGAGGAAGTCGCGGATGAAGATCTTGGCAAGGTGGAATGTCTTGCCGGAACCGGCCGAAACGCTTTGAAGTTCCATATATAGCTGAAATGGGAATGGGAGGGGGTGATATCAGATCCTGTAGCCGAAGGAGCGGAGATGAGGTATGACGTCTTCGCGACGGTTTCCCTGCAGGAGGATTTCGCCATCGCGGCATGAGCCACCGCATCCGAGGAGATTCTTGAGCCGGGAGGCGAGCTGGCGGAGTTCGGAGTCGCTGCAGCTGAATCCGACTATGATCGTGGCAATCTTTCCGCCACGCCCTTTCTTTTCGATGAAGATGCTGAGTTTGTCTTTCTTTGCTGCGGGCTTAGCCGGGGCAGCTTCATCCTCATTATGACTTGCACGGGCCTGCTCCATCTGTTCCTGAGAAAATCCGGAAGCTTTCAGGAGTTTCTCACGCCAGTCGGTGTTGTCGGGAAAATTCATGGTTCTACTTCCTCAATTTTTCTTCTATACTCAAGAAACAGGTCATAATCCCTGATGTAGTCCTCCTCTTCGTAGGGATGGGAGGCGAGAGCGAGAGCGACTGTGCCCGACGTGAAATCGTGCATGGTGTCCCATACTCCGGGAGGGATAAGGACACCTTTGTTGCTTCGGTTGAGCGGGACGACCATTTCCTCTTTTCCGTCAGTCAGGCGTACGTTGAAGCTACCGGTTATGGCAAGGAGGAAACACCAACATTCCTTGTGGGCGTGTCCGCCGCGTGTCTCGCCACCGGGGACGTCATAGATGTAGAAAACGCGCCGAATCGGGAAAGGGATATGGCGCGCCCCTTCGGCAAACGAGAGGTTGCCCCGGGGGTCGGTGATTTTTGGCAGATCGATGACTCTTACCTTGTCAAGCGCACTGTGTTTCATGTCCATACATTAATCTTACATCCCGCAGGATGACGGGAGGGTTATAAACCGTAACGGGTGTGCCGGAACCCTGTAAGCGTATTCCGACACACTCAGTTGTATAACGTGGTGTGAGAAGGTTGATTGTACAGAAAACCGACTCACTTTCTATTTCTCTCCTTATCCTTTTCCAGCGGACGCTCCAAGGCATCGAGGCAGAGATCTATTGCTTCCTCAAAAGTGTCGGCGGTCTTGGAAGCGAAAAGCTCCGGCTGATTAGGAATAATGAGCTTCACGGAAGCTTCCTTGTTCATGGCAGTCTCGGGCTTAACGACACGAAGACTTACCTCAATCTCGGTTATTGCCTCGAAACGGCGAACCAGTTTGTCTGTTTTTTTATTGATGAAAGCTACGAGCTTGTCGGAGATGTCGAAATGAATAGCTTTGATTTTCAGTTCCATAGTCGTTTTTATTTTACGGTTTATAATCTGTGTCTTTCTCCTGAGGCTTCTTTGGAGCGCTCCTCGGATGCGCACCTGCGTAGGCCTCTCGCAGTTCGGAAAGAGTCAAATGTGTGTAGATCTGCGTCGTAGCTAAAGAAGCATGTCCTAAGAGCTCCTTCACAGAATTGATGTCGGCACCGTGACGGAGCAAAGTTGTCGCGAAAGTGTGACGTAGAACATGCGGACTTTTCTTTGCAGCCGAAGTACCGGCCAGCCTTATCTTTACAATGCGTGCCAGCGCTGAATTGTTCATGGGCTTTCCCTGCTTAGTTACAATCAGCCGCCCCGATGACATTCCGGTCTGGGCATTACGGAGCACCATATAGCGACGGATACGCTCTCCCAGCTGGGCGGGCATAGGGAGGACTCGCTGCTTGTCCCCCTTACCGGTCACCTTGATTTCTGCTCGGCCGAAATCTATGTCCTTATCACTGAGATCCCGGAGTTCGCCGCACCTCATTCCCGTAGAATATAGAATGTCGAGTATCAGGGCATCCCGATAGGTCGTAAAGTCCTCGGTATCAAATTCCTCTTCTTCCGTCAGTGCCTCGATCTCCCGTTCCTTCACAAAGGCAGGAAGAGGCTTTGAGATGCGCGGCAACGGGATGTCGGCTGCCGGATTCACGTCCACTTCTCCGCGAAGACGCAGATAGCGGAACAGGGCGCGTACCGACAGGAGCTTACGCCTGCGGGTCGAAGCAGCCGAACCGGCGATGTCGGGCGAAGCAATCCAGCATCGGATGTCATTACGGGTCACTTCCGAGGCCTCGAAACTTTCAGGTTTTCCACCCGTAGTAAACTCCACAAATTGCCGACAATCACCTATATACGCCGTCACAGTCATCGGGGATGCATACAACTCAAAGGTGAGATAATCGGAAAATCTATCGAGAACAGCCTTCATGATTGGTTAAAATTACAAAACATTCCACACTCCTGCAAATTTTATCCGTAATTCTTAAAATCCTCTCCCCTTTTGCAGGCTTCTACCCGACCTCATGTGTTAAAGAGGCAAACCCTTTACATCACTCTCTACTCCCGCACCCCCGTAGCTCTTATCCGCAACTCGCATCACAAGGCTCCGCTTTTCCGTGCCACCGGGAAATACTCAGTATACGGATATATACGACAATTCTCTTCCAAAGCATATCGATACCTCGGAAGAGTGTTATTCTGAAGATATGTATTCAGTAAGGAATCTTGGCCTCCGGCTGTTCGGAACACATTCAGAGACCCGTGAAATCAAAAGAGCTTATCACTCCTCAACCATACGCAATTTCTGCACATAAACCGCCTTCATCATCTTCTTGCGGTTTGTCACTGAGGGCTTTTCAAATGCCTGACGTGAACGAAGCTCTTTTACAATGCCGGTGCGCTCAAATTTACGTTTGAATTTTTTTAAGGCTCTTTCGATATTCTCGCCTTCCTTTACTTGTACAATGATCATTTTTTCTATTTAGTAATTTTTAGTTATCAAATTTTGCAAAGCCTCCTTACCGGAGGTCTATCCACTACATGCCGGAGGGTGTCGTGCGATTTTTGCGGTGCAAAGTTACGCATTTTGAGTTTCATAGCAAAATATTTACAAAAAAACTTTCCTCTATTTTTTCGGCCGAAGAAATTATATAACAGGATTCACGGCTGAGGCCATAACCTCCGGTCAACGTCCCCATTCCTCGAGAAGAGATATGGATTTTAATATATGGACGAAAAAAGGTAACTTTGCAAGGCAACCCCGGAGATAGCTGCCATTGGCCGGCATCCGGATGACAATACCTATAACAATATCATTATAATGACACGCAGACACCTTGCACTATCCGCTATTATTACGGCGGTTGTTTTCGGCTCATCGTGCAGCCATAAAGAGAAACATGGGCTGAAAGGAAATATCAAAGGCGCCAAGGAGAACAGCTATGCCGTGCTGGAGGCTCCCAACGAATTCGGGTTCTGGTACAGCGTCGACTCAGCAAAAGTCGATGGAGAGGGAAATTTCTTTATCCCCTATACTCCGCCCCAATCACCCGAGCTATATCGGGTGCGATACAACGACAAGTACATCTATCTCCCGCTTGACAGTACGGAAACTCTCACCCTCAGCGCTTCCGCATCGGCTTTCGACATCGACTTCACCCTCGCCGGCTCCAGACTCGCCGAGAATATGACCGCCTTTGAGCGTGAGGCGCGCCGCGTCGAGGCAATGGCGAACGCCGACTCTACCGAAGCTTTCAAGCGCAGGGTCTATTCCCGTTATATGTCCGACGGCAAGGGTGATATGCTCAGCTATTACATCCTGACCCGAGCGTTCGGAGACGGCCACCTGATAGAATATACCGATCCGCTTTACACAGCCGTAGCCAATGCGTTCCAGACCTACCGGCCTGATGACCGTCATACTGCCGCGCTTGTGGCCCGGGCCAAAGAGGGTCAGGCGGTTCGGCGTAAAGCCAAGGGGCAGGTAAACGTGATCGAGGCTGAGGAGACTGCCATCATCGACATGGAGTTCCCGGATCTGAAGGGTAATAAACACCGGCTCAGCGACAATGTCGGAAAGGGCAAACCTACCATTCTGGTCCTTACCTCAATGAATGCAACTGAAAATCCGGGACTTACACGCACTTTGCGCTCCATATACGAGGAAGGCGCGGCAGACATCTACGAAGTCTGCTACGACACAGATCTGCTGGTGATAGAGAACGGCACCAAGGGGCTTCCGTGGACAATCGTGCGCGACCCTAACGGACTCAACTCAGGGATACTGTTGAAATACAACGTGAGCTCTCTCCCCACAATGTTCATCTATGATTCCCACGGCGAGCTGAGCCAGCGCGCCTCTACAGCCGAGGAGCTACGGAAACTTCTTCCGCTCGTCCGCTGAATCCACATCCCTGTAATTAAGAATCAGTGAGTCTGCCACGGCATGGGATAATGACCCGGCCTTACGGCAGACTCATCTTTTTCCGCCGGCGAGAGCAGTAGCGGACGCTGCACCGCCCACCCCCGGGAGATATTGCGTACGATCATGCGGGCCAATCCCTTATAACACCGTCCGGCTTCCCGAAGAAGGGAAAGCAGGCAGGTGTAGTCGGCAATGTTGTCGCGTACAGTCTCGATCAGCGTGACGCCATTGAGCACAAGCTTCACATAGATTCTGTCGTTGAGACTGATACGATGGCCTAAGGCGCGGCCGGGCATCGGCCTCACAGCGTTGCGTGAGTGAATAGTTGCCATAGTAGTAACTGGTTTTGAGAGATATCGGTTTTACTCTGCAAAACTACCGCCGCTACAGTGCAACATATCTGCACACAGATGTTAACGAACATTTAAATTTGTAAACGAAAAATTATCTCGCCATTTTGGCTCCGGAACGTATCGGAAGAGCAAATGTTCCCATAATGGGGTAATGGTCAGAAGAACGTAGCGTACCGCGCCGGAAAGCCAGCGCACGCATGTCGCCACGATAGAGCATCTGGTCTATGTGGAAGTACATCATGTAAGCGTTGAAGGTACAGGTGTAGCCTTTCGCCGTCTCGGTGTAGACATCCCGGAGATCCGCCCCTCTTACAGTCCGGTAGGCGTATGATCCGGGCACATCGTTGAAATCACCGCACACGATAAGATCACCCTTGATTGTGTCGCAAAGCGACCGGATGACCTTCGCCGCCTCGGCACGCACTTCAAATGCCCGTGCGAGCTTGCCATAGATGGTATGGCGGATATCTTCGGTGGTCTCCTGAATCTCCGAATCCTTCATCTTGTTGACGATCTGACGCTCCTCGTCGCTGAGGCCGAAGGAGGGAAGATGAACATTCACAATCGTCACCGGAGTACCCATCACGTAGGCTCTCACGACCTCATATTGAAAGAAAAGCTTGCCATTGTCTCCGCCAACCACGGTAAGCGGGAAACGCGACAGAACAACCAGTTCACGACTGCCGGGTTCCACCCGATAGGGATACATGCTTTTCACTTTCTGGATCTGCGTATCGGTAGCTTTTCCATGAGTACCGGCCGCATCGAGAGAATAGAGCTCCTGCATACACACGATGTCGGCGCCGGCCGTGATGACATAATCCAGCGTACGGCTCCGCACCGGATTATCGTACTCGGAATCGTTGCAATAGAAGCTGTTGTAACTCATCACTGTAAAGACTTTCTCGTCGCTACGCTTAAGCTTCTTGGAACCGAACGGACTCACCACAGACAAGGGATAGAGCAGCAGAAACACCACGACATCCGAAGTAATGGCCATGACACTGCGGAAGGAATATATGTTCCATGCGACCATACAGGCTACCGTCAATACAAATAGAGGGAGAAAAACAAGTGCAAGCATCGAAGGTAACGCCCAGAAGGAGGGATTGATCCAACCGGCATAACCGGAAAGAAGGGCACATAAGAATAAGAAGGCCGAGGCAGCCGTCAGCACATAGCGGACAACGACCCTAAAAGTGAGATGCCGGAAATCCGGTTTTCTGAGATTGAGTTTCATATCAGTTGCTTATACGCCGGGATATTTCGTCGAGTTCCTTACGTTCCTTACGCGACAGGGAATCGTATCCGGACACCTTTATCTTATCCAACAGCTCATCGAGCCGCATTTTATCCATTCTGTTCTGCTCGAGAATCGAGGCAACCCGACGTGCGCCGGCCTGCGAAGGCTGCCGGGGATGCGACTGTTCCCTCTTGCTGCGCTTCATGCGTAATGCCATACACCATGCAGCCCCGAAAAGCACTCCACCAAGATGCGCCATCCCCCACCCTGCCGAGCCTCTGCCCGAGCTCACGAAAGCGAGGATAAGCATACCAAGCACGATCCACTTGAGCTTGATATCGCCGATAAAAAAGAGATGCAGTCTCTCATCCCCCATCAGGAGTCCCGTCGCTGTCATGATCGCAAGCACTGAAGCCGAAGCTCCGATGAGCCACTGGAAACTGCCAAAATGGAAAAGCATGGATGAGAACAGGAAAAACAGAGCCCCGCAGAGCCCGCCCCCGAGGTACAGTACCATCAACTGTCGTGGCGATATACGCGTAAGGAGAAGAGAGCCCATCCACAGTAGAGCAAGCATATTGAAGAGCAGATGGAAAAACTCGACCTGCGTCACCATGTATGTGAGCATCGTCCACGGACGCGACAACAGAAGATCCGGCTCCCCGGGCATCGCGAGCCACCACAGCACATCTCCGAATTGTGCAAACGTGAGAATCGTCAGCACCACAAAGATGACGCAATTGACTCCCGCCAGCCAGAGAAGCACACCGCCGCGCCGTAGCGTATCAGTAAATCTTGCCATGCAGGATGCCTCTCTTGTGCCAGATGAACACCATTATCAGTCCGAACAACATTCCTCCTAAATGTGCATAATGGGCCACACTGCTCAATGCGCCCGACGCCCCGAACACGAGCTCTATCACACCATAACCTATCACTACATACTTGGCCTTGACGGGCACCGGAATGAAAAACAGATACATCGGAAGATTCGGAAATACAAACGCGAATCCGACCAGCAGACCGAAGATTGCGCCGGAGGCTCCGACCGTCAGCAACATCTGCTTGAACATGTCGACATTGGCCACGCGTTCCGGAATTCCTTCCGCGATCTGACTGTATATCATCTGTTTGATGTCAGCAACTTTCATTCCGTTCTCGGCAGCCACAGCGGCGACATAATCAGGCTCCCACGACAGGCTCCAGATACATTCCTGAACGAGGCCGGCTCCCATCCCGCAGATGAGATAAAAAACCACGTAGCGTCCTGTACCCCACACTCTCTCCAGAAGCGACCCGAAAGTGAATAAAGCGAACATGTTGAAGAAGAGATGCATGAAACCTCCGTGGACAAACTGGTAGCTCAGGAGCTGCGCCGGATTGAAAGCCGGAGAACCCCAGAAATGGAGTCCGAGCCTGCTCAGGGTCACCTCATAAAAGTGTGGAGAAAAGAAACATATCAGCCAGATAGCTATATTTATAAGGAGCAACACCCCGGTAGCCTGAGGGATGCGCTGCAGAAAAGATCCTCCTCGATTTGTATTATACATATCCTTATCCTTGTAATTTGAAGACAAAATTAGTAAAAAATCAGACTAATTACCCTCTCTTTTCAAAAACACACTGTTTATCTGCAAATAACCGTCAAAAAAATTTGTCACCCGATAAAAATAAATTATATTTGCCCCCATATATATCATTTAAAATCACAGACTATGAACAGAACAGATTTAGTCAACGAAATCGCCGCAAAGGCTGGTTTAAACAAAGTGGCTGCAAAGGCTGCCCTTGACGCAACCCTTGAATCAATCGCACAGGCTTTGGCCAACAATGACAAAGTGGCTATCCTCGGCTTCGGCACATTCGCCATGGTAGACAAGCCTGCCCGTACCGGCATCAACCCGCGTACAAAAGAGAAAATCCATATTGCAGCCCACAAAGCAGTAAAATTCAAACCTTCAGCTGATCTGGGCAAGTAAACTCAGGACTGTACACTATTGACATATATAGGCTCGACTCCCGGAGGTCATGCATGATTTATTGCATCCCTCCGGGAGTTGCTATATCCGTATCAGGGGTTGTAACGATCTTTGTCGTAGAAGTCCAGAATACTATTGATGGAGCTTAGCATCGTGGATGCCTCGCTTTGTGGGTTGATACGCAAAGCTGCGTTCAGGTCGTTGATGGCGGCAGCCCGATGAGCAAGACGCCAGTGAAGACGTCCGCGAAGCAGGTAAGCCCCGTCGCTTGCAGGATTGACTTGGATAAACCTGTCGAGAGCCTCCATACATTCGTCGTCGTGCCCCCCCGCCTTGATCTTTGCCTGAATTTCTTCAAGTGTATTCATATATCTTTTTCCTTCTTATTTTAGTAAAACCTCCATCACACCTGTAGTATCAACAAATTTCCTCTGACGCAAAAATTTTATTTCCCCGGAAGCTTGGCCCGGAAGGAAAAGCTGTCGAGTGCGAAATAAGAGGGAGCCGTCATACCCCAAGTGTTGTTTTGCGAGGACTCCATAGTGAAATATACCTCCGTCACCTCACCGAGTGATGAGAGACTGAACTGTTCCCAATTGTCGACGACATACAGCTCTCCCATGGCATCGCGGCCGGCGAGATCTATGCTCACGACATCTTCCGTCCCGTCGGCGTGTACGCCGTGGGCAATCAGAGTAAGATAGTCTGAAGCGGTAAAAGGCTCCGCAAACTCATTGCCGTCCGACATCGTATAGTAGCCGTAGCAGGTATTGGTGACATAGACACTCATCGGAGTGAAAGGGTAATGCTTACCGTCGGGATGCGATGAATAATAGATACGGCAGCTCCGGCTTCCGACAGGAGTGGTCCCGTTCTCCTGAGTATTCCAGTAGGCCACTATGTAAGGTGTGCCTTCACCGCTCATTCCTCCTCCGGTGATGATCGAGAATTGAGAATCGAGCCATTTGTCACCCGTCAAAGATGTACCCTTACACCGGGCCGGCGTGAATCCCGACCACACGAGCCCCCACGGACCGATCTCTCCGGCATGGCTGAATACCATGTACTGCGACTGGAACGGGTTGTTTTCGGCCACACCGCTCCATACATCGTAGGAATCATACGATATCTCCGTCTGAGCGAGCCGTACCGTGAGGTTCAAATAATCGTCATCATCATGGCAGGAGGTAAGGAGACCTCCTGAAAAGCTTAGCGCTAAAAGCGCCATACCGAGCTTTATCGTTGAAATTCTGCGGTTTATCATCTTATTTTTTCCTTTGCGATATGGATATTTTTGGGTATGCAAAAGTAACATATATTTTCAACAAATCCTATAGTCTGCCTCCGGCATGAGGGATGAGACTACCCGTTCCTCAACCGATTTTCCCAAATTTCGGGTATTGCCGTCCGAAGGACCCGGATGTAATTTTGCATTGATTTTTCAAGGGTCATATATCCCCTCAAAATTATTTACCCAACTCTATACACACGATGCAAGTACGTATATATCCCGGAATCCAAAGGTTCGCCATCACGAGCGCGATCGCATTTTCCGCCTTCGCGGTCCCGGCCCATGAGACGGCTCAATCCGACACTACATCCTCAAAAGAGAGATGCGCATTTCTGTCGCGTCTCACTTTGGGAGGCTACGGCGAGGTGGCATTCACCCGTAATTTCTACAGTGACAACGTCAACCGCTATTCCCACGCCGCCGACTACAAGGACGCCCCCTCCCACGGCCGGTTCGACATCCCGCATGTCGTCATCATGCTCGGTTACGATTTCGGTCGCGGATGGAGTATGGGCTCCGAAATAGAATTCGAGCATGGAGGAGTCGAAAGTGCCGTAGAATTGGAGCAGGAGGAGGTCGGCGAGTTTGAGCAGGAAGTGGAACGTGGCGGAGAGGTCGCTCTCGAGCAATTCTGGCTTCAAAAAAGCTTCATTCCTCAGCTAAACGTGCGTGTAGGCCATCAGGTCGTACCTGTCGGTGCCACCAACGCCCATCACTTGCCCACGGAATTCTTCACCGTCTATCGTCCGGAGGGTGAGAATCAGATCATGCCCTGTACATGGCATGAGACCGGAATCAGCATCTGGGGACGAGCCGGCAAGTGGCGTTATGAGGCGATGTTTCTGCCGGCGCTTAACTCGTGTTTCTTCTCGAAAGACGAGTGGATAAAGAACGGTTCCTCCAGCCCCTTTGAGTTTCACCCCGCAAACAAATATGCCTTTGCCGCCCGCATCGACAACTACAGTGTCCCGGGATTGAGGCTCAGCCTGAGTGGCTATGTCGGCAACTCTTTCAACAATACCCTGCAGGCAGACAAAGGGAAATTCAAGAACGTGAAGGGTACCGTAGTCATCGCCTCTTTCGACTTCGCCTTCAAGGGTCACGGATGGATCGCCCGAGGCAATTTTGATTACGGCCATCTCTCGGATGCCGACAAAATCTCGGAATACAACCGTTCGCTCTCCTCCTCCTCACCATACAAACGTACCTTCGTCGGAAAAGCCGCCTTATCCGCCGGCGCCGAGGCAGGCTACGATCTGCTTCGTCTCTTCCCTTCGACCGTGAAGGCGCGACAGAGCCTATACCTCTTCGGCCGCTACGAATACTACGACGCCTACTATCCGGCTTCTTCGGGTGCCCCGGCCTATCTTTGGACCGAACGCCACCGCATCGCCGCGGGTCTCAACTACTTCCCCTTGAAGCAGATTGTTGTGAAGGCGGAATTCTCCGAGCGTCTCCTTCGCAAAGCATACAACAACGAGCCCTCCATATCCCTTGGTGTGGCCTATTGCGGATACTTCATCTGAAAAACAATTAAACCAACCATTCCCATAGTATGAAAAAACAGTTTTACATCTTAGCCGGGGCAGCCCTGCTCCTGAGCGGTTGCTCTGATTCCGACTCTCCCGTCGATCCCGCAAACACGAAAGATGAGACCTTTGCAAAGATAGCCACCCAGTATGTGGACCACACCGTTATCCCCACCTACGCCCATCTGGCCGAATGTGCCGACCGGCTCGTTGCCGATCTCGAGGTCTTACGCGCTGACAAGAGCGACCTCAATGTGCAGAAAGCCTGCTCATCCTTCCTTGAAGCCCGTGCTTGGTGGGAGAAGAGCGAAGCCTTCCTCTTCGGTCCGGCCGGAGACTTCGGCATCGACCCTCATATCGATACATGGCCCCTCGACATCGACGGATTGACATCCGAAATGAACAATGCCGCCCACATTGAGGCAATGAGCGCTGACGACGCAGACGTCTGGGCTGGATCACACCTCGGCCCGGAATTGCTCGGATTCCACGGCATCGAGTACATTATCTTCGCCGACGGTCAGCCACGTCCGGCTGCCTCCATCCCCGACAATCAGATAATCTACGCCTGTGCCGTGGCCGGAGATCTACGCAACTGCTGCTACCGGCTCCACATCTCTTGGGCCGGTGAAGATAACGTCCCCAATGCTCAGGCTGAGAAAATAAACGAACTGGAGTGGAATTTCACAGTCAGCGGTACCGGCCTGTCCTACAAGGACAATATGCTCAACGCCGGCAAAGGGGCGAGCGTCTATCGTAGTGCCACCGACGCCATGCAGGCCATCGTGGACGGCTGTGCAAGCATCGCCGACGAAGTAGGAACCCAAAAAATCGGAAAGCCTCATACCGGCGAGGACAGCAACTATATCGAATACCCTACAGCCACAAGTCAATTGCTGACTTTTACGACAACGTAACCAGCATTGAGAACGCCTATATGGGTGGCATCGAAGGGGAACGCAATACGGCTCTCTCGATCCACGCTTACATAGCAGGCCTCAATCCTCAGCTCGATACCCGGTGCGTGAAAGCTATTGAGAACGCCCACAATGCGATCTCCGCCATGGCCGCTCCTTTCGTACTCAACTATCGCGACGAGTCTGCCGGCAAAGCGATTTCAGCCCTCAGAGAGCTCGAAGAGGTGCTGACCGAAGTGAAGACGGAACTCGCGAAATAGCCGGATTCAAACTCTCATTTCTTACTCAAACCATCTACCATGGGCAAGACATTCTTACTACCTTCCTTCGCGCTGGCGGGGGCGCTTCTGGCGCTCCCTGCCTGCAACGACGACACGCCTCTCTCCCCTGACGGGCCCGACACTCCGGAAATTTCCGAAGAATACTATGCCGGCGGAAAACTCGGGACGACCTTCAACACTTCTGCCTCCGCCTTTGAAGACCCCACTCCCGCTGTCGTGCAGGCAGGCATGACCGACCGCTTCAAATACGGCGAATATTTCTTCGAGCGAGCCTTCAATCAGGACAGCAAACCCTTCAACGGTCTGGGACCCCTCTACGTGCGCAATTCCTGTGTATCGTGCCATCCCGGCTACGGCCATGGACGCCGCATGGAGCGATACCGTGCCAACGACTGGGGCAACGGCTATCTGCTGGTGCTCACAGATGCCAACGACAACTACCTGACCTCCTGCACCGGCATGCCCCAGACCAAGGCCGTCCCTCCATTCAAGGCCCCTATCGACGAAGATAAGATACGCATCGACTGGATGTCCTATACCGACGAATGGAACAACACTTTCCCCGATGGCGAAACATACTCGCTTATATATCCCGAAGTCACAATAGCGGAAGATGCCTTCTACGTCCCTCTGATGGTCGGCGACAGACAGATTCCCCACTCCGAACTGAAGGTGCGTCTGGAGTCCACTATCGGCATCTACGGAACTGGACTCCTTGACGCAATCGACGATGCCGACCTGAAGGCTCAGTATGCTCTGGAAGAGAAAGCCGGCGCACGTATCAACCCGGCTATCTTTGCCGCTGGAGAATGGGTTAAGACATACGGTTCCACTGACCATCCGCTCCGCTTCACCTACGCCCTCACCCGCGGTCCACTGCAGGACGCCGCCGGCTCCAACGCGATATGGAACATCACCAATGTGACCCGCGGCGACCGTCGTTATCACTACATCACGGATGCTTACGCCCAGAAGGCCGCCGCTGACCCCGACGTTCAGGCCCGGTTCTACTCTCTGTTTCCCGCTTGGAACAAAAGCGGAAATGTCGAAAAGGACATATACGACTATCTGATGTGCAAGGAGCTTCCCGCCGAGATGACCGACGAGGACTACGTTGACTTCATGATATGGCACCGTGGTCTGGCTGTTCCCGCCGCCCGAGACCTCGACAAGCCGGCCGTGCAACGTGGCAAAAAGCTTTTCAGCGAGATAGGATGTGCCACATGCCATCGGCCGTCGTGGACCACCGGCGAGGACATCTTCACCGATCCCAACGGATTCTTCAAGGATGGCGACGCTCGCCTGCCGCGCTACCCCCACCAGAAGATATGGCCCTATTCCGACCTCGTGCAGCATCGCCTCGAGATGAAGAACGACATCCGTTCCGGCTGGTGTCGCACCACTCCCCTCTGGGGACGAGGGCTGTCGCCGATCTGCTCCGGTCATGCCGACCGTCTTCACGATTGCCGTGCGCGCAATGTCGTGGAGGCCATAATGTGGCACGGGGCGGCAGCCTCCGATGCGCGTGTGTCGGTCGAGAATTTCCGCAGACTCTCCAAGAGCGATCGTGATGCTGTTGTAGATTTTATTAACGCTATATGATCTCTGCATACCCTTCCGGCGGCTTATGTCGCCGGATCCCTTTTATTCTTCTTGCCCTCCTGACTGTTGTCATGGCGCTTCTTTCCGCCACCGGAGATGCCGCCCGCTTCTCCTCTTGGTGGATGATACTGCTGTGGGGGCTCACGGCCTTCTCGGCCTGTGTATGGCTCTGCGTAAGCGGCTGCTTCCGTTCCCTGCCGGTGTTGCTTATCCACTCGGCTCTGCTGATGATTCTCGCCGGCGCGGCCGTGACTCATTTCTGTTCCCTCCACGGGACGGTACATTTACGTAGCGATGTCCCCGCGCGATGTTTCTCCTCTGACAAAGGCACCTCCGCACCGCTGCCCTTCGAAGCCACGCTTACCGGTCTGAAGGCGCTCTACTATCCGGGCACATCGACACCGATGGATTTCCGGGCGACACTGAGACTCGGCAAGGAGGAGCCACGGAATATCTCGCTCAACAGGATAATCACCCACGACGGCTATCGCTTCGTCCTTACTTCCTACGACACGGATTCCCAAGGCGCCTCTTTCAGTGTGGCGAGAGACTCCGCCGGCATGACGATCTCCTACGCCGGTTATCTGCTGTTTGCCATAGCCTCCGCCGTATGCCTCGCTTCCCCCTCCGGTGCTTTCCGCAGAAATCTCAGAAGACTGAGGTCCCTTCCGGCAATAGCGCTTATCGCGGCCATAGCTGCACCCTCTCTCCATGCTGAAACTCCGGCCGAAGAGCCTCTCCCATCCCTCCCTTCCTCTGTCTCCGCCTCACTCAGTCGTCTCCCGGTGTTTTACAACGGAAGGGTTGCGCCGTTCGGAACTCTGGAGAGGGAATTCACCTCGACAGTCTCGGGAGGCACCTCGTGGGAAGGTTACTCACCTTCGCAAGTGGCCGAGGGCTTCCTGTTCTTCTTCGGAAGTTGGAAGACGGCGCCTGTCATAAAGGTGGAATCGGATAAAACCCGCGAGGCGCTCGGCCTTGAAAAAGGTGTAAACGCCTCATACACGCAATGGTTTGACGCCGTAGCGCTGGGAGTGGTCTCCCCTGACAGCATAGCAGCCGGCAGCGATGCGGCATGTCGGCGCGATCTGGCCCGGTTCGAGTGCATCAACTCTCTCGTGAGCGGTGCAATGCTCCGTCTCTTCCCTCTCCGCGACTCTGAGGGCAACATAAACTGGTATGCTCCCACGGACGCCGACATCCCTTTCGAAACTGACACCTCCCTGTGGCTCTTCATCCGTAAATCCCCCGGCTACCTGAACGAATGTGTCCTCACCCGGAATTACGACGAAGCCGATAAGGTCATCCGCAAGATCGCTCTCTATCAGAAGAAGGTTTCTCCCCAAAGCGTCCCCTCGGGTCTCCGCATTGAAACGGAACTGTTTTACAACCGTGTGGCCCGCCCTTTCATTCCCGCCGCAATCGGGATCCTCTTCGGAACGATACTTTTCATCATCGCGCTCAGAGGTCACCGTCCCGCGCGTCTCCTCACGGTGACGCTGCCAGTAATCCTGTGGATATGGGTGACACTTCTGATTCTGCTCCGATGGGTCGTGACCGCCGACGTTCCGCTGGCAAGCGGCTTCGAGACGATGCAATTCATGGCGTGGTGTTCGCTGAGCATCGCGCTTGTGACGGCATGGAGAAGGAGTTTCGTCTCCCCGCTCGCCATCATAGCGGGAAGTCTCGCTCTCCTTGTGGCTGCCATGGGTTCGCGCGGGACTATGGTGACACCTCTCATGCCCGTACTCTCCTCTCCGCTTCTTTCCCTGCATGTCGTACTGGTGATGGGAGCATACTCTCTTATGGCAATCATGGCTCTGGCCGGACTTATGGGGCTGTTGGCCGATAAATCCCGCTCACTGCGTATCAGCTGCATTCAACGCACCATGCTCTATCCGGCTATCTTCCTTATGGGAACCGGCATATTCATAGGTGCCGTATGGGCCAATATGTCGTGGGGAAGATATTGGGGCTGGGATCCAAAGGAGGTATGGGCTCTCGTCACGTTGCTGACATACAGTTTCGCGGCCCATCCTAAGTCGCTGCCTGTTTTCAGTAAGCCGGAGAGTATGCACATCTTCTCCTTAACAGCGTTTCTGACGGTGCTATTCACATATTTCGGTGTTAATTTTCTTCTGCACGGCCTGCATTCCTACGCTTGATCGTATGAAGCGTAAGGAGGAATACCGTTCCGGAAATGCGAGCTGAAGTATTCTGCCCGATTCGTCGATCGTAGCTGTCGACATGGAAGCGTACCTCTCAGGGTCGATCGTCTCCCCTTTACTGTCAAACCAGACGAGACGCCACGCTGACTTCAGGGGTGTCGGAAGCATTACACCTTTCAGCATCCCCGCCTCCCACCGGTGTCTGTCGACTCCGGCTCCCTCCAGATACAGGATCGCGAACGCTTCGGAAGGGTACCCGTACCGCGATGTAAATTCCGCGGCCTTGTCGGCCAGATCCCCCCATCGGACTATTGCCAGACGATAATCACCACCGCAACGCATGTACCGGTCGTCCACATCAAAGTCCAGCAAGGTCCAGAAACCGCAAGGCTCGCCTTCCCCGTTGTGAACGGAGGAAGCAATCTCGGAGACGGAAAGACCGGTTGAAAGCCTCCGGCGCGCCGAAGGGTAGCTGACGACCCGGGCACACTCGACCTCGACGGCGTTGTCCCGGCCCGCTTCGATACCCGCTGATGTCACTTCCCCCCTGAAACGGCCCTCTGCGTCGGCTGTCTGTATCACGCAGGCAGACTCCATGCGCCCTGCCGAAACCTCCAGCATATTCCCTTTGCGCCCGATTCCTAAGGTATTGAACCCGTCGCGATCGTCGAAACGGCTCCTCGGCAGATAAGCCGAGGCTATGACCTCATCCCCTATCGTAAGCCTGAGCAACGTACGCTCCTCGTCGCGGAGAGGATCGGAAGCCTCGCACGGGGTCACGGAGACACGCATCGTGTCTGCCCGGTTGCCTGCGAGATAGATACTGTACCCGCCCTTCGGGTGTTTCTTCGCATTGCGTATCCTCACAGTGAACGTCACGTCGGCATCCCCGCCACTCACTATCCCCTCGACGACAGAATCTATTCTCAGGACCGATGAGTTGTCCCGACTGCCTGCGCCGAAGAACGAAAAGCCGGATTGACCGTCCGTATAGACGACCTCGCGGGAAAAGGTCGCGAAAGCAATCCCTCCGCAGACAAGCAGCAGAAATGGGACCGACAGACGCCTCAGCATAAGTTGATGATGGATTTTACAGCGCCGAAAAGCGAGAACAGAATGATGATACCTCCCGTAACCCGGTTGATCACCCATAGGGAACGCAGGTTGAAATGCGAGCGCAGCTTGTTGACAAAATATGTCAGCACATACCACCACAGCAGTGCCCCGGCAAAGATAAAGATGAACCCGAAAATAGTATGATAGATCTTATAGCCGCTGTCCATGAACTCAAAGCGGGTGAAAAGACCCATTATCAGTACCACGATAAGAGGATTCGAAAAAGTGAACAGATACCCCGTGATGACGGCTCCGCGTATGGAGGTACCGCTCCCCTCGGTAGGCTTGATGGATTTTACAGGATTGTTGCGGAAAAGGTAGATACCGAAACAGATAAGCAACGCACTCCCGACAAGTGTCAGTATCTCCTGATTGCGCAAAAGGAAATCCTCAACAAAACTGAGGCTGAAAGCCGTGAGGATACAATACATGAGATCCGACAGAGAGGCTCCCACGCCTGTCGCAAGCCCGATATTCCGTCCCTTGTTGAGCGTACGCTGGATACACAGCACCCCGACAGGTCCCATAGGGGCGGAGATGATCACTCCTATGGCCAGAGCCTTGAGAATCAGCATTAGGATATCGAGCAGCATATCACGTCGTTATTGCGTTGAACCGGAAAAGATACCCGCCCTCACCGGGCTATCACGTAACCCCCGTTGGAAGGATAACACTGATAGCGCTGCAGACCGTATTTCACAGAGCCTGTGGCGGCCGGACCCGACAGCGGAGAACCTCCGCTCATTAGCACATCGTAATGAGACCCGCAGACAGGACAGACCGCTTCGAGAGATGACGGATCGACATACACACGGATGTCGGGCTTACATTCCACGGGACAGGACAGATCGTAGCTTAAGGGAAGCACATCCCCCTGTCCGAAAGGATCCATCCCCATGATAAGAAGCACACCCCCGTATCCCGTGAACGTCGTCTCTGTGAACGGAAAATTGGCCGGAGTCCGCGTCGCCACTATAAACTCGCGGTAACTCCCGTAGCCTCCCACACCGAACACATCCCACATTCCCGGGGAATTGAGCGCTATCTGTACCCTGAAGGCCGGGATACGCTCCGAATCGACATTATCACATCCTGTGGCTGATACTAAAGTGGCGGCCGCAAAAACCGCTTTCAGATATTTGGCACACCCCCTACTCATCCTTATTCTCCGAAACATCGGACGCACCGTAAGGCACGGCAGCAAGCATATCGGCAAACTGGGCGACAAGCTGATTGAATGGACCCTTAACCATGTGGCGCAGCATGAGCGGAAGATCGGCCACGATAGCAACCTGTATGGTAGACGCATCCGCCCCACAATCACCTATCCTGATCTCAAGCTGAAGATCCAGAGGAAGGTCAGCCGGCTTGAGAACTATGAGACTCGTCGGCTCCCTCTTCACGATATTGAGCGTCACCGAACCCGTAGGACCCCCGGCAACGGTGATACTGTCCGCTGTCAGCTCCATATCCTTTATCTGCCTCAACTGCTCGGGAGGGATACGGTCTTCGGGAAGATTATCCACGAAGCTCTTGAGGTTCTCCAGATTCGACAGACGTTCGAAAACTGCGGAAGCCGGAGCCGCCACTTCCTTTATCTCGCTTTTATACTCTGACATAACTGTTGCGCTTTATTGAGGTTATTCCTGAGAAGAATCTTTCGCAGGTGTCCATGCGGCGGGATCCTTGCGCCACTCCTCAAGAGTGACAAGCTCGAAAGGCTGAATATAGTTTGTCTCCACAGCCACTTCAAGCATCGTGCTGTAGTTGGAAAGTGTGATCAGCTTCACGTCTGCATCCCTGAAACGCTTGATCGAGATCGGGAACTGATAAGTGAACAGGGCACACATACCCACCACCTCACAGGCAGCCGCACGCAGAGCCTCCACAGCCTTCAGAGAGCTTCCTCCGGTCGAGATCAGATCTTCGATGACGACAACCTTCGTACGCGGCTTCAGATTACCCTCGATAAGATTCTCCAGACCATGATCCTTCGGCGTGGAACGCACATAGACATAAGGCAGATTCAGAATATCGGCCACAAGCGCACCCATGGCAATGGCCCCGGTGGCCACACCCGCGATCGCCTCCACCTCAGGAAAATTCTCCTCGATGATACGTGCGAGCTCGATTTTGATAAATGTCCGGATATCCGGATAAGACAGAACCTTACGGTTGTCCGTATATATTGGCGAATTCCAACCCGAAGCCCATGTGAATGGATTATTGGGCTGGAGCTTTATAGCGCTTATTTGCAGAAGTTTTTCGGCTAAGAGTCGTTCAGGTTGTTTCATTGCTTGTATTCTTTTAATATTATGTAATAACCGCCTCAGTCAAGGCGCATCATAAAGATAAAATATCGGCACAAAGTTAGTGAAAAAGCGCAAAATATCAAACAGCCTCTCCTAAACTTCACAAAATAATTTCCACAACCCCTCACCACACACATCTCCCTAATCTTCACCCTACCCCTCACCCAACTCTGAATCCAGCCAATCTGTTACCCACAACCCTTCCGACCCAAACCCATGTTGACCCGCATAGCGCCGTCGACTAAAACAACGACCAGCAGCGCGGCGTCGGATTCCCTACGAACCACCACCGAAACGTGGATATCAACGTCGATCCACCCATCGAAGCACGGTCATATCAATGGTGTGCCGAGCCAAGAGCGAACAGGCGCAGACGCACATTACGGCACCTACCGGCCACAGTCTTGGCTGCACTCATTAGAGTTGCTCCGGTAGTGAACACATCATCTACAAGAAGTATCGTTCGTCCTTCAAGTTCCTCAGGACGGCACACATCGAAGATATCCTCTACATTGGCTTGGCGACCCGAACGGTCCAGCTTAGTCTGCGTCCCATGCCCTCGCACGGCCACAAGCTGCTTCCCGATCTCTATACCCGTTACTTCCGATATACCACGTGCTATCTCCAAGGACTGATTATATCCGCGGTCAAGCATTTTGCCCCGATGGAGCGGAATCGGAATAAGCAGATCGACCGTATCGAAAATCCCGGATGGGCGTATCTCCTCGGCCGCAAGACTCCCGAGATAACGGGCAAGACGACTGAAACCATTATACTTGAAATCCTTTATGAGTTTCGCAGCCCGGTTGCGGGGTTCATACTTTAGGTACGCCATGCCGACATCCCCCTCCTTTATGGAGCGCAAAACTTCTGTAAGGGGATTGTTGTCTATTTCGTAACCGGCCAAGGGCAGGTCGGCCGTACATCCTGCACAAATGAAGCGGCGTGTGTGCGGAAGAGGATGGCCGCATGCATGACACCGAAGAGGCAATACGACACTCAGAAAATCCTCAAAAAGAGAACGGATTAGGGCTACGAAATTACTGCTCGCTCCCATTGCCCCCTAACTCTTTCTCACGCCGTATAGCGTCGGCAATCAGGTCCGGCTCGAAGCCTCGTGATGCAAGCCGGCGCATCAGCCGCATCCTCATCGCATGGTCTGAAAGGTCATCCGTTCCGGCGAGCTGATGCGTGAGCCGCTGCAGCCCGTCAATATATGACGGCCGGTCGATAGCTTCCAGTCCCTTCTTCACTGCCTCCCTACTTACTCTGCGGGCGATAAGACCCGCGCGGATCTTGATTTTTCCCCATCGGTTGAAACGTGCCTTGTCACGGCAATAGGCACACGAATAACGCTCTTCGTTAAGAAAATCATGATCCAAAAGATAATCTATGATCTTATCGGCTTCCGACCCCGATATTCCGTGGGAGGACAGTTTTCGCCGGATGTCAAACTCGCACTGCTCCGAACGCGCACATATACCGGCGGCATACTGGAGAGCCTGCTCAGGGGTGTATTTTACAGGCTTTTTCATCGGCACGGTTTTTGAGCTTTCAGATAACGCAGTCTGCCGTGAATGTCGCGGAGAAGCTCAACTCCGACGAAGCCCTCGGATTCCACCAAGCCGCGTACGCTTTCAGCCGTCAGAGGGTTCAGCTCGAAATAGAGCCTCCCCCCTTCCACAAGCGCATTCATGGCCACTTTGGAGATCGCCCTATAGAACACTTCCGGATCTCCCGCCGGAGCAAAAATAGCGGAGTGCGGTTCATAATCAAGAACGTTGCTCTTCATAGTTTCCCTTTCGGAGTCAAGTACATACGGGGGATTGCTCACTACGATATCGAAGCTTTCCCGAGGCAGGTCCGAAGCTAAAATGTCAGCCTCCACGAAGTTAACCGCTACATGGAGGTTCCGCGCATTCTCCCGGGCCAATTTCAGGGCGCCGGACGATATGTCGATTGCTGTGACGGATGAGAAACGAAGATTGCGCGCCAACGCGATCGCTATGGCTCCGCTACCGGTACAGATGTCGGCTACACGCAAGTCCGGACGGCTTCCGAAATCATCTAATACAAGCTGCACCAGCCCTTCTGTCTCCGGACGCGGGATCAGAGTGTCACGATTCACACAGAACGTCATTCCGAAGAAACGAGCCTCACCCAGAATGTATTGGAGAGGTTCCGACTTCTCAAGCCGTTCCACAATAGAGGCGAAGTCTTTCCTTACAGCCTCACCCGCTTCGTCAGAGCCGTGAAGCACCACATCCACAGGCTGCCAGCCCCGCAGATGCTCCCAGATCACACGAAGCATGGCATCTGCCTCACCGCGCCCGAAGAGGGGCACGAGACGCCGGCGGGTGGACTCCGTCAGCTCTGCCACAGTCATATTTTTATCCATAAGATTAAAAACATCCTTAACATGTTGTGCAAAACTAAAAAATAATCACCATATACCATCGTTTTTTTGCTAATTTTGCATCATGACTCCGAGTATAGACGAACATTTCATGAGCCGAGCGCTCAGAATCGCCCGATGTGGCCGCGGGTTTACATCCCCGAATCCGATGGTCGGCGCCGTGATCACCCGTCCCGACGGCTCTATAGCCGGCGAAGGTTTCACGTCGCCTTGGGGTGGCCCGCACGCCGAAGTGAACGCTGTGGCTGCCGTCGCCGACAAGAGTGAATTGAGCGACTGCACGATCTACGTGACTCTTGAGCCCTGTTCCCATTACGGCAAAACACCCCCATGTGCCGACATGCTCGTAAACTCTGGCATAAGGCGCTGTGTAGTAGGCTCTCTCGACCCATTCGAAAAAGTGGCGGGAAGAGGGATCCGGATCATGCGGGAAGGGGGTATGCAGGTCACAACCGGAGTGCTGGAAAAGGAGTGTCGGGAGCTGAATCGCCGTTTCATCCTCGCCCACACCCTGAAACGTGTCTATGTGGTTCTGAAGTGGGCCGAGAGCGCGGACAGGTTCATGGCTCACCCGGATGGCTCACCGGCGACACTCTCCGATGCTTGCGGTAAAGTACTGGTACATCGCCAGCGCGCAATCTCCGATGCCATTCTCGCCGGAACACGCACTATCCTGACCGACAACCCGCTACTGGACTGCCGCCTATGGCCTAACCGGCAACTGCGGCCGGTCGTTCCCGACCCGCACCATCTTGTCAGCTCAGACAGAGCCGTGATGCGCGATGAGACTATCGTGCTCAAAGAAGAGATGAGTGAAGAAGCTATAGCGCGGATGCTCTATGAGGAGTATGGACTGATCTCCCTTATGGTGGAAGGAGGGCCGCACACGCTCTCCCGCTGGATTGACTCCGGAATCTTCGATGAAATTCGTGTCGAATCCACTGCCGTCACCCTCGGAGACGGACTTCGGGCACCGGGACTTCCGGATCTCCCATACTCTTTCACCCCTCAAGGCGACTCCACAATACTCCGTTGGCAACGTCCCGTCTGACCGGGAAGACGCCTCTGATCAGAGATTTACACGACGTGCCTCTATGGGCTCCGAAAGAAACAGGGAGGCAAGTCCCGAGAATTTGTCAGGATTCTCAGTTGTGAGATATTCACAATGACCCGATGGCTTGTTTCGGGTGAGCCGACATTCCATCTCAGGATGCCTCCTGAGGTAATCCGCCAGACTTTCAGCCACAATATCTCCCTGAGCCAGCACATTGACATCCTCCGGCAAATAGCGGCGTATCTTCGGGATTAGAAGCGGATAATGGGTACAACCGAGTACCACGGTGTCGATAAGAGGATCGCGATCCATGAGCTGCCGGCAATATTTCTCTACGAAATAATCGGCTCCGTCGCCGTCAGCCTCGCTGTTCTCCACCAAAGGCACCCACATCGGACACGCGAGCTCGCAGACCGAAAGCTGAGGCGCATATTTGGCAAGCTCGATCTTGTAGCTATGGCTGGCAATTGTGCCCGGAGTAGCAAGCACACCGACATGTCCTGACCGGGATACGTCAGGAAGCTTCTCGACTGTCGGCCGTATCACGCCCAGAACACGCCGAGAGGCATCTATAGAAGGGAGATCCTTCTGCTGGATACTTCGTAAAGCCTTGGCGGAAGCCGTGTTGCAGGCAAGAATTACGAGAGGACATCCGTAGGAGAAAAGCGCCTGAACAGCCTCGAGAGTAAACCGATAGACGACATCAAAGCTTCTCGTGCCGTAAGGCGCGCGGGCGTTGTCGCCCAGATAAAGGAAGTCGTACTCCGGAAGATGCTGACGCAGCGAACGCAGGATCGTAAGTCCGCCGTAGCCGGAATCGAAAACTCCTATCGGACCGTTGAATGACAAACCGGACATTGCTTCACTTATTTTTTGGAAAATCTTAAGGCGACAGAATGAAATCCATCCTGCCGCCTCGTGTAATGTCTAAGAAATAAAAAGGGAAGTCAGCTGAAGCCGGATTTACTTGATTCCGAGCTTAGCCTTGACCGCAGGAGTCACATCCTCAGCCGGAGCACCATAGTAAAGGACAGCTCCAAGCTCCTGAATAACAGTGTAGTTACCCTCGCGGCCGACAGCCTGAATGGCATCTCTCACCTTATTGATCACCGGCGCCATCTCACGCTCCTGAGCCTTCTGCATCTCGTTCTGAGCATTCTGCTCGAACTCTACGATCTTCTGCTGGTCGGCCTGAATCTCCTTGGCGAGAGCGTCCTTAGTGGCCTGAGGAGTGGATTCGGGAAGTGCCTGATAATCTTCCATTTTCTTCTGGAGAGCAGCGATAAACTTGCTGTCCTGATCCTGAAAATCCTTACTGAGGGCATTGATCTTATCCTGTGCCGTTTTTGTATCGGGCAGGTTGGTCAGAATTGAATTGGTGTCGACAAGCCCGATTTTCACTCCCTGGGCACTTGCGATCATCGGGAGGGCAAGCATGATTGCCAAAACGATTTTCTTTAGCATTTTGTATCTGAATTGTAGTTTGTTTTTGTAGAATTTCAACAGCTGAAGTTAGCCGTTGGTCTCGCAAAATTAATATTTAAATCCGTAACTGCAAACTTTGTCAGCGAGAATAGCCGAGCTTGGCAAGCACTTCGTTGCTGACGTCAATCCGAGGAGAGGCGAACACGATGCTCTGGGAGGATGCACGGTCGAAGATGACCTGATAACCTTTCTCCTCAGCGACCTTCTTGACGGCGTTGTAGACCTCTTCCTGAATCGGCTGCATAAGGCTCTGACGCTTCTTATAGAGCTCTCCCTCGGGGCCGAAGTACTTGTATTTCAGATCGGTGACATCTTTTTCCTTTTTAACGATCTCCTCCTCGCGTTTCTTCTTCTGCTCGTCGGTGAGGAAGACTTGCTCGCTCTCGTAGTTCTTATAAAGTGCCTCTGCTTCCTTGGCGAGCTCGGTCACTTCCTTTTCCCAGCGCTGCGACACTTGATTGAGCTGCTCGTTGGCCATCTCGTAAGCAGGAACGTTGCGCAGGACGTAATCCATGTCGACGAGGGCGAATTTCTGGGCATCCGCACCGAAAGCACACGCCACCGCAACGATTAATGCAAAAAATATCTTTCTCATAAATACTTAAATTTTTCTTATATGACTCCCGGGAGCAAATTTGGTTTAGAGGCAAAAACGGTGAAAAAATTTCTTTTGACAAATTTTAACAAATTCTTTCTCCGGGGGGTATCTTCCTTAGAATTCCTGTCCGAGTATGAAGTGGAAGTGGCTACCCCCTTTCTGGTTAACCACGCGGTCGAAACCGTAAGCCCAGTCGATGCCCATGAAGCCGACCATCGGGAGATAGATACGCACACCAGCACCTGCGCTGCGGGCGAGATTGAAGGGGGAGAAGTCCCTGACGGATGTCCACGCGTTTCCGGCCTCGGCGAAGGCGATTCCGTAGATCGTGGTCGAGGGCTGGAGCATGAAGGGGAAGTGAAGCTCGAAAGTGAAACGGCCGTAGGCGTATCCTTCGCGGCGGAAAGGAGTAAACTGGCCGTTTTCATATCCGCGCATACCGATTGTCTCCGTGGCGTAGGTGTATCCGCCTGTCATTCCGTCACCACCGACGTAGAAGGTCTCGAAGGGTGTCTTGAGATACTTGTTGTAGCTACCGAGGAGTCCGAAGTCGGCGCGGCTCATCAGTACGAGTGTCCACTGGCCGTCGGGGTCTGTGAGCGGGGTGAAGGTGCGGGCGTTGAATTTGAGTTTCCAGTACTCGATCCATTCGTACATCTGCTTCTTTGCAGAGGTGGAATTCTCATAGGTGGCCTCATCGTAGAGTTTCTTCCAGTTCTTGTGCCTGAAGAGGGAAACCGGAGGAGTCAGCGTCAGGCCGAGAGTGAACATGGAGCCACGGCGTGTATAGAGAGGATTGTCAATACTTGAGCGGGACAACGTCAGGCCGAGCGTCACGGAGTTGGAGGTTCCGTTGTTCATGTAGTAGAGGTAGTCCCAGTTCTTGAGGTAATACCACTGATACGTGAGGTCTGCGTTGAAGCGGAAGTAGTCATCGGGCCAGCTTAGCCGCTTACCGAAACCGACGCTTATGGCAGCCATCTGAAGGACCTTGTTGGGGTCGTAGGCGTTCTGATACGAGTAGTTGTAGATATCCGAGTTGTAGCCGTATTGCATTCCGTAGATGGAGGAGCTGTAGGCGTTCGCCCAGTTGTCGTTGAAGTATGAGGAGTTGATGCCGGTCTGGCGGGAGTAATAGGCCGATACGGAGAGGGAGTTAGGGCGCTTGCCTCCGAACCACGGATCGAGGAACGAGATCGAGTAGGATTGATAGTACTTCGCGTTGGTCTGGGCCGCTATCGTAAAGGTCTGCCCTTCTCCCTGAGGGATGATACCACGATAGGAGCTGGGGTGGAACAGGTTCTTAATGGAGAAGTTGGTGAATTTCAGCGCGAGCTTACCTGTGATACCGGTCTGTCCCCAACCGGCGGAGAATTCCACCTGATCGTTGGCTTTGGACTCAAGATTGAATACGATGTCGACCGTTCCGTCGTTTTCGTTAGGCTGGGGGCGGATATCCATGTTCTCGGGATTGAAATGTCCGGTCTGGGCGATTTCGCGAGCGGAGCGCATGAGGTCGGACTTGGAGAAGAGCTCACCCGGGCGCACACGCAGTTCCCTACGGATCACTTTCTCATAGAGTCGGTCGTTGCCGTTGATGACCACGCGGTTGATACGTGCCTGCGGGCCTTCCATCACACGCATCTGGAGGGTGATGGAATCGTTGGTCACGTTCTGCTCTATGGGAATCAGCTGAAAGAAGAGATAGCCGTTGTCCATGTAAAGATTCGCTACGGCGTCGTCATCTTCCGAGGTACGCTTGTTGAGCAGTTTCTGGTTGTAGACTTCTCCGGGATAAATTCCGAGGACATCGTTGAGGACCGAGGTCGGATAGACCGTATTGCCGACCCATTCGATGTCGCGGATATAGTACTTACGGCCTTCGTCGACCTTAATGTGGACATCTACGCGATTCTCGTTGTAGGGGGTTACAGAATCGTATACGATGCGGGCATCCCTATAGCCGAGCTCGTTGTATTTCTGGACGATACGGTTCAGGTCATCCTCGTAATCGCTCTCCACGAATTTTTTCTGCTTAAAGATGTTGAGGATGTTGCCGTTTTCGTTGGTTTTCTTCATGGCACCCTTCACCTTTCTGTCGGAGAGGACCTCATTGCCTTCGACATAAATCTTGTGTACCTTCACCTTGCTGTTGCGGTTTACATTTATGTCGAGAATCACCTGATTTTCCTTGCTTAGGTCGGGATGCTGGACGATGTCTACGGTCACGTTCTTGAATCCTTTGGCGCCGTAGTAGTTCTGTACGATCTCCTTTGCCCGGGCGACGATATTGGGAGTAAGCTGCTGGCCGCTGACCATGCCGAGGCGCTCGGTGAGATCTTTCCGTTCGCCGCCTTTCACGCCGTTGAAATTCATTTCGCTCATCCTCGGCTGTCGACGCAGATCGATGTCGAGCCAGATTTTGTCGCCGGCAATCTTGTCGGCCTTGATCTGAACCTTTGAGTATAGTCCGGCGCGAGAAAGCCGCTTCACGGCGTTAGTGATCGCGTCTCCCGGCACCTCCACCTTGTCGCCGACACTTAGACCCGTGGAGCCGATGATAAGATAATCGTCGTCCGTGTCCAGACCCGTCACCTTAATTCCGGCTATTTCATAGACCTTAGGCATCGGAGAATAGATGATATTGGGACTGTACACCGTGTCGACCGGGGCGAGCTCCGAGGGAAGGATGTCGAGAGAGGAAGCGGGCAACGCGCCGAGGAGCATTGCCATGAGCATGAATATAAGCTTGAAAGGCTTTGTCATCTGGAAGTCTTGTTAATCAATTGATCGGAAGTTTTACCGAAGCGACGTTCACGACGCTGATAGTCGAGAAGGGCATCTACGAATTTCAATTTGTCGAAATCAGGCCAGAGAACGTCGGTAAAGTAGAGTTCGCTATAAGCGATCTGCCAAAGGAGATAATTTGATATGCGCAGTTCTCCGCCGGTACGGATAAGCAGGTCCGGGTCAGGCATGGGGAAAGTAGCGAGCGAGGAAGAGAGGGTGGCTTCGTCAATGGAATCAGGCTCCAGTTCACCGGCGGCGACCTTACGGGCGAGTTTTCTGGCGGCCTCGGTAAGTTCCCATCGGGAGGAGTAGCTGAGAGCGAGGGTGAGGGTCAGTCCGGTGCAGTGTGATGTTTCCTCGACCCCACGGCGGAGATTGTCTCGCGCCACGGCGGGCATCATATCGATATCCCCGATGATGTTGAGCCGGACATTGTTCCGCTTCAGGTCAGGCACCTCACGCACGAGCACAAGACTGAAGAGATGCATCAGAGCATCCACTTCCTCCTTGGGACGATTCCAGTTTTCGGTGCTGAAGGTGTAGAGAGTGAGATATTCGATTCCGAGTTCGGAAGAAATTTCCGTGATACGCCGTACACTTTTCACTCCTTCGTTGTGTCCGGCGCTCCGGTCGAGACCTCGGGCTCTGGCCCAACGGCCGTTACCGTCCATAATCACGGCGACATGTCGAGGGAGGCGTCCGTCGCCCAAGAGCCCGATACGCCGGCTTAGCAGAGTGTCGGAATCCTGAACGTTTTCTTGAGGGGTTATGGGTGAGGTTGCATCCATGCTTTTAGAGATTATGGAGTGAATCGCGGTTATTCTTTATAATTGCAGGCGCGGCATCGCTCGCCGAATTCATAGCTAATGGTGAAAGTGAGGGTCGAAATCCAGTCAGTATTCTTCATGAAGGAGCTCTTGATCTGATAAGGATCCTGAAGATTGTCTCCGTCGACCTTGTCCGAGAAGGTCTTTTTCATGAGGAATTCGGCTCCGAGATTCACCCTTTCCTTCAGTTTATACTTGACACCAACGCCGAAAGGTATATCGACAGTAAAACCGGACTTGCCGTCGACGGTCCAGACAAGGAAACCGAGTCCAGCCGTCACGTAGGGGGAGATGCGTTTGAGTTTGCGGTAACGCTCCCCCACACCGTAGTTGAAGAAATTGAATTCAAACATCTCCCCGACCTCGTAGAACGTGGTGGAGAACTTGAAGGTCTCACCTCCGGGAAAAACATTTGTCATGTCTGCGCTGTTGCCACGCAGGCCTCCGACGGTAAGATTGGTTTTCAGAGCCAGACGAGGGTTGAAAAGATAGCGGAACAGAGCCTCCACATTCCAACCCGGATTACCGAAGAGATTGGAAGTGTTGGCATCGCCCAGATATCCGCTCATGCCGACACCTCCGCCTATGTCGAACCGATAGTCGGTCTGAGCCGCTACCGGAATGGATGAGGCAAAGAGCAGGAGAAGAGGGAGCAAGATATGTCGTCGGATGGTACTTTTCATCATTCTTTTCACATCAAAGGAGCGGCATGAAAGTAAGCCGGCGGATCACACCGCGCCATACGGAGTCGCAGAGTTTACCATCGGCGCCATATCCGCCATAGAGGTAAATGTAGGGGCAATCCCAAGTCACATCGTAACCGTTAGTGGTATAATCGACTTTATACCACGAGGGGAGGTCCGGGGTCTCGGTGGAGCTCCACCAACGGGGTTCGAAATTGCCGGACATGGATGTAGTGGCTATGACAGCGTCGAGATCGTGCATGCCGGGAATATATTTTGGCATCTGCATCAGCTCGGAGGCTTTCGACCAGAATACACCGTTGTCGTAGCTGACATACATATCGCGGTTGAGCCCTCCGTCGGCATCACAACCACCCAGCAGCATAAGTACGCTGTACTCGTTGAAAACCCAAGCCTTGTTGGTACGCCGATATGCGAAATAAGGCACCAAAGCGGCTCCCCTGAGTGCCGGCAAACCGCCGTTGGAGACCTGCGCCCAAGTGGCACCGTCGTAAGCCCAAGCCGCATCGGAGATCTTGCCCTGAGCATCCACGCCACCGCAGAGGATAGCGTAGGGATTCCTCCACCACCGGGAGGTGAGAATCAGCATATCGGTAGAACCAGACAGAGGGAATCCGGCGGGCACTTCGCCACTCATCGCGCCGGCAGGATAGGAGGTAAACTGGCGTACACCCGCTTCGTCGGGGAGAGTAATGCCTATCAATCTGTCGGTGTAAGCTCCGAGAATCGAAGTCCACTTCTCGCCGGTCGAGCGCCATCCGCTGAATCCGTCGTCAGAGGAGAACAGCACACCGTCATAGCTAAGAAGATAGAATCTGGAATCGCAGTAATTCAGTGTGCGTACACGTGGAGCGAAGGGGAGCTCCACCTTCCGCTTACTCCATACTCCGGAGAAAGCATCCTCGGACTCCGAGAAAGTTAAGGAACCGTCGGACTCAAGAATAAGCGCGGCCACCGAACCGTCGCCGGTCTGCACGGTACGCTGTTCGATCGGAGCATCAAAACGGGAAGGGAGCTTTGCAATAGCCGTATTGCCCCACCACAAGGAATCGGGTTCCATCGTGTGGACATTCACCTTAATCTGATAAGCGCGGGAATTGCCTTCAGCCGAAACAAGCTCAAGATATACACGCCCGGAAAAGTCGATGCTGTCATCCGAATTACGGAGATAGTCTACGTCGCCGGTGCGCTTCGAGCCACCATCCATTGTAATGGTCGCTTTTGTCACGGAGGAAGGGAGCGCAATTACAGGAATCAAAGCATCTACCTTCGTTCCCTTGGGGAGGGAATCGGCATTGAAGATGAGACCACGCTGCAAGTCGATGGAGAAGAAAACGGAGTCAAGGCCCGAAAGCACCTTGCTATTGGGTTTCAGATAGAAACCGTTGACAGCCACAGAGGAAGGCTCCACGTAGTATGGAGTAGCATCCGAGTCTTTGTTGCACGCCGGAAAGATAATCGAGAGCACGATAAAAAGGGCTGCCAGCGGCAGAAACGATCTTTTTGAAGTCATTGTCTGATAATGATTTGCACTGTGTCCAAGAAGCACATATCCGCCTCCCGACACCACTTAAACACTCGCTCAACCACAGCCACAAACACCGGATTGAGCCTCGTTTCAAATTGCAAATTTAGCATTTATTGGCGAATAACCGGGCATAATCGCTGAGCAATCTTCATTTATTCGATTTTTTAGAGCTTTTTAACGCCCCTTAACCACTATACTCTCCGGACAGAGCAAGAATCGGGAAAAGCGGATGTTGCTCCCGTCCCCCCGGGTTACATAAAAGGCGTCGCAGCGATAGGGGTATGATTTTTCGTGGAGCAAGTAAGGGAGAATTGGCCAATTATGGCCAATCGCATGAATCCGCCCATAGAAGGGCGGATGTTGGAAGATACGACCGCGTTACGCGGGTCACAAGGGCGCGGGTAGCAGGCGGGTGCATGGAGGCAGCCCGACATGAGGGCGGAATTCGAGGGGAATATTTCATCGGGGGGTTGGCAAAAATCGGTAATCTTTGTTAACTTTGCAATGTATATGAAGATATTGTTTATTGGCGATTATAGCAACATCCATGTGACTCTGGCAAGGGAATTCCGGCGACGGGGTCACGAAGTCACCGTGGCCAGCGCCGGAAGCGGGTGTATGGATACGGAGCGCGACATCGATCTTACCCGAAAGGGGAGTATCTTCGGCGCTTTCGCTTATCTAGGGAGACTGATGCGCTTCATGGAGAAGGCCAAGGGTTACGATGTCGTGCAGTTAGTAAATCCGGGGTTCTTCGCTCTCCGGCCGGGGAAGCTGCGGTATTTCTTCAATGAGCTGAAGCGTCACAACCGCTCCATCTTCCTGAGTATCGCGGGAGACGATCCTGTCATCGTAAAAGGGAATTGCATCGATCATCCGCTGCCTTATTCTGAGATGCGGATCGGGAGTGAAAAGACACCTTTCGCCAAGCGTTACCCCTACTACGAGCAGAAATGGATGTCGGGACCCAACGGGGATTATTGCCGACATGTATATGAGAATATCGACGGGGCCATGAGCGCCCTGTACGAGTACCATATCCTTGCAGCTCCGTATCTGGGGGATAAGCTGACGTACACGGGTATCCCCATCGACACTTACCGTTTTTCTCCGGGTGAGGGGTTCAACGGGATTGAGAAGAAGGAGGGTGAGAAGCTCAACATCGCTGTGGCTATAAAATCGGATTACGAGATGTTCAAGGGCTTGGACCGGCTCTATAAGGTGGCATTGCGTGTGGAGTCCATGAATCCCGATTCCTGCGAAGTCAATATCATCCGCGATCTTCCATACGAGGATTACGTGAAGGCTATCGAGAAAGCGGACGTTGTGGTGGACCAGCTGTATTCCATGTCTCCGGCAACCAATGGTCTGGAGACGATGGCGCGGGGTCAGATCACCATCAGCGGGGGAGAAAGGGATTATTACAGTTTCCTCGGAGAGGATTTGTCCGAAGGCCCGGTGCTGAATCTCTCGCCACTGATGACCGATGAGGAGATGACGGCGCGACTTTGCGAGCTTGTCACAGACAAGGAGCTGGTGAGACGTCTCTCGGCAGCGGGACCGGAGTTCGTGAGACGCAACAATGATGTGCGAATCGTGGCAAACCGCTACATGGAAATGTGGAAAAAGATGCTGAAAGACAAGGATCAGCAATAAGGGAGAGAGGGGTGAGATATGTCTACACGGGAAAACAGGCCATACATGCAGATACTCGTCAGCACCTTCGGCGAGGATGGAATCCGCCGTCTCGCCGCTTCGGATTATCCGGCAGTGGAGGGGGTGGAGTATCTCGTATCGTGGCAGCTTCCGGAAGGGGATTGCGCTGTCCCCGAGTCTCTGTCGAGACGGGGAGACTTCCGGATATTCAAAACGCGCAGCCGTGGACTCTCCGTCAACAGAAACGAGTCCCTGCGTCTTGCGGAAGCTCCCGTATGTGTGATTGCCGACGACGATCTGCACTATGATGCGTCGGCTCTCCGGCATCTCATGGAGTATCACCGCGATCATCCCGAGGAGACTCTGGTATGCTTCCATTGCACGATAGGGGGAGAGCGGACGCTCACCTACAAAGACGAAGGGTTCAGCTTACACAAGAAGCCACGCGGCTACTACTTCACGAGTGTGGAAATAAGTTTCAAGCGGGAAGCGGTTATGGCCTCCGGGGTACGATTCGAACCGCTGATGGGTGCCGGCGCACCTGTGCTTCAGAGCGGGGAGGAGGAGATATTCATGCTGTCACTGTTGCGCCGGGGGTTGCGGGGGGTCTGTCTGCCGCTTGTCGTCTGCGATCATCCGCGCTCCACTACGGGGGACCGTATCGTATCGACGGCATCGTTTTCGATGGTCCGGGGTGCATTGCTCCGCTTCACCCACCGACAGATATGGCCGCTGCTCTTGCCCCTCAAAGCTTTACTGTCGTCTCGGCATACGCACAGGGGGTATCTGGATACATGCCGGCTGATGGTTCAAGGCGCACGCTACAGCAGGCGCATGAATATGTTTCAACAATCTTTTTAGAGAGAGAGAGTATGCAAACAACAGGGGATATAAAAACCGATAGAGTACCGATGGAATGGCCACGCCTGATCTCCGCCAAGCGGGTCGGCATGGAAGAATATCACGATCCGAGGCGCCACAACCGCAGCGACTTCCGGCGCGACTACGACCGGATGGTCTTCTCTTCCCCTTTCCGGCGGCTACAGAACAAGACACAGGTATTTCCCCTTCCGGGCAGTATCTTCGTCCACAATCGTCTCACGCACAGTCTGGAGGTGTCCTCGGTGGGGCGCTCGATAGCTTCCGACGTGGCTCACGAGCTGTCGCAGCGACATAAGGATGATGCCCACCGCGAGGCCTTCGCACACCTGCCGGACATCGTGGCCACGGGGTGTCTGGCACACGATCTGGGCAATCCGCCATTCGGTCACAGCGGAGAGAAAGCTATCGGGACATTCTTCAGCGAGGGTGGCGGCCGGGAGCTGGAACATCTTCTCACACCCGACCAGTGGAGCGACATCACGTGCTTCGAAGGGAACGCCAACTCCCTGCGTCTGCTCACGCATCAGTTTTCGGGACGCCGCCGGGGAGGTTTCGCCATGACCTATTCAACCGTGGCCTCGATAGTAAAATACCCATACGCATCCCGCTACGCCGGGCATAAGGGTAAATTCGGCTTCTTCACATCGGAGACAGATACGTTCCGGCGGATCGCCGACGAGCTCGGCCTGATGGCACTGGACGGGGAGAGACTCCGGTTCGTCAGGCATCCGCTCGTCTATCTCGTCGAGGCGGCGGACGACATCTGCTATCAGATAATGGACATCGAGGATGCCCATAAACTCAGGATTCTGGATCACGAGGAGACTTACGACCTGTTACTTTCCTTTTTCTCGCCGGAACGGCGGGGGAATGCCGAAAACACCATGTCAACGCTCGAGGATCCGAACGAGAAAGTGGCCTACCTTCGGTCGGGAGTGATCGGCACGCTCGTCGATCAGTGTTCGCTCTCTTTCCTGAACAATGAAGCCAAGATTCTTCGCGGGGATCAGGACAGGACGCTGATAGAGGCCATGCCGGACGAGAATGTGCGCAAGGCCTTCGCTCGATGCGCCAAGACAGCGGTTTCAAAAATCTACAGCGCCCCGGATGTGGTGGACATAGAGCTTGCCGGCCACACAATCATGACTTATCTACTCGAGCGCCTGATACACGCCGTGATGCATCCGAGGGACTACGATTCCCAGCTACTTCTGCTCCGGGTGCCACGCCAGTACGAGACGGGGGCGGCGGATTTATTCACCCGTCTGCAAAGCGTACTCGACCACATATCGGGCATGACCGATGTCTACGCTCTCGACCTATACCGCAAACTGAAGGGAACCAGTCTGCCGGCAGTCTGAGGGCTCGCAATTAACCTTTTGTATCACAAACATAAAAAACAGAATAAAAAGATGAATCAGCAGTATCTCAAGGGAATAATCCTCACTTTAGCCGTTATGATCGGCTCGATGGTTTCGCAAGCACAGGATCTGAGTATGATCAGCCGTGAACAAGCCCGCGAAGTAGTCAAAATGATATGTCAGCAATCGGGCAACAACAGCGCGATGCTGGAAAGTACGACAGGACTGTCGGGGATAAAGAATATAAACTCCATCGTGGATGGCCACACTCTGGAGATGAAATACATAATCTCAGGCTACACATCGGACAACACACCGGAGGAGCAGGCCTTCACGCAGCTGTGTCTTGCCGGAGGCGGGCGTCAGATGTCGACATACCAGATAGACATGATGACCGGTATATTCGAGAAAGCGGGATATGACCTGAGAATAGTCTATACGGACGGAGGGAAGAACACGTGTGTCGTGACTCCCACACCGGCGCAGCTCAATATGCTATGGAAGGGGGATCTCGCCGGCGCGGGAATAAAGCGCGATATGGTCGTAAAAGGTATTCTGAAAAGTCTTTCAGCCGGGACACAGGGGGCTTCCTCGGAGGAATTTGAGGATCTGAAGGTATATGCGGACGGCTCTTGGGCCACAATCGAGATGATCATGCCGGAGAATTCCGACATTGACAGCGTCTCTCCGGAGGAGCTAAAGAGGGTACTTCTCCAAGAGTATTCCACTACGCCCGTAGTAGCCAAAATGGCCGGGAACGTCGTACCTTTCATAGACTTCATCGGCATCAACGGCATCAAGGTTGTCTTCGGCAAGAAGAACGGCTCCAAGAGGGATGTCTATCTCACATGGGCAGAATTAATGAACAACATCTGAAAATAAGCCACTCCCACATAATAATAATTCCATCTCTGAAATGTACAGACTAAAGAACCTCTCCTACCCTCTCCTATATCTGCTTCTACTGCTCGCAGCCCTTCCGGCCACGTCGAAGGTATATACGGTCAAGGATGTGCCCAACGTGCATCTTTCGGACAGCACGGCGTATGTTAGCGATCCGGACGGCGTGCTGAGGAAGGAGACACTCGCCAAGGTCAACCGTACACTCGACATGCTGGAGGATTCGACTACGGTAGAGACGGCGATCGTCATCGTGGACGACATCGGCGAGGCCGACATCTATGACTTCGCCCTTGCCTTGGGACGCCACTGGGGCGTGGGGAAGAAGGATGTCAACAACGGCGTTGTGGTCGTGTTCGCACTTGCGCAGAGGCAGGTCAGAATCCAGACAGGCAGCGGCACTGAAGGGGTTCTGCCCGACATCGCGGCAAAACGCCTCATCGAAGAGAAGGTGATACCATGCATGAAAACCGGAGACATCGACAATGCCGTGATCGACCTTTCGGAGAGTCTCTACAATGTCTTCACAGACCCGGCAAGCGCGGCAGAGCTGAAGGGGGAAAAGGATGATACCGCCCTGAAGGATCTGGGGAAGATTTTTCTGTTTTTCTGCTGCCTCATGGCTCTACTGTCGCTATCGCTGCTGATCTACTATATGGTGAAGATGCGTAAGGACAATATGTATCAGAAAGCTCTGCATTGCCGTGAAAACCGGTGGATCTTCATTCTGCTGGCGGTGATCTCGTGCGGACTGGGTCTGCCATTCATGGTCATCTATCTCCTGCTCGGGCACTATTACCGCAATCATAAGCGCAATTGCGACGTTTGCGGCACACAGATGAAAAAGCTGTCTGAGGCTGAGGACAACAATTATCTCACGGCCGAGCAGGATAAGGAGGAACAGCTGAAGTCGGTGGACTACGACGTATGGCTGTGTCCGAAGTGCGGCACGACCGAGATCTTCCCCTTCGTCAGCAAGTTCTCGAAGTATAAGGTGTGTCCGAGATGTAAGGCGCGGACACTGGAGCTGCTCTATGACCGCGTCGAGCGCAAACCGACGCATATACAGGACGGCATCGGCGTGAAAGTGTATCAGTGCAAGAATTGCGGCAAGCGTACCGAAGAGCGCTATACGATACCGAAACAGCAGGCAGCCGTCTTCATAGCCGGGGGAGGTGGCGGCAGTCGCGGAGGTAGCGGCGGATTCTCCGGAGGGAGCTGGGGAGGCGGCGGATTCTCCGGGGGAGGTGCCTCGGGCTCTTGGTAAAAAAACGGGAGGAGCTGACCGGCATCCTCGATTGGCCGAAAAACCGCATAATTCTATTTCCCTCAGTATATTTCCTTCTTTAACAATAAGATATATGAAAAGACGATCGATTACAATCATGGCAATGGCGATCATTGCCTCAATATGCACCGGGCACACCCGCGCGGAGAAGTTGAAATTCGTACATATCAACGACAGTACGACTTACGTGCGTATCAATGACCCTGATACCGTGGCTCTAACCCTCGACATAAAGACCGACTACCGGCTTCCCTACGAGGGGATAAATCCGGCCAACCGGCTCAAGATGGCTGATATGCTGATGAATATCACCGGGGTAAACTTCGATGAGGAGGGTTATCCGGCTCCTTCGGATGTCACAAAATATGATGGAGGGAAGTGGGTGCCTGCCAACGAAGAGAATACCCGCGAAGTGATGCGTCTTCTCGACTCGGACTACATGGTGCTCACCCGACTCTGGAGCGAGTCGCCGGTGATCGAGCCGGTCTACGAGGATGAGGAACATCTCTCGATGCTTGCCTCCAACTATGTCTATACGGGAGGCGTTCACGGGATTTACTGGGAGTATTGCGTCAATTATTCTCTCAGAGGGGACAGATTCGTGACTCTGAAAGATATATTTCCGGGGCTTGATACTCCGGAAGGGAAAAAGAAGTATGAGGAGAAACTGACGCCTATCCTCACGAAGAAGGCAAAAGAGTATATGTCCTCGGCCGAGGATGGGATGAGTCTTCTTGTGGACGAAGTCACTCCTACTTCCAATTTCGCCTTTACGAAAGATGGGATTGTCCTGCGCTATCAGCCATACGAGATTGCTCCATGGGCGGCGGGAGTAGTGGAGATTCCACTCTCTTACGGGGAGATAAAGCAGATAACGGAGTCTGTGCGCTGATACTTCCGAAACAATAGGATGGAGCCGAAAGTCAGCGTAATAATCCCGGTGCTCAACCGTCGCGACCTTATCGGGAAGACACTGGAATCGGTGTCTTCCCAGTCGTGGCGTCCTCTGGAGATTGTGGTCGTGGACAACGGTTCGAGGGACGGCACTTACGAGGTCGTAGAAGGATATGCAGCGAGAAATAACGACAAGGAGCTCCACATAGAGCTTATACGGCATCCGGATCCGGGGGCTTCGAAAGCCCGCAACGCCGGATTCCGCCACAGTACCGGAGAGATAATAGCTTTCTTCGACTCGGACGACATAATGGCGGCAGGGAGTATTGCGGAATATGTGGCTGCGTTCAAAGCTGATCCCGAGGCGGACATGGTCGTGGCGGGGGCTGCTACCGTGATGGAGGATGGACGTGTCGTGAAGCGAGGGAAGCGCCGGGGGGATGCCATCGTGACGCATTTCCACCATTGTACGCTCAACACTGTGGTCTACGCATCGCGAAAAAGATTTCTGAGCCGGGTGGAGGAGGTTCACGGGGAGTTGTGGCCGGATTATCTGGGAGTATGGGACGATTGGGCGCTGGGCATGCGGCTGCTCCTGATGAAGCCGCGGATTGCTGTTATCGATCATGTTGCGGCGTTGATACGCCATCAGACGGAGTCCATCACCGGAGATGCTTACTGTCTCACGTGTGCAGAGCGCTATCTGGCGGCTATAGCAGACGTGCGGAACACGGCTTCTCTCCACCTCAGGGAGAGACCACGGTTAGGGAAGAAGGGATTTTCGCGTCTGAGGAATCTGACCCTCTACAGGCGGGTGATGCTGGCCGGATTGCTCTCCCGGGAAGCGCGGAAACTTCCGGAAAGCGTGATTGTTTCCGGGCCCTACGCTTCAGCTTCGGAGTTGGCACAGGAGAGCCGCCGGATTCTTGCGGACGCCCTGCGCGAGGCTCCGTCGGCGAGAGTGAGAATGGTTCTGCTCTTCGCTTACAGATACGTTGCCTCAGGTATGCGGGGGTGTGCTACTCTGGTGACTCCGTTCCTCTGATATAGAGGTATTCCCGAGGGGGGTTGGCAGCCTTTCAGATGGATTGTCAGGATATTCCCTTAAGACCCGGGGACATCCAAGTCGCCGACATTCCTATCAGGAGACCAGTCTTCAATCGTCACGCCGACCATGACTTCATCGCTGAAGATCGGGTCACCGGCTTTCGGAGCGGCGGTACTGACTTCAGGATCGTGAAGTCCGACGCCGTATGAGTAGTTAAGGACGTAAGTATAAGCGTGTCCGGGATCCCAGACGCCGGTAACGGGGATGGCTGCCCACCCGAATTCCTTGATTTCCTCATCTGGAGAGAGTGTGTAAGGATTCCGGCATTTCTCGTCCGTGAAGAATTTGCCGTCCTCTTTGTAAAGGCGGCAGGAGACGATGTGAGTGGCTTTTTCCACAGCGAGATACACTCGCGGAATTTCGAGCGCATCCTCGCCCTGCAATATGTCGCCATAAGGATAACGCTGTTTATCAAGAGGATTTATGCCGGCGGAAGGAGTGGCATCCGTAACCCTGAGCAGTACGCTTATATAGAGGTTGTTGCCGGTATTGTTCTTGTCGGAGACATGATCCCATGCGGTCTGATATGCACTTGGGATCATCATGGCACTGTTTCCGCCGTTGTGAAGGGTGCCCATTATGGAGACTGCTCCGTCTTCTGTTGAGGTGGACGCGTTGCCTTTGTTGAGTTCCACGATGCGCTCACCCTCTCCGTAAATATACTCCACTATCCCTTTATCGGAGAGATCTGACCATGTTCCGAAGCCATTGTCCACAGGGAAGTTGAAGGTGCCTTTTAATCTGACACCGCCGATGCGCACGCCGGCGATCTCAATGTCGCAGCTCTCGTGAGCGCTCCAAGCCTGCACATCGATGCGACTCAACTGGTGCACAAAGGGGAGCGTGATGCCGGAGGCTTCATTTTCAATAGTCGAGCCGGTGGCGTATGCCGTGATGAGATCGACCTGCTCGGCAATATTGCCGGCAACGCGGAATCCGGTAAGTTTGTAGTCAACATTCTCTGAGGTGGTGGGATTGACAAGCCACGTGTCCGAGCCTTCTTGCCGGCCGGGATTGAACGCGAAGAAGGAGACCGTGTGGTTCCCCTTGCCGGATCCGGGCCATAGACATTCAGGAGACACGTATGATTGCTCATCAGAAGAGAGCTCGGCTTTTACATTAGCGCAAAGAGGCTCGTATATCCCGTTCTTAAAGGTCTCCGGGTCGTCAAAATCGAAAGCCGTCACATAGAAACTGGAAAGATTTTCAGCTGTCGTCACCGAGGCTCGGCTTGAGAGTTCCGGAAGAGATGTCCGGAAGACAATCTGATTGCTTTCTCCCGTCGTGATACGGTCTGGCATATCCTCCTGCGCACACGAGGAGAGGATAAGAACCGCACCGGTCAGGATGTAAGTATGACGTAACGTAATTTTCATAAGATCTTTTTTTATTTCCTTGGGACTACGGTGCCTATGGGAGTGGTCTCCTCCCATTCGGCCACTTCGATACTGAAGGATACCGTGCCGCGTATCATTGTTAACGACAGTATATAGTTACGCCCCGCACTCCACCCTTGCGGTATGCTTATCGGGTAGGTTTTAGTTAATTTTTTACCCGATACAGCATCATAAACCGTATATTCGATCACCATTTCGGTGGGAGCTTCCTCATTAGGGAGCAGCAACAAGGCATTGTCGGAGGTAAAAACCGGATGTTCCTTACCATCATTGGGTATGTTTATGCTTTCTTTCGAAAATCTAATAAAGACATCTCCGCGGCCAGTGATGGTCCAGCCTTCGTTTGACTCCTCAGGATAGGTACAATCGTAAGTCATAAAGCTTCCGTCGCCAAGGGATGCAGGTGTGACAGCGTATTTTGCTTTGGTCGGTATATCTCTAAAGGTGAGACTGTTGATCGTGAGCGGAATATCCTCGGCTATCTCAGGGTCAAAGTAAGTTATGCGTACACTCAGACTCGACAGAATATGGGCGAAAGAGAAGCATACGGTGCCATTACCGGCCCTATTATAATCACGCCTGTGAGTGGCGACAAGCAGGTCGCTGGTATTCTTATAGTCAGAAGGGTGTGTATATATGAAGCTTAACTGATTATTCGAGTATTTGATATTTGTAATCCCATTGGGATTCACGGGATAAAGAGCCACGAAGGAGTGAATGAAATCAGGAAACCAGTAACTGGTATTCTTGTATGTCCATTTCTTTAATGAGGGGTCAAATGCCACCTCTTCGCCGTATTGCGCGACGATAACATTGTCGGAATTGTCGTCCACACGCTTGAGATCGCTGTAGACACAGAAAGGAGAGTTTATGATATTTGAGCTTGAAACCAAGGTGGCACGAGTTGCGACCTCGGTATCAAAGACTACTTCCTTGTCAGGAGATGCAGAAGCATCCTCAGGCGCGTCAGAGGAACATGACGACGCGAAAGAGAGCACTGCAAAAGCGAGAATATGATATAAAATTATATGTATATATCTATTATATATCATGATTACTATAAATACTCTTTCAGGAAGTTTGATTACCGAGGCGACGTATCTCGCCTCGGTAACCGGTTCTATCCTGAGATAGGAGATGACTTTATCCTAAAGAAAGGATCTATTAATTTACCTGTCCGAAGGTGATCTTCGTAAGCTGCTCATCCTCCCAGTCGGAATTATCGTCAAGCGATTGAGTAGCCTCGAACACGATCGGCTCCAGCTTGACAGCGTCACCCGTCAGGTGAATGGCATACTTGTAAGCGTGGCCGGGAGCCCATACAGGTTTCCATGAACCCTGAATCGTGCGTTTCAGGAGCTCGGAGTTACCCTGTTTTACACTTAGTGTAAAGGTAATGTTGAGGTTAGCGTTGTCATAATATACCGGAAGCATAAATACGGAAGCGGTGGGAACCTTAGTCGCATTTTCACCGAATTCCAAGGTGGAGGTCGCTGAAGTTGAGCCGGTAAGAATCATGTCGATAGCCTCTGTAAGGGTGTTGTTTCTTGCTTGGCCTGTCCATTCATTCAGGCGGATATTATAGTTGGCCGTGCTGTAGAAATTCGAGAGAGAAACATCGGAAACTTCGATTTCATAACCTTTCGGGAAATCGTTGACGAATTCTGCGCTGACCTTGCAGAGTGCATGCTTGAAGGTAAACTTCACATTTGTGTTGCCGCTGGTCTTACCGAAAACACCTTCTGTGTAAGCACAGATAAGATCGTGCTGGTGGTCTTTATTACACAGATAGTCCATGATTTTCAGACCGCGCTTATTAAGCTGCGTAGGACCGTCATCATCTTTAGCCGCGTAATCGAAGAATGGTCTGCCCTTGAGGTAGTTACCTTCTTCGTCTACTGCCAGTGCGATGTCGGCACAGCTGTAAGCATAGAAATTATAATTTGCATTGGGCATCCAGTAACGGGTATCTGTATAACTCCATGTCGTAAAAGGAGCAGACCCATCCTCGGGGGTATTCAGCTTCTTGGAAACTATGTCACCGTTAAATACACCCATTGTCTCACCGTTCAAAGTATAGTAGGCGTAGACAGAAAATTGATCGAAATTTTCAAGATCAACATCACCTGTAACCTCAGCACGGGTCGACTTATTGACAATATTCTCAAAACGGATCACATTACTTTGGGGTCCTTCATCCACAACTTCATCCGAAGTACATGCTGTAAGGGCCAATGGACCCAACGCAAGCCAGTAGAATTGTTTTTTCATTGCATCTTGTGTTAATAGTGAATTATAATATATTTGTTGAATTTTTTATTCTGTTTATAATTTCCTTAGCCGTCATAGCGGAATCTCATCTTCTATCGTGTCGCCCCAACTTGAGACATCCACATCAAACGTGCCGCCGGACCCGGTGGCCTGCTCGTCCTCGACTCTGATTCCCTTGATATAAATGACGCCGCCGCGGGGTTGATTGACGATCTGATCGGAAACATCGTAGTTGAACTCAAGATATTTTCCGTTGGTGAGCAACAGCTCCAGATTGACAACGACCGGAACGGACTTGTCGGGATCACCCGTTCTGCCGTAGAAACTGTCTGGGAAAGAGGGCACGCCGAAAGAGCCGACATGAGCCTCAAAGCCATAATCAGTGACATTACAGTCGTAAAGCAATATCGCCGTCTTGTCTGAGGTTATGCCTGTGCGGAGATATACCGACTCGGCCATGCCTCCGATAGCTCCTCTCGCAAGCGCCACATGTTCGCGCCCGTACTCAAATTCATAGTGGATGACGTACGTATAGACCAAGGGCTGCATCTTGACAGGCAGGGAGCGTTTCTCGTGAATAGCCACGGAAGGGATGTTGTCGATATAGGATACGTATAGGATGTCAGGCGGATTGGCTGTACGGGTGTCGGGAGCGAGCGACTGAAGATACTGAAGCGCATTGCGTGTGCGCGAACGTGAGGTAGTCGTGGCATGTGCCTCCGATATGGACGCCATATCCTTAAACACGATATACTCCGTATCGCCGTTGTAGAGGAGATACGAGCCGTCGTTTTCATTGTCAATACGGACGTTGCCTCCCTTTACACTCATGAAATTGTCTTCGCTGGTACCGTCCTTGTAGAATTTTACAAAGTTGACCCACTCCGGCAACGCCGGTGATATATCAGAGTATTCAAAGCCATGAAAAGATGCATCCCATGTCGCCGAATGATGCCTGCCGTAATCACGTTCCCACTCCTGTTCCCACGTCAATGTGACATCGGCCGACGGGTAGTGATCATAACACAAATCCTGACGACATGATGCTAATGCCGACAACATGATAAGCCCTACAGCTATAACAATATATCTGTACCTCTTCATAGTTCCTTATTAGCAATTTTTATATTCTTCCCCTCAAGAAAACGCCATACAATTGAGAATTTCAGCTTGATGGGGCCGAAGTAATTAAGCTGTCTCGTGCGCAGATAGAGATGATGACCGTCTACGGGATCATATTCCTTGTAACGGGTGTAGACATACCCGGCCCCGATTTCCGCATCAAGCGATAAGTGGCGACCGAGAGGCCACATATAACCGAAGGAAAGACCGGTCATCAGGCCTTCGCCACGTTTACCCGGACTCTTCTTCAGGAGATCATACCATCCCCCTCCGGCAATCACGCCCACATACATGCCGTGCCATGGGGAGCGCGGCTTTATCCATCGCCGTACCTCAGCGTCAATGACAGCGAGGCGGTAGCTTTTGTTTTTACTATACCTGCCCCACCATGCGACATTCCCTTCAAGTGCCACCGACCAATTTCTGTTTATAAGCCATTCCAGCTCGAGGTTGGGCATAAGAATACCATAATACAACAGGTTGGTTTTAAGTGCAATAGGAACCCCCTTTGAGAGTGATGAAGGGTTTATCCATGTCATGGGTGTCCCTTCGAAGCCGACACAGGCGAAATCGATTGTCTCTGAATCGATTGTCTCTGAATCGATTGTCTCTGAATCGACGGCCTCGGTACCGGCATCACCGGAATCATTTACCTCCCCTATTAGCTCAATGGGCGATGTTGAAGAAAACTCCGGAGTCAAAGCCACGGAGTCCGTTTCTGAACCCGATTGCCCAGATCCGCCAATTGGAATGTCCGCAATATCTGTGAGGAGATTTGCTTCGTCAGCAGAAGCCCCGGAGTTCTTGAGACAGATGGAAACTGCCACAGCGTTACGGAGCTTAGGGAAAAGATGGCGCAGCATCCACTTGTAGGGACGGCCTCCTCGCAGATCCATCAGCTGCTTCTTCCGGCCGTCTACGACACGACCGTTACGATCGTAAACATAAATGGGAGTATGGTCTATGATCTGAAGTATCTTTTCACGCGATGGCACTCCGGGAGTCTCCTCAACCAGCTTCCTGAGCTCATCCCATGCCACCCCTTGAGGTAACGCTTCGATTTGTGAGCGAGAGATTCCCGCGCGGGTAGCGATTAGGTCCGCGATAGCTTCGGTGCGTTTCTTCGACAGGCGTTCGTTGAGTCGATCCGCACCATCCGGCGAGGCATACGCTCGGATGACCACACGGTCAAGTCCGTCTGCTCGCGAAGCCGCACGCACACTCTCGATGAAATAATTCATCGAGGCCGCATTGTTCTCTAAAGAAGGATCGAACCTCCATGAGCCTATATGGAAAAGCACCTTTACCGTATCGTCTCCAGCCTGTCCAAAAGCAAGAAAAACATTAATGACGGCAAGCGCAAATAAAATAAATCGTTTCATAGTAACGCCAAAGCCCGAAATGACCTGAAACTTGGATAGGAATTTGAGACTGCAAATGTAATACTTTTTTCAAAACTAACCAATCTCTACGATAATACCTGCGATTTTTTAACGTTTTTATTCCTATTTTGATTCCTCTTAATCAGACCCCGTTTCAAAAAAACATTGGAAGTCACGAAGTCGCGGGCTCGGAGGGATACGCCTTGAAAGCGAGGGAGCTTAGATGATTTTAAGAGATTAAGCCTAAAGTCAACTCCCGAATACCGTTGACGACAGCAGACAGAATCCGGCCCAAGCATCGGGCCGGATTCTGTCTGCATTTTTCCGTGGGGTTTATTTCTTCCTCCTCCTTACCGATTTCTCGGCATTGGCATTGATTCCGTCGCTTCCGGAGGATGATGTATATTTTGGTTTGCTTGCTTTTTTCTTTTTCTTCTTGGCAGTAGTGGTTTTCTTAGTAGTGCGCGATGCACGCGATGTCGATGCCTTAGTCTGAGCCGGAGCGAGAGTCACGACCTCTGTGTCGGCATCCGGCCGGTTACCCGGGACGAGATCCTCTTCGGAAGATTCGGATGCATCGGCAGCTTCCCCGGCCTCCTCCTGAGCCTCAAGCATGGCCAGATACTCCTCACGGGTCGGCATCCACAGGTTGCTGCCATAAGTGCGCAGACGATTGTCGATACTATCCTGTGCAGCTTTCATATCGTCCGGATCCGGATACATCTGAGCCATCGAGAGATTCCGCAGGTTCTTGGTCTTATATATGTCTCCCTGATACATTCCCATATTGAAATAATCGTCGAGACTGTATTGCGGCAGGTTGTTGTCGTCGGAGGTGAAGACATACTGCGACGCCAGATAAGGACGCAACTGATCGTACTTCACCCAGAACATGGGATATTTCGCTTCGCCTCCGTAGTCGCCATACCGGTTAAGGACGGGACAGATAGCCACCACACGGGCCTTCATACGGTTGCTGCGCTTGTCAAACTCCCATTTCTCAATGATATAATAGTTGAGAACCTGAGTTGTCGGAACGTCGGCCTCTTCGATAGTGATTTTCTTACCCGAGCCGTTGTAGTAGATACCGAATCTGTCCAGCATTTCCGGCACATTGATCTGATACTTGTCCGTGAAAACCTCACGTCCGTCCAGATATTCGTATGCCGGAATCTCCCCGTCAACGACAAGACGGAGCATGATACGGAACAGGTTCTCCTGACCGTCGATGATATCCTCAGGGAAGTAGAGAGGCGCGTTGGCATCCTTACTGAGGTCAATCTGACGATAGATCTCACGCATATACGACAGATCTGCATCGCTCGGCTCCGAAGCCTCGAAGAACGACTGCATACGCTCCGTGACCTTTGCTCCCGTATGTTGTGTTTTCTTATCCTTTGCCGTGCGACGGCGTACACCTCCGGCCGACTCCACCTGAGCCATCGAGCTTAGGGAGAAAGCAGCCAAGGCGCCTAATATGATGATACTGCGGATGCGTTTCATATATATAATTTCCTGTGATTGAGTAGCAAGTTAAAATCTATATAATTCTCTCTCGGTATTAGTTGAGCGTCACCTCCATCGGGGGGATATCACGGGTGATCCCGTCAGGGCCTTTGGCCTTGATATTGGAGATAAAGAAACTCTTACCCACTTTCATGCGCTTGAACTGCTCTATCTGTCGGGGCGAGAAGCTCGAACCCGAGCTGTTTTCCGGTATAGCATTGCCCATCTGGTCGAAGCTGACAGTTGAGAAGGATACGACCTGATAAGTGATGTTGAGTATCCCGTCGTCCAGAGCCGCGCTGACGCCGGAGGCACTCAGAAGGGCAGCTTTGCTGAGACGTTTGGGAGAACCCTTGTATTGGGTGGTGTTCCCCTTTCCGTCCTTGACCGCTATGAAGGGAAGTGGATCCGGAAGCTTGCGGATCCGGAACTTCATCGAACCCACATTCATCTGGCGGCCGTCGACAGTAGCGGAGACATTGATGTCACACTCGGTGCCCACGTTGCTCACGCGAGCCACCCATACATCGCCGTTTCGCGTTAGTGATCCGCTCGTGATCGAAGCGCTGACGCTGCCCATCGGCACTCCCGGCACACTGATACTGATAGGATTGTCGATTCCGGCATAAAGGACATTCATCATCGTGGGGGAGATAGTAGCCATAGGCTCTATGACCGTGTAGCTCGATTCGAAAGGATAGCGACTCGCCGATCCGTCAGCTTTTAGCACTTCGATGTAGCCCGAATAATTGAAGGTTCCGGTGCTTCCGGCTGATGCCTCAAAGTGTCCGCCGGGGATTTCGCGTCCTCCGACAAAGACCCTCGGTGCTGCTGTAGTGTCGATTGCAGCGAGCACGATGTCGCTCGAATACTTGCCGCCACGGATAAGCATTGTGTTCTGAGGAATCACGTATGCGTTGAGCTTATTGACACGCACATCCGTGGGATTGATCGAATAGAGCGCATTGACTGAGCTTACGATCGAGCTTATGGCCTCAGATTCGGCCTGACGGATATTGTTCTGAAGATGTGTCAGATACGTCACCGCAGCGATTGCCGGCATATTCTCGAAACTCGCCTGCTCCCATGTGGTGTCGCCCACCGTGCCGAGTCGCCGCGGCACGGAAGTGGACAGCATCTGCTCGTAGGCCTTACGTTTCTCCGGATCCGTGATATATTTCGATACGATGCTCCGGTAGGAATCTATATGTTTGCGGAGCTTCTCGCCACGCTTAGTGAGCGGATTCAGAAGGATGTCGGTCGAAGAATTAAGATTATCCTCATTCACAAGATGATGATAGTCCCCTTTCTCGCCGTCGACATCCCGCGCAATCTCAATCTTGATGGCCTCTATTTCAGCGTAAAGGCTTTGCGCCGAATCGCGCACCTGCTTCCCCTTTTGCAGCCATGGGCCTACCTTTGCGGGATTTTCCTCATATAGCTGCTCAAGGTAGCGGTATTGCGCCTCGTTGCGGGCCGTCATGTTGTCGGTTGTGGTCTGCAAGCTGTCCTGTACCTGCCTGAATCCGTTGAGCACATCACTCGACACATTCAGCGCAAGCATTGCCGTGAGGACGATATACATGAGATTGATCATCCTCTGACGCGGCGACATGCGTGCCACATTATTGCTGCCTCCTGCCATTTCTTAGAAGAGTATAATTCGTGTAGTGTTAAAATTGTATGGAAGAATCCGCGGTACCCTCTTTCAGCGGTTTTCGTCGCGTGTAAAAGGATTGTGGACCGGACGGCGGGGACTCTCCTCCTGACGTGGATCGGCAGGAGCCGCACCCATCATAGGGTTATACATATTGATGGTCATCGCCGTGATCATCTTCTCGTATACGGAATTGAGCTGCTTCATGTAACGGGCCATCTTCTCTGTCTCCTCGCAATAGTTGGAAGATTCCTTGGCCGATTTCTCATACATGTCGCGTATGTCCTTAAGACCGCGGTTCACCCGATCGATGCTGTCGAGCTGGGAGCTGATGCTCTTCAGCTGGATCTCGTAAATGGTGTTCAGGCCGCTGATATTACGGTTGAGAGACTCCATCTCCTGAACATATCCGGTCGACGATTGGGTGATATTCTCGCTGTTGGTCGTGATGGCGCTGTAGCTCTGGAGCAATGTCTCGCTGACCTGATTGAGCGATTCTGTAGTCTGGCGCAGACGGGTCATCTGGTCGGCGATTCCGGCCATGGAATCCAGATAGCGCTGAGTCGCCGTCGTAAGCTCCGCCATCTGGGATAGCTGCTCGGAGGCCGCTGCCATTTTGGCAATGCTTTCTCTGAGGGAGAGGGTGTCCTCCTCGCTGAGTGCCACACCTTGCGGTAGTCCGGCTGCCCGGGCCACACTCCCGTCAGCTCCATACGCAGCTATACCGTTAGCTCCGGTGACGATCATCTCGGGTTGCGTCTCACCGGCGAAATCCGGCCGATCCTGAGCGTCGTGACTGTCGAGAACCGGGAAAACCTCTTCCCATGCGTATTCCTTCGGCGGACGATCGAAAGCGGTAAGGATAAACATCGCTATCTCCGTGCCCATACCGATACACAGAAGTAGGTTGCCACCCGGAAGGTGAAGAATCTTAAAAAGCGCACCCCATATTACGATTGCGGCGCCGATGGAATAGGCGAAATTGAAGAACCGTTGTCCTTTGGTGCCTCCGAGGAAGCGTTCTATGCCATTGCGGTATTTTTTTATTTTTCCCATGTCAGGATCGATTGCTTTGTTGCATTAATATTTACGCTTCTTGCCTTTCGCAAAGCCCACCTGTGAGCGGACATTGCGGAAGCCGATGTAACTGCGCTGTTCGTTCTGATATTCCCACTGCCGGAGATCGCTCCGCAGATTGTTGGCCACATCCTTCCATGATCCTCCGCGTACGATCTTACGCTTCATCTTGTAGGGATCCTCCTTGGCCGCATCGTAGCGGTATTCCGGGTTCATGTCGCTTGTAAGCTTGCTGACACTTTCGGTGTAGGCCGTAGAGGTCCACTCGCTCACATTGCCCGCCATATCGTAAAGGCCGAAATCATTTGGCGCGAAAGTTCCCACCTTTGATGTGATAAGATGTCCGTCCTGCACGAAATTACCGTCATTGGGCTTGAAGTTGGCATAGAAACACCCTCTCTCGTCCATGGGCACAATCTCTTCCCAAGGATACGGACTCTCGGAATTTCCGGCACGGGCTGCATACTCCCACTCGGCCTCGGTGGGCAGACGGAACGGCTCCACGTATGCTCCCTCCTTGCCCAGCGAACGCTTCAGGAAATCGGTGCGCCAGTTGGAGAAAGCGTTGGCCTGCTCCCAGCTCACGCCGACCACCGGGTAGTCGTTGTAGCCGGCATGAGAGAAGTACATTCGCGTGTAGGGCTCGTTGTAGGCATTGTCGAAGTCATTGATCCACGCAGTGGTATCAGGATAGACATTAACAATGTATGTGTTCAGAAAATCGTAATCGCTGGAAAGAGGACGGCTGATGGTCTCCCTGATGATGACACCCTCGTCATTGATATATGCGGTATCCTTGCTGATGGTAGGCATCGTGTAGTCGACCTCATGATCGGTATTGTAGTCGCGACGGGTGGGGTCAAGACGGTTCTTGCGCTTGGCAGCCTCAGTGTGATTGAAGACCTCGTAGCGATAATTCAGCTGCGTGGGGTCGAGCTCTCGACGCCCCGTTATGGGGTTCGTGCGGTAGACGCTCTCGATGGCCCGCTGCTCATCCTCGTCGGCATTGCGCCAAGGGATGTTCTTGTTCCAATTCAGATAAGGCTTGATAGGATTCCCCTCCTTGTCTTCCTCGATCTTGAAGTCTTCGTTGCCACCGTATGCGGGATCTGCCAGACGCTCCCTGATGATGGAATCGCGTACCCAAAAGACAAACTGTTTGTACTTGGAGTTGGTCACCTCGGTCTCGTCCATCCAGAAAGCGTCGACACTGACGCCTCGCTGGTCGGCCTTGATATTCCATGTGGAATCGTCGGCTGCAGGACCCATCATGATGGCACCGCGGTCGATAAGCACCATGCCGTAGGGCGTGGGCTCCGAGTAAGACGATCCGCTCACACCGGTGACCTCGCCTCCGGAAGCTCCTCCACCTTTGGAACTGAAACAGGAGGAGAACGTCATGGCGAGAAAAAGCGCCACGGCAGTGACAGCCGCTGCACGCAGGCTCAGGCATCGTGTAAGGCCTGACTGTTGTATAATCGGATATTTCATTGTTATGCTGCTGTTACATTAGTCTTATTGAGCGATGCTTGTTGCGATTCTTGTTCGAGAAATCGAGCTTGATCCGGTACCCGGCAAGTATTTCGTGGCTTCCGCTGCTCGCCTTGGCTATGCTGCTCAGGGGATACTCGTATGCGTAACCAAGAAAGAAATTCTTTATCTCGGCACTCAACTCTGCCTTGAGAGCTGACTTCCATCGATAACCGACACCGACCGAAAACATCTTGTTGTAGCGAACCCTCAGGTCGGCCTCACCCGTGAAATCCACGAAATCGGACGCGACGAGCAGAGAGGGCTGCAATTCAAATAACGAATTTTTTATCGGGATATTGCCGCCGGTCATAAAATAGAGAGTACGGGAAAGCTCCGTCTCGAAATATTCCATGTCAGCGCTGTCGCCCGACGTGCTCTCTATCTTCATCCTTACAGTCGGCTGAAGAAGATGAAGCCCCGATATGCCGCACCACCATTGTCCCCGGTTGTACCAGACGCCGGCACCGAGATCGATTTTTGAGCCTGACACATCCTGCGTCGGTATCGCCTCGTCGTTACCCTCATGGAAATCATCGTCATCCGGAAGAATGACTTCGCTACCCTTGAATTTCTGATTGAAATACGCGCCTTGCACCCCCACGGATAGTGTGCCCTTTAACAGCTTCATCTTATAGGACGCCTGCACGCCCACAGAGAGATTGCGGAAAAGGCCGCGACTCTCCTGATTAAGGGCAACACCTACTCCGATGCGCTGCTTGCCGAGTTTCAAAGGCATATCCCCCATGGCGACAAAGTCCTTGGGCGCATTGTCGATGCCGAGCCATTGCAACCGCGCCCCACCCCGGATACGCACGAAATCGGTGGAACCCGTGGCGGCAGGGTTGTAGAAGGTCGGGGTCTCCCAGTATTGGCCGAGTATCACGTCCGTGGTCTGAGCCGAAACAAACCCGCAGACCGATGCCACACACACAATGAAGGAAAGGAACCGGCGATGAGATATTAATTTGGGAATCTGTCTCATTTACTCAAAATAGAAAGTCAGCACGATCATGTTGCTTTTCACCTTTTTCAAAGCGTTGGTCATCTTTATCGTCTCGGGATCATCGGCAAGGTCCGGACGGTCATGCTTGAGTATGTCTGAAAGTCCGAAACAGAACTTCACTTCCGGATTGAGCTTGAAGAAAGGGAGATAGAAGTCGCACCCTAAACCGAGAGTAAGATAGAAGTCGGAATTGTTGAACTGCAGGTAATCGGGCCGCTTCTTGCTTACGTCGAACGTAGCCATTGCTCCGAGCGTCACATAAGGACGGGTATTGCGATAGCGGTCGCCGCTTATCTTGAGATCCACGGGAAGTACCACGTACGGAGACTTGACATTCTGCTTGGTCTCCAGCCCTCCGGTGCTCTCTATCATGGTGACATTCTTATTTCCGAAATACATTCCGGGGCTGACGCGAAGGTTGAAATACTGATGCAGCCGCAGATCCGCAAGAACATTGACACAGAAGCCCGGACTGTAACCCGGAACCTCCGCATACCAATACTGGCCATCGGGCGAAGGCTCACCGTTGTGTGTGAACTTCAGATCCTGAAAATGCATCCCGACCGAGAAGCCAAGATGCAACTTCTTCTGATCAGCATAAGGCCGGTTGTATATGAAATCATTACGCTGCGCCGCAGCATCGTATGACGAAAGTATGGCAACGGCAGCCAAGACCGGCGCCATAAGGCAGCGGATTCGGCCACGTCGCAAAAACTTCCGGATAACTCGATATGTCGTGGGGAGAAAATCCATTGTAGATGTTTAACGCCCCGCGGGCCACATTATTGCCCCGGACACCCCACATTTGTCGGCCGACGCTACACTATCCCATCTTGGTGAGATGATACCCCAATGCGTTCAGCTCAGTATAGATACCCATGAGGTAAAGCTGATGAAGCGCATCGATGTAAGCTCCGGCCGCTTCCGCAGTGCCGTTCTCAAATTCCGATGCGAGAAGCTTCCGGTACGTACGCTGCGCGCACTCACCTGCCATTTTGCTCACGGCCTCCGCCTCTTCACCCTGCAGACCCAGTACGTCCTGCAATATGTAGTCATCCATGTTGTCATATCCGCGGGCATCGCGCATACTCATGTACAGCTCCGCTCCTCCGACTTTAGAGTACTTCTCCCAATCGTCGTCCCAATACTTGGCAAGACCCATACCCACGAACATGATCCAGCCCAGCGATACAACCGGATAGTTGGCAAACTCCCGCACTCCGTCCGGCAGATATGCATCTCTCACGGAAGGCCACAATTCCTCCAGATCCGGACACTCCGGCAGCATCTCGTCGACACGTTTCTCCGACCTCAGATAAAGCTTCAGATCCTCTTTCAGCTCCTTTTCGAAAACCTTTATATTCTTTTCTGTATCCATAATTAAATTCTTATTTTCCTATTTATTATTTTCTCAATTTTAGAACGCCACCGGCTCGCATTTGGTTCTCCTCCTATAAATTCGTTAAGATACCGAAATTTATATTAAAATTTGTTTGTATAAAATCGGACTTGTTACTAACTTCGCGCCCGATAAAACGTTAATAAAGTGTTTACAGAGCATCACCCGGACCGCTCCCGGTATCGACGTATGCTCAGACCGGAATAGACTCCATTTTTTCAAGCACTTAAAAAATGAAACGGAAAGGTTTCGTAAAGGGAATTATCAGCCCCCGACCAGATTTTTATAAAACCACGACACTCAGCACGGCGATCTTCATTGCCGGCGCGACTCTGGGACTCCTTTCGTGCGAGCGCAAAGGCGACGGATCCGATTCCGTGGCCGACAGTGTCGTGACACAGCCTCTCCTTACGACAGAGGACTTTGAAGCCGACGAGGAGACCTTCGCTTCAGACAACGACATTGCCATGACTGTAAGAAGCGTAGCCGACGCTATCAATGTCGGAGAGGCCATAGACTCAGTTGATTACAGCTTCAAGGGTGTACTCACTGACGGTAGTGGCATGCCCTTGTTCACAAACATGGACGGACTCCCCGGCGAATGGGAAGTGGAGGTCGTCTCCCCTTCCGTGGTGCAGATCCGCAATGTCAACACCGGCGACCTCATCTCCGATAATCTTGTGGGCTACATTTCCGCCGCTCTCCAACTCGATGACGACGACACATTGCAGCTGGTCAGCACCCGCGAACATGCCGACCACAAAGTCTCCGTCTTCACCTTCGGCAAAGGCACTATCACCATCGAATCTCAACCGGGAGCGGATCCATCAGGAATCCCGGGAGAAAAAATGCTTATCACGATGAGGGCGGACCGTGAGCTCACACAGGAGCCCGTGAAGATCGACACCACACGCATGCCCCGGCCGGCTTCCAATCCGACAAGAAACAAAACGAACATTTCGAGAGCACAATAGAGTTAAGGATCCTTAAAAATTATTAAAATTTATATACAAAAATTTTTTCGCCATTTTTGATACACATATAATAGCTATATTTGCACAGAAATTCCGGAGGGGACGAAAGTTTCCTCCGAATTTTTTGCCTGATATTTCAGCAGGCAAGCAGCGAAAGCGTGCGGGAAGCGGAGGTTGTGTCTTCTTCCTGTACCTTCACTTTGTTTACCTAAGTTTTCGCTGATTTACGGCGAAAAATGGGAACATCCACAAAGCCAAGAAGATAATATCCTACATTAATAAGATATCCTACGTTAATAAGCATGATTGATCGCGATACACTTTATGATTTTGTGACTAAGGCTCTTGAAGGCACAGATCTCTTTCCGGTAGACGTCACCGTGAGCGCTGACAACAACATTGTTGTCGAGGTTGCAGGTCCCGACGGAGTGTCCATCGACACTTGCGTCGACCTCACAAGGAAAATCGAAGGGAATTTCGACCGCGACAAGGAGGATTACGAGCTTGAAGTCGGAAGCGCTGGTCTCACATCTCCTTTCAAAGTGGCACGCCAATATGCTGTCAATAAAGGACATAAAGTAGAGGTCCTTACCGCCGGCGGCGAGAAGCTTCACGGAGTCCTCGGAGAGAGCGACGACGAAGGTTTCGATCTGATTCTGCTCCGGAAAGTAAAGGAGCCCGGCCAGAAGCGTCCCGTGGAACAGACACTTACGAGACACTTCAACTACACAGACGTGAAGCAGACACGCTGCGAGATAGATTTCTAAGCCTCATGCTTTCTCCATTGTGCCGGAGAAAGACTTCTCCGCAGGCATATCAGAAACACGAAAATAAAAAACACATAACATACGTATGGCTAAAAAAGAAGAGACAGTCAACATGGTCGATAGATTCGCCGAGTTCAAGGAGCTCAAGAACATCGACAAGAGCACAATGATCAGCGTCCTTGAGGAGTCTTTCCGCAACGTGCTGGCCAAGATGTTCGGCACGGACGAAAATTTCGACGTGATCATGAATCCCGACAAAGGCGACTTTGAAATCTACCAGAACCTTGACGTCGTCGAAGACGATGCTGTGGAGAATCCGGTCACTCAGGTCGGCATCACGGAGGCACGGACCATCGACCCCGAATGTGAAGTAGGCGAGGATGTTGCCAAGCAGATTTACTTCGAGGAATTCGGCCGTCGCGCCATCCTCAATCTTCGCCAGACCCTTCAGTCCAAGATTCTCGACCTCCAGAACGACGCCGTGTACTCCAAATTCAAAGAGCTGGAGGGGGAAATCGTCACGGGTGAAATCCATCAGATCTGGAAGCGGGAGATGCTGCTGCTGGATGAGGATCAGAACGAGCTCATCATGCCGAAAGAGGAACAGATACCGAGCGACTTCTTCCATAAAGGGGACATGGTCAGGGCAATAGTGAAGCGGGTTGAAAACCCCAATAATAAGCCCAAGGTGATCGTAAGCCGCACCGACGAACGCTTCCTCCGCCGTCTCTTCGAACAGGAAGTCCCTGAGATCCATGACGGCCTCATCACTATCAAGACCGTGGCCCGCATCCCGGGTGAGCGCGCAAAAATCGCCGTAGAAAGCTACGACGACCGCATAGACCCGGTGGGTGCATGTGTCGGTGTGCAGGGAAGCCGTATCCGTGGCATCGTGCGCGAGCTTCGCAACGAGAACATCGATGTCGTCAACTACACTGCCAATCCGCAGCTCATGATCCAGCGTGCGCTCAGCCCCGCCAAAGTCAGCTCCATCCGTCTTAATACCGAAGACAAAAAGGCCGAAGTATTCCTCCATCCCGACGAGGTATCTCTCGCCATCGGAAAAGGGGGTCTCAATATCCGCCTCGCCTCAATGCTCACAGGATACAGCATCGACGTCTACCGTGACCTCGACGAAGGAGAGGAGGACATATATCTCGACGAGTTTACCGACGAGATTGACTCTTGGGTGATTGAAGCCCTTAAAGATCTCGGCCTCGGAACAGCCAAAGCCGTATTGAATACACCAAAGGAAAAACTTATCGAAGCGGCCGACCTCGAGGAAAGCACCGTTGACCACGTCCTCGAAGTCCTCAAAGCGGAATTCGAGGATTAAGCGGTTCCGCTTCCGAATTCCGACTCTTTTCCTAATAAAGTTTTTCCAATCTAAAAAAGATATATGCCAACAAAAATAAATAAAGTAGCCAAAAGTCTCAATGTAGGTGTCAAAAGCGCTGTAGAGTTTTTGCGCCGTCAAGGTGTGGAGGTGGAGGACAATCCGAACGCACGTATCGACGATCACGCCGTGGAGCTTCTATGCCGGGAGTATTCTTCCGATAAGGATATAAAGGCAACCGTGGCGAAGCTCACCAACAGAGGGCGCGATACCTCCAGAGACACAGCTGTCGAACCGGCGGAGAGAAAGACCGGCAGTCAGGGCGATCTCCCCGCTAAATCCACGGATGCGCCGGTTGCCGATGCGCCGGCACAAGTGACCGGGCCCGTGATATTGGGGAAAGTACAACTCGACAAACACGGCAATGTCGTGAAACCGGTCGAAACCGTACAGGACAACGAGACTCCGGCTCCCAAGACCGTCGAGAAGCCGGCAGAGCAGAAAACTGAAGAGAAAACTCCGAAAGTCTCCGAACCGGAACAATCTCAGCCGGAGAAGCCAAAAGCTGCCGAGACACCTGTTGTCCGGCAGCCGGCCAAAGAAACTCCAAAACCGGCTGAGCCTGCGCCAGCAGCCAAGCCTGTGGAGAAACCGAAGGCTAACGATAAGCCCCAGAAGCAATCTCAGGAGCCCAAACCTGAAAAGAAGCAGGAAAAGCCGGCCAAGGTTCCCGCTCCGAAGAAAGAAACTCCGGTGCAGCAGGCCGCTCCGAAACCTGAAGCCGGATCCACTCCGTCGGACGACGGCGTATTTCGTCCGACGAGCGTAGCCGCCGCTCCGCAGATCAAGGTGCTCGGCACAATCGACCTTTCGGCCATCAACCAGACCACACGTCCCAAGAAACTCACCCGTGAGGATCGCCGCAAAGCGGCCGCCGTTGCAGGGGCAGACCGCAAGAAGCGCAAACGTATCGGTAAAGAAAAGATAGACATCGAAAAGACAGCAGCGCAGCCCGGATTCGGTTCTCAGCAAAGAGGCAACAACCAACAGAAAGGTGGCGGCGCAGCCGGAGGCCGTCAGCAAAACTCCTCTCGCGACAGACGTCGTGGAGGCACCCCTAAACAGGCTCCCCAGCAGGAGGTGAATCAGGATGACGTACAGAAACAGGTAAAGGAGACCCTCGCACGCCTCACCAACAAGACCGTAAAGAAATCCGTCAAATGGCGTAAGGAGAAACGCGAGGAAATCCATTCACGCGAAATGCGTGCCGCCGAACGCGAGGCTGCCGAAAGCAAAGTGATAAAGATCACCGAATTCGTCACGGCCAACGACCTTGCCAACCTTATGGAGGTGCCCATCAACAAGATTATCGGCACATGTATGAACATCGGTGTGATGGTCAGCATCAATCAGCGCCTCGATGCGGAGACCATCAATATCGTGGCCGAGGAATTCGGCTTCACCACAGAATATGTGAGTGCCGAAGTATCGGAGGCCATCGTTGTGGAGGAAGATGCCGAAGAGGATCTCGTTCCCCGTCCCCCCATCGTGACCGTCATGGGCCATGTGGACCACGGTAAGACCTCCCTGCTCGACTATATCCGCAAGGAGAATGTGATCGCAGGAGAGGCCGGAGGCATCACACAGCACATCGGTGCCTACAACGTGAAACTTTCCGACGGACGCCATATAACCTTCCTCGACACCCCCGGTCACGAAGCCTTCACCGCCATGCGTGCCCGCGGAGCGAAAGTGACCGACCTTGCCATCATCATCGTGGCAGCCGACGACGACGTCATGCCGCAGACCATCGAAGCCATCAACCACGCCAGCGCCGCCGGCGTGCCCATGGTGTTCGCCATCAACAAGATCGACAAGCCGGCCGCAAACCCGGACAAGATCAAGGAGGAGCTCAGCGCCATGAACTACCTTGTGGAAGACTGGGGTGGCAAATACCAGAGTCAGGACATTTCCGCTAAGAAGGGTATCGGAGTATCAGAGCTTATGGAGAAGGTGCTTCTCGAAGCCGAGATGCTCGATCTGAAAGCAAATCCCAACCGTAAGGCTATCGGTTCCGTCATAGAATCGAGCCTCGACAAAGGCCGCGGCTACGTTGCCACCGTCCTTGTCCAGAACGGAACCCTGAAAGTCGGCGATGTGGTCCTTGCGGGCACACATTACGGCAAGATCAAAGCCATGTTCAACGAGCGCAACCAACGTGTGAAGGAGGCCGGCCCCTCTACGCCCGTGCTTGTCCTCGGCCTCAACGGAGCTCCGACTGCCGGCGATACATTCAACGTGCTCGACACCGAGCAGGAAGCCC
>CAYPBS010000005.1:0-35926 GCA_964409015.1 uncultured Sangeribacter sp.
GGACACAAGGATTTTCAGTCCTTTGCTCTACCAACTGAGCTATGGCACCTTTTTTATGGTCGCAAGTAGGGTTTGGTCGTTGCTCTACTTTGCTTGCTCGCGTGTCAGGATTCTCATACATTCTTTTTGTTGAGGCATCGTATCCTTCGCGTTTGCGTTTGCAAAGGTAGAGTGTTTTTTTTATTTAACCAAATCTTTTTGGTGTTTTTTTTAGGTTTTTGTTGGATTGTTGTATAATTGTTTGATTATCAATAGATTTTACAAGGGTGTATTTTGGAGTTATTATGGCTTGGGATTGCGATTATGTCAGGGAGTTTGTGTGGAGTGGGTCGTTTAATGTGTGATATGAAATAAAGTTTGTTTCTTCGAACTATTTACAGGTATTAGTGTGTTGTAGAGTAAGATGGATCATTGTAAATTGTATTTAGTATGAATATGTGTTCTATGTTGCGTTCCGTTGCTGTGTGTGTATTATCGGGGGTGTTGATTTTAGGTTTCGGCACGAGTGTGCTTGGGGATGAGCTTTCTGCGGTGGATGCTTTTGCCGGTTTCTGTGGTTATGGAGACCGGGGATGGTTCGTTCAGAGTCCGGGAGCTCAGGCCGGAGCATACGTTTATGCCGGTACTGCAGTAGCTTACGAGGAGCCGGGTGTCGTGGATATTATACCGGATTCTTTGAGTGTCGTGTTTGTGAGTCACGTGGGTCGTCATGGAGCTCGTTTTCTTTCGTCTGATAAGTTTACGGGTAAGTTGCTCAGGTATTTGGACGGGTGTGGTGAGCTTACTCCCGTAGGGGAGAGGGTGAGGCTTTTGTGTGGGAAGGCTGATAGTGTGATGAAGGGTCGCTGGGGTACCTTGAACGGTTTGGGCGTCATGGAACAGACTGGGATCGGGCGACGTATGGCGGATCGGTATAGGGGGCTTCTTGAGGTGAATGACAGTGTCTATGGGTTGTCATCTTATGTGCCTCGATGTGTGTTGAGTATGGATGAGCTTACGCATGGGATCGTTACTGAGAACCGTATGATTGAGTTGGAAACAGGTAGCGGACGCAGGTTCAATCCTTTAGTGAGGTTTTTCGATGTCGATTCGGCATATATTTCTTATAAAACGTCGGATGAGTGGAGTGATGTGTATGAGGGATTTGCTGACAGTGTGTGTCCCGTGGCCACGGTTCTTCGGCTGAGTCATCGCGGAGGTGATTTGTTGGAGAAAATTGCTGGGGAGGTTTCCCGTGGAGTTAAGACTGATTCGGGAGCTGACATCGAGGCTAGGGTGGCTGAGCGACTTAGGGGTGAATGGCCTGAGGAGTGGGTGCGTATGGCCGGTATTTCTAAGAAGGATGCTGTTAAGTTGGCAGGGGCGCTGTATAGTGTTGTAGGGGGTTGTTCCTTATCATCGTATGGGATGGTGGGGGAGATGCCACCCGAGCTTTGTGACTGGCGAAATTTTTTTACTTCAAGGGAATATGAGTCGCTTTGGGAGGTTGCGAATCTGAAGCATTACCTGACGTATTCGGCTAATGGGTTGAGTGAGGTGCCTGCTGAGATGGCGCGCCCGTTGTTGCGCAATATTGTGGAGTCGCTTGAGGCTTCTGTTGAGGCGGATTATTCAGGGCCTGCGATTGAGGTGCGTCTGGGACATGCGGAGACGATGATGCCGCTTCTGTCGCTGATGGATATTGCGGGGTGCAGATATGTTACGACGGACTGGGGTAGTGTGGCCGACCACTGGATGGATTGGAATGTAGCGCCGATGGCTGCGAATCTTCAACTGGTGGTGTGCCGGAGTAATGTCAGTGGGAAATTGTATATGCTGACTTTACGCAATGAAGTCGCGGTGGGAGATCCGGAGGATTTCGGAGTTGCGATGGCGCGGATGAGGGATGAAGCGGGCATGTAGGCTCTCGCGGTTAATCATTTGCGGAAGGGGACGGTGCGGATGACTCTTACGGGCACCGGTATTCCGTCGAGTTTTCCGGGAATCCAGTTTGGCATCATCCGGAAGATCCGCTGTGCTTCTTTATTCAGGGATGCTTCCACGCCTTTGAAGATCTGTACGTCGCTGATTGAGCCGTTGGTGTTGACGATAAAACTGCACACGACGCGCCCCTGTATGCCGGCTTTATATGCTGCTTCGGGATAGTGGCGGTTGGAGTTTATGAATTGTATGAGCTTTACGTCTCCTCCGGGAAAGGAGGGTTTTTCCCATACGTAATCGTATTCATAGACTTCACGGTATTCGTAGTGAGTGACGCCATCTGTGCTTACTACACATCTCATTCTTACTGTTTGCGCTGAAGCAGATAAACTTCCGGCAAGTGCGGAGGCAAAAAGTAATATGAGTTTAGCAGGCAGGGACATAGAGGGAGATGTGATAACTTGTTGTGAAGTCGGAATATTGTCTTAATGGTTGTGTTTGTTTTGGTGATGCAAATATACAGTTGATGTTTGAAACCTGCAATGATATTAACGTTCATTATAATTTGTTTAAACTCTGTCAGGGTAGAATGATTCTATTATTGTATTGGGAGTTTGGAAATACAATAGAGGGGGCGGGGGTTCGTTATCTAAATATGACAATGAAAGGATGTATGCACATCGTTAGGAGAGTCTTTGCGGGAGCCGTGGTTGCTGCCGTGTTTTTTGCGGCTTCGGGGTCGTCGGAATCGCGTGCTTCTGATGATGTGGCCTCGGGTTCAACATCGGCATATTCGTTTCTTGAGATTCCGACCTCGGTGCAGGCTTTCAGTCTTGGGGGAGTGAATATCTCGACAATCGATGCAGACGTGACCATGGCTGATCAGAATCCGGCTCTTATTGGTCCAGAGATCGGGATGCAGGCTGCATTCAATTACATGCATTATCTTGGCTCCGGCAATTTTGCCGGTGTGCGCTACGGTATGTCCCACGGTCCCCGGGGTGCGTGGGCTTGCGGGATTCAGTTTCTTGATTACGGTGAGTTCACGAGGGCTGATGAGTGGGGGGTGACCGACGGGACGTTTCATCCCAAGGATATAGAGCTGAGCGGCCTTTATTCGCATGATTTTAACGATAGGTTGCGCGGTGGTATCAATATCAAGATGATTGTGTCGAGCTATGAGCATTACTCTGCACTGGCTTTTGCTGCTGATCTTGGACTGAATTATTATAATGACGAGCATGACACGTCGCTATCCATCGTACTTAAGAACATGGGCGGACAGGTGAAGCGGTTCGATCGGGCATATAACCGTCTTCCATTCGACATTCAGGCCGGGTGGACGCAGGGGTTAGGGTCGTCGGACTTTTCATTCTCATTGACAGCATGGCATCTCAACAGATGGAAGTTGCCATATTATACCCATAGCGATCAGAATGGTGTGGAGAGTACGGAGCTTAAGAGCAGTTTTGTATCGAATCTGATGCGTCATCTTGTTGTTGGCGTGCAGTACCGGCCTTCGGAGAAATTCTTCATCGGGTTGGGCTACAACCACAAGATGCGTACCGATATGGCTACCTATAAGCGTAATTTCCTTTCCGGTTTTTCTCTTGGAGCTAATTTCAGGGTAAAAAGCTGGGGATTCGGAGTCGGTTATGCGATGCCTCACAAGGGGGGATCGGAGATTATGATAAATATCTCATCTGATATAAGGGAGCTTCTCCGACGATGAGGTGGATAGTACGGTGGCTTCAGTCGCCGGCATGCACGTTCTGAATAGGAGATAAAGAATGTTTCCAAGAAATTAAAAATACACATATATAGAGAGATGAAGAAGATTGTAATAGCGATCGATGGTTACTCATCTTGCGGCAAGAGCACGATGGCCAAGGCTTTGGCCTGCAAGTTGGGTTATAAGTATATAGACAGCGGCGCGATGTATCGTGCCGCGACGCTTTATGCCATGCGTAACGGAATGATTTCAGCCGACGGAAGCGTGGATGCCGGGCGTCTTGTGGCTTCATTGCCTGACATTGATCTTGATTTCCGCACTTCGCCTGAATGGGAGAAGGCGCATATTTTCCTTAATGGGGAGGATGTGGAGTCTGCCATACGGACGCTTGAGGTAAGTTCCCATGTCAGTCCGGTGGCTGCCATAGGAGAGTTGCGCGAGGATCTGGTGAGACGTCAGCAGGCTTTCGGACAGGAAAAGGGTATAGTGATGGATGGTCGCGATATCGGCACTACGGTCTTTCCGGATGCTGAGATGAAGATTTTCGTAGAGGCGTCCCCTGAGGTCAGGGCACATCGGCGTTGGCTTGAGCTCAAGGCTAAAGGGGATGAAGTCCCTTACGAAGATGTATATGCCAATGTGGTCGAGCGCGACGAGATAGATATGACCCGTGAGGTCTCTCCCTTGCGTAAGGCCGAGGACGCCATCGTGCTTGACAACGGTAATCTCACCCCTTCGGAGCAGCTTGCAGAGCTGATGCGTATCTATGACAATATAGTCGGAGTATGAAGAAGAGAAACAGACCTGTCATACAGATAGATGAAGGATCCGGTTTCTGCAACGGGGTTGTGACGGCCATCCGTAAGGCAGAGGAGGAGCTGGATGTGAGCGGGAAACTATATTGTCTCGGGGACATCGTCCACAACTCTTCGGAGGTCGAGAGGTTGGGCGAGCGCGGACTCGTCACCATCACCCACGACGATATCAGGAATCTCCATGGCGTCAAAGTGCTTTTCAGAGCCCACGGGGAGCCCCCGAGTACGTATGCTCTTGCCGAACGAAATAATATCGAGGTCATTGATGCCACGTGTCCCGTGGTTCTCATGCTTCAGCGACGTATTAAGTCGGCATACGATGATATAAAGCGTAACGGATCGGAGACACTCATCATCATATACGGGAAAAACGGTCATGCAGAGGTGAATGGCCTTGTGGCCCAGACCAATGGCGAGGCCGTGGTAGTTCAGAATGTGGCTGATCTGGATACCATAGATCTCGACAGAGACATTCTGCTGTACTCGCAGACCACTAAACCTCTGGGTGGTTTTGCCGAAGTCATATCAGAGATTAAGCGAAGAAAGACAAAAGGCGAATTTCGCTATTTCGACACGATATGCCGTCAGGTTGCCAACCGTATGCCTAAGATCAGGCAGTTTGCCTCGACCCATGAGGTCATCTTCTTCGTGAGCGGACGTAAGAGCAGTAACGGCCGTGCTCTCTACGAGGAGTGCCGGAGTGTCAACCCGCGTAGTTATTTCGTGGAGCAACCCGGAGAGATCAATGCAAGTTGGATCAGCGAGGCGAACAGCATCGGAATATGTGGTGCGACAAGCACTCCGGCATGGCTCATGCAGGAGGTGAAACATCATGTCGAGAAGATGTACGATGAATTGTTCCCTTCGGACGCGGAGACGGACGGTGAGTTTCCCGAGGAGAAAACCACAGACAATGATGCTGAATATTGATCCTGACAGCCGATTCATGAAGATGGCCCTCGAGGAAGCCAAGCTTGCCGCCGAGGAGGGAGAAGTCCCTGTGGGCGCGGTCATCGTGAGCGGAAACCGTGTCCTTGCGCGAGCCCACAACCAGACCCAGAGACTCAACGATGTCACTGCCCATGCCGAGATTCTTGCCATCACCGCCGCTGCAGAGGCCTTGGGCGGTAAGTACTTGAATGACTGCACTCTTTATGTCACGCTTGAGCCGTGCGTGATGTGTGCGGGAGCTATCGGATGGTCGCAGTTGGGGCGCCTTGTGTATGGTGCTTCCGACGAAAAACGTGGCTTCCATCTGTATAGTGAAAAGCGATCGCCGCTTCATCCGCGCACGGAAGTGTCGACCGGTCTCATGGGCGAAGAAGCTGCCGATATCATGCGCGATTTCTTCTCCTCACGACGTAGATAATAGAGCTTCCTTTAACTCAGTAAGATACCGCATAATTTTATATGACACCTTGGATTGAAGCAATGCGACTGCGGACGCTCCCTGTGGGCATCGCCGGAGTGATAATGGGATGGGGATGTGCGAGAGCCAGCGGCGAATTTCGATGGTGGCCCGCCGTGGCATGTCTGCTTATTGCAGTGTTTGCGCAGATTTCTTCCAATTTCGGAAATGAATATTTTGATTTCCGAAACGGGATGGACAAGAAAGGACGCGAAGGATTTCGCCGTGGTGTGACCGAGGGGGACATCTCCCCGCGTGCTATGCTTGCGGCTACACTTGTCACGCTTTTTGCAGCCTGTGGAGTCGGGCTTGCCATGATGTTCAGCCTCCACTGCACATGGCTTCTTTTGCCCGGAATTGCCATAGCCGTTTTTGCCTTGGCATACAGCGCGGGTCCTTATCCTCTTTCTCATCACGGCCTTGGCGACATTGCTGTTGTCCTGTTTTTCGGCCTTGTCCCGGTAAGCCTTACCTGCTATGCCACTTCCGGCACCTTCGGCCATCCGTGGATCACATGGGGAGCCGGAGCCGCTGTAGGATTATTAGCATCTAATGTGCTGATTGTCAATAATTATCGTGATATGGAAGATGATAGAGCTGTCGGCAAACGTACTACGGTAGTGATTTTCGGCAGAAAAACCATGTCAGTGGTTTACCTGCTTTCGGGCATAGTAGCTATGGGTCTTACATGGAAAATCTGGTTCTCTGAATTCCGTGCAGGTTCTTTCGCAATCCCCCTTCTGTATATGTTCATCCATATCAGTCTATGGAAACGCCTGCGCTCCTCCTCCGGATCCGTCCTCAATCCCCTGTTAGGCAAAACGGCGGCAAATCTTCTTCTCTTCGCCATATTGACTTCCATGTTGCTCTGTTTCGCCTGAAAAATGTTGTCACGAAAGCGAACCGCTCTACGTCGTGACTTTGTAAATCAGTCGTTATAACAATACAATTAGGAAAATTTAAATTTAGAAATCTTGCTTTTCGCAGAATTATAACTAATTTTGCAGTGCAGACCACTTCTTATACCCTCGCCAGAAACGGACTCTCCACCTGATTAAGAGTCACACGATGTTGGTCTGGGGGTAAGAGGAGTGGGATGTGAGTTATTAACATAGAAAGCGTTTATCGACGCATAATTCTTGACGTTCTGAAATTCTCGCAAAATTTCAAAAATCAATAGTCAGGGATATTGCAACGGTAGATGCCCTTGGTTTGTAACACGATAGATTTGATCCTGTATCCCACGAGGGGTATGGGATTAGATTGAAGGTTACATATACTGGCGTGGGCTTCTACAGTTGCCATCCGACTATTGGTGGGCAATGCGAGAAGCCTCAGAACGTAGGATGGCGACTGGTACGGATTCCTACGCTTTTCTTATATACCAACCGATTGTGGATATGCTTCATAGGGGGATCGTGCGGCAAAATATGTTAAACTACTTTACGTGTTTTCCCTATGATTGCGATCAAGAAACGATTCCTTTTTTCTTTGTTCGGAATTATGACGGCTGCTTTGCCCATGTTGGCAGCTGACTTTACGGTGGGGAATCTGAACTACTCCACCGCTAATTCCGACGACGGAACCTGCATCGTTAAGTCTCCCACAGCCACTACCATCACGAGTGTATCGATTCCGGCTTATGTAACAGACGGTAGCCATACTTACACCGTCACGGAGATTGGCAAAGGGGCTTTCGACGGATGTACAAAGCTCTCCATTCTTACTCTTCCATCTTCATTAAAGACAATTCAGGCTCAGGCTTTCCGTAACTGTAAGGCTCTGAAGAGTGTGGTTCTTCCTCCCCCGGTAGAGACAGTAAGCTCGGAAGCCTTCTGCGGCTGCGGCAGCCTCACAAAGGTGTACATGGGTATGAACGTGTCGACTATCGGAGGTAATGCCTTCGCCGGCACGAAGCTTACAGATGTATATATCACGACACAGAAGCCACCGGTGATTCAGTCCAATACCTTCCCGACCACAGCCATAGCTGTACATGTTCAAGGAGATGAAGCGCTTTCTCTCTTCAGTAATGCCAACCATTGGAAAGCCCTTGGTAATACTGAAAAGATGGGGACTCCTACTGCCATAAGTACCTATAATGGAGTCAACATATTCTCTTCTACTCCGGCAACAGCCGGAATGGGAGCTAATGTCTCCCGTACCTATTTCAGACTACCCGGAGAATCCCTCACATTTACAACTTCTCTCACCGGTAATCCTGATCAAGGGGAGGTGTTCTGGACTTCCTCCGACCCTGATAAAGTGATCGTAGAGCGTCAAGGTAATAATGGCAAGTTAACAGTAAAATCAATGTCAGATAAACCGGTCGTAATTACGGGACAATCTATCTATGCCAACGGTCCGAAAGTGGTTCTCACAATCAACGATTGCACTAAGGTCGGTGACTTCTATTATAGGGTGACCAGTAATACTGAAAATAGTTGTACCCTTTTGGGGCCAACGAGTCGAGATGTCGTAAATGCCGATATACCCGCTTCGGTAGTCATCAACGGAACAACTTACACCGTTGCCTCTGTGGCCGAACTTGCCTTTTTCCAATGTAAGAAGCTTAATAAAGTCACCTTCCCGGAAACAATAACTTCTGTAGGTTATAAGTCTTTCTGCCAGTCAACCTTGACATCTATCAATCTCCCTACCTCCATTATCACGATTGGAGGTGACGCATTCAAGGAATCCAATCTTAAAACTATCGTGATTCCCAACTCTGTCACCTCTTTGGGCTCTTATTGTTTTGAAAGATGCAAGGAATTAGAGTCTGTAACTTTGGGAAACTCAATGACGTCTATTCTAACCAACACATTTAGCGAGTGTCCCAAACTGACCTCCATAATTCTTCCTCCTGCGATTAAGACGGTAGCTACTAATGCTTTCTCCAATTGTACGAGTCTATCCTCAATCTATTTAGGTCCAAACATAACCTCAATTGCTGACAATGCATTCTTAAATTCTACCGGTATATCAGATATTTTCATCACGAGCCAGTCAGCACCTTCCTTAGGAGCAAATTCTTTCCCTGCATCAGTATTCAGCAATGCTAAGCTACACCTTCAGGGAGATGCCACAAAAGCTGTATATAAGGCTAAGTCCAACTGGAATAAGTTTGCAGATGAAAATGTGAGTGTGATTTCTACCCCGGTATCAATGAGCACTTACAACCGCATAAATATCTTTGATAATAAACCGTTGACTGCATTAGCCGGACAGACTGCCACTTCATCTTTGTTATTGGCTGCCGGTCAGACTGCCACTTACTACACCTCTTTGACTGCTCCTGAAGGACAGGGCTTAGACCAAACCAAGATCTTCTGGTCTTCTTCAGATTACGGCAATGTATACGTCAATTCTGAAGGTTCAGTTGTTGTTAAACAGATTCCTCAAGAACCTGTCACACTTACAGCCGTTTCTATATATGCCAATACCCCCACCATCGAAATTACGTTTACTACAGGATATGAAAATGAAAAGGGGGAGGGAAACAATGACTTCTATTATTCGGTTAGAGATGAAGAAGAAGCCACCTGCTGGTTAGTGGCTCCTAAAGATGCTTCTCTTACTACCGCAAACGTTCCGGATAAAGTCTCCCTCAAAGGTAAAGAATATAGGGTCACCGGCATAGCAAACATGGCTTTCTACAACTGTACTAATCTATCTGAGATAATACTTCCGGAAACGATTAAAACCCTCTCCTACAAATCTCTCTCTAATACAGCGATTGAGTCTATCTCGCTTCCTACCTCTTTGCAAACAATCGGAGGCGATGCATTCAAGGATACGCCCATCAAAACTATTGTGATTCCGAATTCAGTTACATCTATTGGCTCTTGGGCTTTCTACAGATGCCGTAATCTCACATCAGTCATACTTCCTGATGGATTGAAGAGTCTTGAGAGTTACACCTTTCAGTATTGCAATGAGTTGGAAACTATAGTCTTGCCTCCAACAATAACTGTGATAAGAGACTACTCTTTTGCAAATTGCCCGAAACTTAAAACAATCTATATGGGGCCCAATGTATCGCAGATAAGTGCGAATGCATTCCTCAATTCAGAAAACTTAACCGACATCTATATTACGGCTCAATCCGCTCCCAAAATAGAAGCTTCCACTTTCCCGGAAAAAGCCTATGCTAATGTGACTCTTCATCTACAGGGAGATGGTACGGAATCTATATATCGTAAGAATACGATCTGGAACAAGTTTACCAAGGAGGCCAAACTACTAACACCTCCTACTGAGATGAAGACATATAACTATGTGAACATTTTCCCCGCATCGCCTCTAACCGCGTCTACAGCTGAGGGCGCAAAATTGATGGCTACTACCAACATTCTTCTTTCTGCCGGGAAATCAGCTCCATATACCACGACTCTTACCCATAACACCGAAGGTATGACGGATGCCGAAAAGCTGGTTCTTAACAAGGTGTACTGGCGTACGACTTCTTCCGACAATGTTTATGTAAACAACAACGGCCTTGTTTCAATAAAGAATGTTCCTAACACTACTGTAAAAGTATATGCAGAGACAATGTTTGCCAATTCTCCTTCGATTGAGATTTCGGTCAATGGCGCTCTCTCGGTAGAAGGACAAGACCTGTTCTACACGATTACAGATGAGGAAAAAGCCACTTGCGCTGTAGCTTCACCGGTGAATAACAATCTTACGACTGTCACTATACCGGATGTGGTAAATATAAATGGCAAGCAATACACCGTGACATCGATCTCTTCGCTCGCGTTTTATAACTGTGAGAAACTTACTACGGTAAATCTTCCGCAAACTATGGTATCCTTTGGATATCGCGCTTTCTATGGGACTGCGATTGAAGCGATTGATCTTCCATCCTCGCTCACATCAATCGGTGGAGATGCTTTCAAACAAACCAAGTTGAAATCTATCGTGATTCCTAATTCTGTCACAGCTATAGGTTCTTACGCTTTCGACAGATGCTCAGAACTTAAGTCTATCACTCTATCTAATAAGATCACGGTAATCAACGGTTATACATTCTTGTTATGTAAAAATCTGGAATCCATTGTTATTCCTCCATCTGTAAAAACCATTGAACCACATGCTTTTGCCGGATGTCCGACTCTGAAGAAAGTATATATGGGTCCCAATATCACGGCTATTAAGTCTAATGCTTTCGGTAATGTGACAGATGGCGGAAAGACATATTCTACCAACGCCCTTTCCGATGTTTATATCACGGCTCAGTCTGTTCCAACCCTATCCAACGATGCCTTTCTATCAAGTATATTTGGGAAAGCTACTCTGCATCTGCAGCCTAAATTCGTGGAAAGCAATGAAACGATCGTGGATGAATATAGCAAAAATGACGTTTGGAGTAAGTTTAAGACAGAGAATACACCTTTTGTTTTAATGTCTGCGCCGTCCGGGCTCGAATCATACAATGGTGACAACGTTCATACCTCCAACCCCTTGAAAGCGGCCTTTAACAAGACAGTTACTCATAGCTTCCTTTTAAAACAGAATGGGAATGTTACCTACACTACTACTCTTAAGGCGCCCGAGAATTCTCCTTTGGATCAAAGTAAAATGTTTTGGAGCTCCTCCTCACCGGCGAAAGTGGACGTAGACCATAATGGTAAGATCACCAATAAGACAGCTCTTGATTCACCTGTAACTATTACGGCCGAATCAATTTATGCAGGTTCTCCAAAGCTCGTTATAACTATCGACGGATGTTCTCTATCCGAAGAAGGTGATGATGATCTCTATTATGTCGTAACGAGCGAAAAAGACAGGAAATGTGCAGTTGCAGGCTCAGATGCAAAACGTGAAGAGATCAAAATACCGGAAAAAGTGATTCTCAACAGTAAGGAATACAAAGTTACATCCATAGGGGATATGGCTTTCTATCAGAATAAGACACTTAAGAAGATAGATATTCCTAATACAGTCACCGATATAGGCTACCGCTCCTTCTATGGCTCCGGCTTGGAAGGTGAACTGATTCTACCCAATTCAGTGGATTCGATAAGAGGTGCTTCATTTGAGTACACGAATATAACAAAAGCGGTTCTTCCGAACTCAATCCGATATATGGCCGGTTATACATTCAGCAATTGTAAACAGTTGAAGGAGGTACAGTATAGCCATCATATCCCTGCTGTCGGACAATATAACTTCCAAAACTGCGAGCTTTTAGAGTCAATTGTCCTTCCACCGAGCATCAAGAGTATCGGTACAAATGCTTTTAAGGGTTGTAAGAATCTCAAGTCCGTCTATATGGGATATGGAGTCTCTTCTATTGCAGATAATGCGTTCTTGAATTGTGCCAATTTGAGAGATCTCTACATCACCTCTCCGACAGCTCCGACATTAAATGCAACCGCTATCCCTGCATCTCTCAATGAGCTTCTCACCCTGCACCTTCAGGAAGATGCAAACGGTAATCTTCCTGATGGATATTCAAAAGGAAATTGGGCCAAGATAACGACCGCAAGAAAGAGCATGCCGATCCCCGGAAAAATCAGCACATGGAACGGAAGTAACCTCTACAGCTCTTCCCCTCTGATTGCTGATTTTGGCAATACCGCGACTCATTCTTTCCTACTAAGGGAAGGGGGCTCCGTGAAGTACAACACCACTCTTGCGCCCGCAGACACGGATAACCCTGTAGATGTAGATAAGATTTTCTGGACTTCTTCCAACCCGTCAAAAGTTTACGTGGACTACGACGGAAGGATATCCAATAGTGCTACTCTTGAGGATACGGAAACAATCACCGGAGAATCAATATATGCAGGGGGGCCAAAACTTGTTATCACGATAACCGGTTGCTACCCCTACACCTACGAAAACTCCACGCTCTATTATAGAATTACGGATGAAGAGAATGCTCTTTGCGAAGTTGCATCCTCCGATCCGATGGAATTTGCCGCTATACCGGAGAATGTCATTATTGGCGAAAAGGAATACAGTGTGACAGGTATCGGTCAATTGGCCTTTATCGACAATAAAACTCTTAGCGGTGTGTCAATTCCGGAGAGCGTCACCTCGATAGGCTATCGCTCTTTCTACGGTGCGGGACTTACGGAACTGAATATTCCCACCTCAGTAACCACTATCTATGGCGCGACCTTTGAAAAGAATCCTCTTAAGAAAGTTGTAATCCCGAATTCAGTTACAAATATGGGAGGTTACACCTTTAGAGGCTGTACTGCGTTGGAAGAAGTGACTTTAAGCCATTATCTTAAGAGTATCGGCTACTTTACGTTCCAAGGATGTAAGGCTCTGAAATCGATTGTGATACCTCCATTGGTAGAAAAGATCGATGAGCAAGCCTTTAACGGATGTAGTAGTTTGGAGAGCGTTTATATCGGTCCTAATGTGAAGAGTCTCGGATCTTCTGCCTTTGGCGGATGTACTAATTTGAAGAATGTCTATATTACATCTCAGAAGGCTCCGACTCTTCAGTCTAAAACATCAGAAGGTAAAGAAAGTGCGAACCCCTTCCCGGCTACTCTCCCTGCCGATGCAACTCTTTATGTTCAGGGTGAGACTGCAAAAGATAGCTTTAAAGCGAGTCCGGTGTGGAGCGTGTTTAAGAATGAACATTGTATCATTGTGCCTCATAAGGAAATGCTTCTGACGATAGGAAGCGGTGACGCGGAAAATCAGTCGGAGGTGTCGGAGGCTCCCTCTCGTTATAGGGCAATCACTACTACCGAGGATCATATTTACGGCAAGACCGGCGATGTCCACTATCGAACCGCAACTCTCGTGCCTCAGGATGATCAGGAAGCGGTGGATATTCCTAATGTGTTCTGGACTTCATCCGATCCCTCAAAGGTGTATGTGGACCATAACGGCACAATTACCCTCAACGAGGCCCCCGAGGCTCACAAGCCGGTGACTGTCACTGCTCAATCCCTGTATGCCGACGCTCCGACAAGGGAGATAAAGGTAGACAATGAGGTCATGACCGGGATCGAGGAGATAATCTTTGACGAAGACAATACCGACGGGGATGAAGCTGAAGGCCCGGCACGCATATACACCATCAGCGGTATATATGTCGGAAGCTCTATCAACAATCTCAGCCCCGGTATCTATATAGTTAGTCAGGGTCGTAAAACAGTAAAAATTACCGTAAGATAATAATGTCAAGGTGGGTTGCGGAGCCGTTGTGAAACGTAGCGTAACCGTTGAGAGCCTTTAGCCGGTTCTCTTAATAAGAAGAATGACCTTTATATCTTTTTTGCAGTGCCGTGTGCGTGAGTGCACGGCACTTCTCCTTTTAAACTTAAATACCCTCCGCAGACATCACACTTCTCACCTGTAGAAAAGATGTGTCTGCGGAGGGTATGGTTTTACGAGATATACGCTTTATTATAGTCTGGTAGTGTCGTGTCCCTTGCCGGACTTACACGGACCATTTTCATTTTTGCAGTTTGTCCCGCCTTTGATCTTGCTGCAGTTGGAGCTGTTCTCGGTGGCTTGACACGATTGACAGTTGTTGCAATTCGTACAATCGCTGCAATTGGTACAGTTGCTGCATTTCGTGCAATTCGAACACTTGGCGCAGTTGTTACAGTTCTGGGCATCCGAACAGTTGCTGCAGTTCTTACACTCGGCACATCCGTTGCAATTCGCACAATTGTTGCAATTTTGGCAGCCTGAGCAATTTGTGTCATTACAGCAGCTGTCGCAGCCTGAGCAGTTGTTACAATTATTGCAATTGGAGCAGTTAGTGCAGTTTGCACAATTTTTGCAGTTGCGACACCCCTTGCAGTTGACGCAGTTGATGTTGCCGTCCTTGTCTGCCTTTGCTGTATGCGCTACAGCCTTTTTATCTGCCTGTTTTGCCATGGCGTTTTCCGCGAGATATATCGGTGAGGAAAGCAGGGCGCAAAGACCGATTGATAATAATATCTTTCTCATAATGAATTGGAGTTTGACGAGTTTGTAAATTTTCTGAAGCGAAATATAATATAGCGAAATATTAGGTGTTGATACCCACTCTACTCCGGGCTATCCCCATAATCCGAGAGGGTATATAGACCCGCGAAATCACTGTTCTTAGTGAGTTTCATCATACCGTTAAAGGCATCCTTACGCGAAATCTCGATAGGCATACCGTAGGATTGCGCATTGTCTTTCAGGTCATCAAGCATCTCATTGTTACTGTTCAGCGAAGTCTTGAGAGCTGTGATTTCCTGAGTGGTAAGACCCATGGTGATCAGGGAATTGAGCTCATACCGAAGCTGTAAGACCTCGTTCTTGATACTCCATGTCCCCCTGACGGAATACGATGTCGTCTTTGACGGGGTAGTGCGCACGGTGCTCACGTCGAAAGTTCTTTTTGACGTGAAGACAAACATCACGTTGCGGGAAAGGATCTTGTTGCCGTCTTCGTCAGATTGTGTGTCAGACAAGACCCATGTTCCGGGAAGCTCGGAAGCAAGACGTTTATCCGCCGAGTGGTCGCTTTCTTCGTTGCATGATGCAAGAGGCAGAACGAGGAACACTGAGAGAAACAGCGTGAGAAGGAGCGTTTTTTTCATAATTGCAATAATGATAAGTGATATGTAGTCTTGATAAGAGTCGCCACCGGAGTCTTGCCTTGAGAGCAATGTTCCGGTGGCGTAAAAGTGATGTCTTATTCAGGGGGATGAGGAGCAGGGGTGAGAGCGACCGGACTTGAGATTAAGCCTCGGTTTTTTTCACGTGACGCTCCTTGATGCGAGCCTTCTTACCTGTGAGTTTGCGCAGGTAGTAAAGTTTCGCACGGCGTACTTTACCGTACTTGTTGACTGTGATGGAGTCGATGAAAGGAGACTCAAGGGGGAAGATACGCTCAACCCCGATACCATCGGAAATCTTGCGCACAGTAAAACGCTTCTTGTCGCCTTCGCCATTGATGCGGATCACGACACCGCGATACTGCTGGATACGCTCTTTGTTACCCTCTTTGATACGGTAGCTCACCGTGATTGTGTCGCCGGGATTGAATTCAGGATGCTCTTTGTGGGTGGCAAAGGCCTGCTCGGCTACTTGCATTAAATCCATTGATTTGCTGTTTTTAGTTTGTTTAAAATCGGCAACATAACAAGCACCTGTGTCTTGCCAGCGATTGCGTAATTTGCCGCAAAGTTACGAAAAAATACTTTATCGCGCAAATCCCTCTGAAATTATTTGGCGCGACACCGTTTCGCGACGCCTGCTTCATCCGCTCGATGTCAGAGAATAACCTTCTCTGCCTTACCTCCCTGACGGCGTATGTAGATGCCGTGCAAGGGCTCTCCGGCCACTTTGACCCCATCGACGCGATAATACTCCGCCGGCGTGTCCGATGCCGGTTCCTCCACTGCGACATCTATCCCTGAAGTCTGTATCTTGCTGAATCTGCTCCAAAACGCCGACTGACGGTATGTGTCCTCGCTTCCCGCAGGCACACTCAGGGTGATCTGTGTGAAAGCCTCGTCAGGAATAGCCACCTCCGATGCGTCGACATCCGGCGGAGTGGGACGATTCAATATCAATGTGGACAACTCAGCCGGGAGACTACCGAGCAGTTTGGTGAGCAGAGGGGCGTATTCATCATTTTCCCAGTCGGGGGGCAATGTTATCTCTTCTATCATCGATTCCGAGAAAATGTAATCACCTATGTTGTCGGTTCTCCTTACGGCTGTCTCCTCAAAATTGAACCTTTCGATTGTGGAATGGTAGAAAGCTTGGTCCCCGATCTCTTCCACCGCAGAGTAATTTGTGAGATTAAACTTTTGAGGATTTACTACACAATCGATCGGATCAACCCCTAGCTCATAAAAACAGAGAGACGGTATCGCCGTGACATTCTCAGCCCATTTTACTTCCACGAGTCCATAGCATTGGTAAAAAGCCCCTTCTTCAATTGTTTTTAGGCTTGATGGCAGCGATACGGTTTCCAAGCCGTTGGCTTTGCAGAATGAAAGAGACCCTATTGTCTCTATGCTTTCCGGCAATATGATGGATTTCAGCCGGGAGCAGTGCACGAACGCCCCTTCCCCTATGGTTGTCACACTATACTCGACCCCCTCATGCTCCACCTTGTCCGGTATTCTCACTTCCCCCTCGTAGCTGCATCCTTGCCATTCCATTGGCGAGGTGCCTTGTTCCGGAAGAGGCGTAAGCGACGGTTTCCCTATCGGAATATAGAGATCCTTGTTGCCGGTTGTTACCTCGACACTCTTTCCATCCTTGCTCAGTATGTTGTAATAAATTTGGTCGGCCTCAAAATCATAGACCTTCTTCTCCTCCACGTTTTGTGCAATCATATTGTTGACACAGAAAAGAGAGGATATGGCTGCGAAGCATATATAAAATCTCCTCATGCTGTTGTTTATTAAAGGGTTATTGATACAGTATCAGTTTTTTTGATAAAAGACTATATATTAAATATTTAGTGTACGACTGATTTCTATCCGTATAGTTAGAATAAGTTTATTCGGACTCAATATGGTATACCAATCGGGATAAGCTTTCTGCAAAGATATAATTTTTTTTTGATTAAAATGATGATGAAACATGTTTTACAGCATATTTTTGCCTATGGTGCCATAAATTTCATAAAATGTGATGGTCGGTTTGTTGCCGTTGTCCTTTTTTGCTATTTTTGCAATGACATTATGAAGGTGTTTAATCGACTTCTATTATTGCATTGAACTATGAGAAAGATCTTGACTTCTATATTAGCGCTGCTGGCCGTGGCCGCTATGGCGCAGCGTCTCGTGATTCTGCACACCAACGATACTCATTCCAACATAGATGCCGACAATGGCGTCGGTGGTGTCCTTCAGCGTAAGGCATTGATTGACAGTATCCGAAGCGCCGAAGACAATCTCATCTTGGTGGATGCGGGAGACATCGTGCAGGGGCCCCTGTATTTTAAACTCTTTGGTGGCGAAGTCGAGTATCCGCTGATGGATCTGATGGGCTACGATATCCAGATTCTGGGCAATCACGAATTCGATAACGGCATTGATTCCCTTGCGCGCTTCTATCCTCTCACGAAGTCTGTGAAACTTTCCTCAAATTACGATTTCAGCGATACCAAGCTTAACGGGGTGTTCCGTCCCTACTACATAAAGGAAATAGGCGATAGGAAAGTCGGATTTTTGGGCTTGAATCTCAACCCTGACGGTATTATCTCCCCCGATAACTATGAAGGTTTGAAGTTTACGGATATTATTGAGGCGGCTAACTCAACGGCCGACTATCTCCGGGACGTGGAAAATTGCGACCTCATAGTGGCCGTCAGCCATATCGGATATGAGAATAACGACAATCCGAACCTGACGACTGATCCTATGGTAGCAGCCGGTTCCCGCAACATTGACATCATAATCGGAGGCCATTCCCATACCCTCATTGACCCGGCCTATTCGGACTCTCTGCCCTCGAAATTCACCAATCTTGATGGCGAGGAGGTGCTCGTGGTCCAGACCGGACGGTATGGCGCAAAGATTGGTAAGATTGATGTGGACCTTGCGGAGCCGCGAAGCGCGACATACAGCCTTATTGATGTGAAAGTTGTTGATCCCGCGCGTTTCGACCCCCGGATCATGGAGTTTATTGCTCCCTATAAGCACGACGTCGATTCTGTCAATGCGCGTCCTGTCGGGATGGCTGCATACGACATGATGAATTCCAAGAAATACGCGGAGTCCGTAGCTGCCACTAATATGATCTCCGACATAGCTCAGTGGTACGGCAATATCGTTCTCGATTCGCTCGCGTCGACCGGTCGGGACTTACCCTCTCGCAGCGATCTCGCCATCATGAATTCCGGCGGTGTGAGGAGCCCCTTCTCAGCCGGAGTGGTTACTGAAGGAAAGATATATGCAGCCTTCCCCTTCCCTAATAAATTCTGGATTATGAAGTTCTCCGGAAACCAACTCATGGAGCTTATGCGGCAGGTCGTAACTCAGAAGGGGATAGGAGTCAGTAGCAATGTCGTGATCGCTGTCGACCCGAAATCCGGTAATGTGGAGGGAATCACGGTCGACGGTCAGCCGATTGTGCCCGAACGTGATTATTACGTGACGACCATCGACTTTCTCGGCAAAGGCGGCGATTATATGGACAGGTTCAAGGCGGGCGTGAAAGTTTGGGAAGACAATAAGGAGGTCTGCGCCCCGGTGATGCGTTATGTCGTGGGGCATAACGCGGTCGGAATCCCTTTGGGTCTCTCGCGCGAGAGCAGGATCGTGGAGTCAATGAAAGCTCCCTCTCCGAAGCACTGAAAACGGTGCTCTGTCGTATTCTGACACGCAAGCCCTCATGAAACTTTCCTCTACACTAATCCGGCATCTTCGTTTGGCAGGGATCATCTCGGCTTCATTACTCTCACTCTTGCCGATGGCTTTCTCATGCCGTCAGAAAGAGTCTGCGGCAGCTCCATCCCAAAGCGACGACAGCTTGGTGTCCTCCAGAGAAGCTGCAGTTGTATCGGACTATACCGCTGACGCCAATCTGTGGGTCGACTCCATTCTTCAGAAACTCGACACGGCTGATCTGGCAGGCCAGCTGGTGATGCCGGCCTGCTACGCGTCTGCTGATGAAGCCTCCCTGCGCCGTGTCGTCAGATACGTCTCGGAAGGCAGAGTAGGGGGGATAGTATGGCTGAAGGGTGACACGACCTCAATGCGTATCCTTTCCGACAGTCTTGGCGGGATTGTCTCCATCCCCCTCTTCATGGGTGTAGATGCGGAGTGGGGGCTTGCAATGAGGCTTAAGGGCACTGAGGAATTCCCCAAGAACTACCGGCTCGGAGCCACCGACGATGACACGATCTACGGCTATGGTCTCCGTATAGGCAGGGAGGCGAACCGGCTCGGGTTTAATGTGGTGTTCGCTCCCGTACTTGATGTGAGTATAGGTAGGGTGTCGGTCATGCACGCACGCAGCTACGGCACCGATCCCGTTGTCGTGGCCGACAAAGGCTGTTCCTTCGCAAGAGGTCTTGCCGACGGAGGGGTCTTGCCCGTCGCTAAACATTTTCCCGGCCTCGGAGCCACGGCTGTCGACAGCCATAAGGAGCTGCCCGTGGTCACTTCAGACCGCCGGACAATAGAATCCAGAGACCTACTCCCTTTCCGAAGGTATATTGAGCTCGACCTTGGTGGAGTGATGATCGGCCATGTCGCCATGACTGCAATTGACAGCATCCTGCGCCCGGCCACGTTCTCCCCCCTTGTCATTAAGGAGCTCCTCAGAGAGGAAATGAATTTCCCGGGGCTTATCTTCTCCGATGGCATGAACATGCGTGCGCTGGGTGCCCGCGGCGACGGAGACAGTCGCTACGTGAAGGCGCTTTTGGCCGGAGCCGATATCCTGATAGCTCCTTTTGATACCGAGGAGGCCATAGCGGAGATCCGTAATGGAATTGCTTCCGGAACGCTCCCTATTGAAGACGTGCGTGAAAAAGTCCGCCGTATCTTGTTCTGTAAGTATCGTTTCTCAAAATAACGTGGAGATGTCTCGGGAAAGGTTGTGTATTTTGACCCGATACATTAATTTTGCTGATGGATAAGATTCACCTTTTTTATACGATATTCCTTCTATGCTTCTGATTGTCAATCCTATTTCCGGCACCAGACATATCCCTTCCCTCGGCCGGAGACTTCTTGACCGCCTCAGGTCCAGAGGTTTCGATGTGGAGATGCGTCTCACCGAATACGGCGGTCATGCCCGTGAGATCGCTCACGAGGCTGTGCGCGAGGGTCTGGACGCCGTTCTTGCATGTGGTGGGGACGGAACGATAAACGAGGTCGCTTCGGCTCTCGTCGGATCGCGCACGGCACTCGGTATCCTTCCCAACGGCAGTGGCAACGGGCTTGCGCGTCATATAGGTATTCCGTGCGATCCTCTGCGTGCCCTCGACATCATTTCGGCCGGTGTCGTCCGCGACTGCGACTGGTGTGATGCCGCCGGAGCCCCGTTCTTCTGCGCCTTCGGAATCGGATTTGACGCTGCCGTTGCACATCGCTTCGCATTAAGCAAGACCCGAGGTCTGGCCACATACCTGAAAAGCGCTTTAGAAGAATTCCGTACCTATGAACCGAAGCATTACATAGTGACGGCCGACGACGGCACGGGCTGGGAAGGAGATGCCATGCTGGTCTCTGTCTGCAACGCTTCGCAGTTGGGTAATAATGCCTACATGGCTCCTCATGCAAGTATTTCCGACGGCATGATGGACATAACCATTGTCGAGAAATCCAATATGTTCCGCTATACTCAGCTGGGTATTAACCTCATGGGCGGCGCCTTGCGCCAGTCTTCGGGATTGAGGATGCTTCGGGCGAGAAAGGTGATGATCGGAAGGGAGGAGGAAGGACCTGCACACATTGACGGCGAACCGGTGTTGATGGGACGCGATGTAACCTTGGAGGTACATCCGGGGGAGTTGAGGATTTTTATCAACCCCTTCCGTCGCGACGTTAAACCGTGGCTCACACCCCTGCATCTCGGATAGTCGTGTGCCCCGGTGGTTGATCTCTCATACTATGGCGGCGGAAAGCTGATGTTCAAGCTCCGATGTGGAGACTTTCACGTGAAGCAGACCGTCGACAGCCAGTGAGATGTGGCCCGTCTCCTCGCTCACTATCACGCAGACAGCATCCGTCACCTGCGACAGTCCCAAGGCCGCCCTGTGGCGCAGCCCCAGACTCTTCGGGATATTCATATCGTGGCTGACCGGAAGAATACACCCCGCGGCTTTCAGCCGTCCGTCGGCCACGATGAGGGCTCCGTCGTGCAGCGGCGAATTCTTGAAGAAGATGTTCTCTATCAGGCGCATGTTGATGTCCGCATCGATCATGTCACCGGTCTTTTCATAGTCCGAGAGTGGCATCTTGCGCTGAAGCACGATCAGAGCGCCGGTTTTGGACTTGGCCATGTTCATGCATGCATACACGATGGGCATTATCAAGGCATTGTCAGCCTTCTTCTTCTCATGCCGGAAAATATGGCCCAACCCTTCCCATCTCCCTCGCGACCCAAGCTCGATGAGAAAACGCTTGATAGGATCCTGAAAAAGTATCACAAGGATTATGAGCCCGATGGCCATGAACTTATCCAGAATCGTTCCGGTAAGGCGCATGTTGAAAATCTCGGAAGCAAAGATCCATGCGATTATGAAAGCGAGCACACCTATGAATATGGGAAGTGTCCCGCTCTTTTTCATCAGCTTATAGAAATAGAACAGAAGGAATGAGACGACTAATATATCCAGTATATCCTTGATTCCGAAATCAATCACTGTATCAATAACTTTAATGGGTTAATCATTGCTCTCCTTAAGGGCGCCGACGAGCCGTATGGCTTCCGCCGCCTCCTTCACGTCGTGTACACGCAATATGTCCGCTCCCTTCATCAGGGCGATTGTGTTGAGTACTGTTGTACCGTTGAGAGCCTGAGCCGGTGAACACCCGAGTGTGCGCGACACCATCGATTTGCGCGAGATGCCCGCTAATATCGGACGGCCGAGTGACTTGAACATCTCCAGATTGTTGAGCAACGCAAAATTCTGAGCCGTGTCTTTGGCGAAACCGAACCCGGGATCCACGATCACGTCACACACTCCCAGACGCCTCAGCTCTCCGTCTTTGTAGGCAAGATCCGACAATATCTCGGCTACTACATCCGTATAATTACATAGGGTCTGCATCGTGGCAGGTGTGCCGCGCGTATGCATCAGTATGTAGGGCACATGCAGCTCCGCTACCGTGGCGAACATTTCCGGATCCAGATCGCCGCCGGAAATATCGTTGACGATATCCACCTTGAATTGCTCCACACATTTCCGTGCTATCCCGGCCCTGAAAGTGTCCACGCTTATCACTGCCGACGGCAGACGCTTGCGTATGGCTTCCAGCGCCTTGCCGAGTCGGGACCACTCCTCTTCCGGGGAAACTTTCGCCGCATTGGGGCGTGTGCTGTATCCCCCTATGTCGAGTATCGTCGCTCCCTCGGACAGCATCTCCTCTGCCTTGGCGGATATGTAGTCCGCCGACGTCCGGCTTGCAGAATAGAAGGAATCGGGAGTGACGTTGATTATCCCCATCACCATGGGCTCGCGCAAGGTCTTAAGTCGGCCGCCGAGATTCAGAGAGTAAGGAAGTCTTGATTCACACATATCTTCAGTGAAGTTGAGGGATTTACAGGCTGTATCCTTGGAGCCGGAAATCTTTTGAAGACTCCCTCCGGCTTATCTTCCCTCGCCTCGTCTCCTGAGGATCGCCTGTGGGTTTTCGATAGTCGTTTGCAAAGATAGTGAAAAATCTCCATCTCAGCGCAGTGGACTCGCAAAAAAGACCTTGAGACAGGTTGCCCCCTTGACGTTAACAATTTTTATTGTGGCTGTTATATACTGTAGTTATAAATTTTACTATCTTTGCAATTCATAAAATCTGCTGATTACTATGAGAGACGGACGTCCTCGGAAATGACGGCGGCCGGTTTGAATTTTTTATTTTTAAAACAACAAAGCTGTATTATATGATAAGAAAATTTGCCTGTTTGAGCCTGATGTCGGTGCTCGGTCTTGGCTCTGCGTTAGCCGTACCGGCCCGCCCGCTCCCCGTTGAGGTGGAACAGCCCGATGGCTCCAAAGTGACCCTTACTCTCCGTGGCGACGAGTATTTCCATTATTATCAGACCTCTGACGGCTATATTGTGAAGGACATGGCCGACGGTTGGTATCGTGTCGTCGATAGCAACGGCGAGCCCACTGCTTTGGCGGCTCTTGATGTGGCTGACCGCACTGCTGCCTATAAATCCGACCTTTCCGCAATCAACAGTGCTTCTGCCTTCGAAAAGCTGCGCGAGAAGACTGAGGCCGCTTCCGTAAGGCGCACTCAGTACCGCGAAGACCGCCTATCCGTCAAAAGAGCTGGAACACGCTCGAAAGCCATGAGCTACGAACCCAAATGGGACAATGCCGATGGCCATTTCCTGCGCGAATTCCCCGCTGAGGGTAATCAGAAGGTACTTATCATTCTCGTCAGCTACGCCGACAAGGACTGGAGCTTCTGTCCCGACCCCCATGCCGAGATGCAGAAGATGCTTCAGGAACCCGGATATAGCAACTACGAGTGTACAGGTTCCGCTTTCGACTACTTCTTCGAGTCCTCCCGAGGCATGTTCCGCCCCTCCTTCGACGTCTACGGTCCGGTGAAACTACCCAAGAACATGTCCTACTACGGCGGAAATGACCGCTCCGGCAATGACCAGCACCCCGAGGAGATGGTCATCGACGCCTGCAATATTCTCGATGCTGAAATCGACTTCTCCGAATATGACCGCGACGGCGACGGAGTTGTCGATAATATATACGTGTTCTATGCCGGATATGGCGAAAACGAAGGCGCTTCATCCAACACCGTATGGCCTCACTCGTGGGACATCCGCTATGCCGGTGCAGGAAACGTGAGCCACGACGGAGTCCTTATCGGACACTACGCTTGCTCCAATGAGATGATATACGGCTCCAACAAGATGACCGGTATCGGCACTTTTTGCCATGAGTTCAGCCACGTCCTCGGTCTCCCTGACCTCTATGCCACTTCATATACCGGAGCCCATACCCCCGGAGAATACTCCTTGATGGACCACGGTTCCTACAACAACAATGGCCGTACCCCGCCGATCTACTCCGGCTACGAGCGCTACGCCCTCGAATGGCAGGCTCCTTATGTCATCTCCAAGGAAGAGACAATACGTATGCGCGGACTTACCGATCAGGGTAACTTCTACAAGATGACCGTCAACAGTTCCAAGCCCACGGAATACTTCCTTTTTGAGAACCGCCAGCCTATTGGTAACGACTGGACTCTTCCCGCTTCCGGAATGTTGATCTGGCACATCGACTATAGAGCCGACAAATGGGCCAACAATACTGTTAATAACACACCCTCTGACCAGTGTGTCGATATCGTCGAGGCTGACGGTAGCGCAAGCGACTATGATATGTCAGGAGACACTTTCCCCGGTGAGACCGGTAATACCGAATTCTCCGCCACTTCCCGTCCCGCTTTCGCCAACAAGAACGGCGAGAAATCAAAACTCGGGCTTTACGATATTGCCGAGAGCTCCGACGGACTTATCTCTTTCCGCGTAGGTGACGGTATGAACGAAAATTCCGATTACATCTGCGAGGCTCCCTATGCAGAGATTGAAAGCTTGGCGCCATGCTCCGTGACCCTTAAGTTCAAGGGTGATAACGGCGCCTCTTTCGATAAGGGTGCCGGAGGCGAGATTCTTGTGGTAAGTGTCGAGTCCATGGGATACGATGAGGATGAAGACCTCTTCACCAATATCCCTCTCGATGGTTATGTACTTAAGAAAGTGGCTTCAAATACCACTCTTACGATTCCCGGGCTGAAGCCCCAGAGTGTTTATAGGGTGAAGGTTTACCGTGAAGGTGCCGACAACATTTCCGACCCTTACGAGCTCAGTGTCCTCACCGGTGGCGAGACTGTGGCTGAGACCGCGCCTGTCGTTTCCGTTCGCGATGTGAAAGGCAATGACGCTACTCTGTCGTGGACGCCGGTTGATGGCGCTGACCATTATCTGGTCACTGTGGCCACACGCGACCTTAAGCCCTCTTCCGAGTCTGTATCCTGCAACTTTACTTCTTCCTCTCTCCCCGCAGGCTGGACATGCGTCGGTGTCTTTAATTCTCAGGTCGGCAATGTCGGCGAAGCCGCTCCGTCGCTCTATCTCTCCTATGACGACGACTATCTCCGCACGGCCATATACGACGACAAGGAGATCGAATCCGTATCTTTGTGGACGCGCAAGGCCTCCGATAAGCCCGTCGCTCTCTCCCTTTATTCCCAGACCGAAGGTGGCTCACTCTCTTATATTGCCGATCTTCCGGTTTCCACTACCGGACAGATCGCCTCGCTCGACGATCTCCCCGAGAATGTCCATGGTCTGGTATTCCTGCTTAAGAATCCCGACGGAACCCGCGTATATCTCGATGACATAAAGATTCTCTTCCGCGGAGAATATACCGACACCCCCGTAGGATTGTACTCCGACATGCCCGTTAATGACAACAATATGAACGTGACCGGTCTGGAGAAGGTCACCCCCTACGTAGCATACGTCAAGGTACATGATGGCGAAAAGGACGGCGTCAGATCCAACACGGTTTCTTTCATTACCACCGACCAGTCAGGCGTTGAAACTATCGGAGCTTCCGATCTCCCCGGATTCTACATTGCCGGTGGTATCCTGTACTGCACGGACTCCGCGACAGCTTTCGATGTTGTGGCTCTCGACGGCACGATCGTTGCTCTCGATGTGAAAGGCAAATCCTCGCTCCCATCTCGCGGAGTATATATCATTCGAACCAAGCAGCAAACTCTGAAAGTTATATATTAATCTAACGGTTAGAGACTGAATTCTGACAGGACGCCGGACGGACAATACGAAAGTGTCTGTTTGGCGTCCTTGTTTCTCCAACCCTTATATCGTTCCCTTATCCGCTACGCTGATGTCAAGCTCTTATAAGTTCACCGGTCTCACACTCCCGCAGGTGGAGGAGAACCGTCGCAAATACGGCTTCAATATCCTTACTCCTCCCCCTCGCACACCTCTCTGGCGCCGTTTCCTTGATAAATTCCGCGATCCGCTTATCATAGTGCTCTTGGTCGCGGGAGTCCTCTCCATCGGTATCTCTTGCTATGAATATTGGGCTCTTGGCGAACCTCTTGCCGTATTCTTCGAGCCGGTTGGCATCTTTATCGCCATTCTTCTTGCCACCGGACTCGGTTTCATTTTCGAAGTGAAGGCCGAGAAAGAGTTTGAGATTCTTAACCGTGTGAGCGACGAGGAGAGTGTTGATGTCGTGCGCGATGGAAACGTCACTACGATACCGCGGCGTGAGGTCGTGTACGGCGACATCGTTCTGCTCGCTTCCGGACAGGAAATACCGGCCGACGGCAACCTCCTTGAAGCTGTCCGTATGAGCGTCGACGAATCGACGCTCACAGGAGAACCTATCGCTCACAAGACCACCGTGGAAACCGAGTTTGACACTGAAGCGACCTATCCCTCTGACCGTGTCCTGAGGGGAACTAAGGTGATGGAGGGACACGGCGTTATGGAAGTCGACCGTATAGGAGATGAAGCCGAATGTGGCAAAGTCTATAAGGCTTCCCGTATCGACGACAACGTCGAGACACCGCTCAACCGGCAGCTCGACCGCCTCGGAAAGATGATATCTTGGCTTGCTTTTATGGTCGGCGTGATAGTCGTTTTCGGACGCCTGTTGATGTACTTCCTCTCTTGTCCCTTCGTGTGGATGGATTTCGCGGCCTACTTCCTCCAGACCGTGATGATTGCCGTGACGCTGATCGTTGTCGCTGTACCCGAAGGACTCCCTATGGCGGTCACTCTCTCCCTTGCATATTCCATGCGGAGAATGTTGCGCACCAGCAATCTCGTCCGCAAGCTCCATGCCTGCGAGACGATGGGCGCGACAACCGTGATTTGCACCGACAAGACCGGCACGCTGACTCAGAACCGGATGATGGTGAGCAGGATCGACATTTTCGGCAACCCTTCCGAAGATGTGATATATGGCGGTATGGCTGCCAACAGCACCGCCCAGCTCGATTATAGCGGAGGCACCGGTAAGCCCGATGTCGTCGGAAACCCCACGGAAGGTGCGTTGCTCCTCTGGATGCTCGCCCGCGGAGCTGACTACAGGAGCATGAGGCAGCGCATGAAGATGAAAGAGGAGTTGCCCTTTTCAACGGAAAGAAAATACATGGCCACTCTCGTCCGCGACAGCGACTCGCAACGCGACATTCTCTTTGTGAAAGGAGCCCCGGAAATCGTTCTCGGCCTCTGCTCTGATTCCTCAGGCGTTACTCGTGAAGAGATCGACGCTTTGCTTTCAGGATATCAGGCGCAGGCCATGCGCACACTCGGATTCGCCTACAGGATCGTAGATGCCGGCGAGGATATCTCAATTTCGCAAGGACTCGACAGGAAGGCTCTGCGCGGACTCACCTTTACCGCCATTGCCGCGATTAGCGACCCGGTCAGGGAAGATGTCCCCGATGCCGTCGCCGAAGTCGCAGGTGCCGGAATAGCCGTGAAGATCGTCACAGGCGACACGCCCGGAACCGCCAAGGAGATCGGACGGCGTATCGGACTCTGGAAGGATGAGGAGGACACCGACGCAAATATCATCACCGGACAGGAGATTGAAGAGATGACCGACAGCGACCTTGACTCAAGAGTTGAGGACATCAAGATCGTCGCCCGGGCAAGGCCTCTCGACAAGAAACGCCTCGTTGAATCCCTGCAGCGAAACCGTGAGGTCGTGGCTGTCACCGGCGACGGAACCAACGACGCCCCCGCACTGAAAGCCGCCCACGTCGGCCTCTCGATGGGTGACGGAACTGCCGTTGCGAAAGAAGCTTCCGACATTACCATCGTCGACAACTCGTTCGCATCCATAGGACGTGCCGTGATGTGGGGAAGATCCCTTTACCGCAACATTCAGCGGTTCATACTCTTTCAGGTCACAGTCAACGTCGTTGCATGCCTTGTCGTGATGTGCGGAGCCTTTATGGGTACCGAATCACCCCTCACCGTCACTCAGATGCTCTGGGTGAACCTTATCATGGATACCTTCGCTGCAATGGCTCTCGCCTCGCTCCCTCCGGTGAGAAAAGTGATGGCCGACAGACCTCGCTCCGACAAGGACTTCATCATCAGTCCTCCGATGTGGCGGTCAATCCTTGGCGTAGGAATATTTTTCTTCCTTCTGCTTATTTCCGTCCTCTATTACCTCGACCACGTCGACATACGTTCCCTCGGTCAGATTCCTGCCGCACGATTCGGCGACAACTCCGGACTCAACCCTTACGAGCTGACGCTCTTCTTCACGCTCTTCGTATTCCTGCAATTCTGGAATATGTTCAACGCGCGCGCCTTCGAAACGGGACGTTCCGCATTCCACTTCAAGGGATGTCAAGGCTTCATTACGATTGCCGCCGCCATACTTATTGGTCAGATAGTGATTGTTCAGATTGGAGGACGCTTCTTCAACGTCGTGCCGCTATCCTTCTGCGACTGGATGGTCATTATCCTCGGCACCTCACCCGTGCTTCTCATCGGCGAGCTCTCCCGACTTCTCCACCACCATCAACCCAACCTTTCTGTGACCCCGGCTCGAACGTAGGGTCAGATGGGAAAAATGGTGAAATTATTTTCGTTACCAAATTTTTACATTCGTTTACACTTTTTTAATTTTCAAGGATAACAGTGGATTCACGTGAGAAAGATATATATGCCGTCACGTTGACCGGCTCGGCCGTAAATGCCGTCCTTATCGTACTGAAGTTCGTGGCCGGAATTTTCGGACGGAGCTCGGCGATGGTGGCTGATGCGGTCCATTCGCTTAGTGATTTCGCTTCCGACATCGTGGTGCTTATCTTTGTCAAGATTGCGGGCAAGCCCAAGGACAAGGGCCATGACTACGGCCATGGAAAGTTTGAGACGCTGGCCACTATGATTATCGGGCTTCTTCTGATAGGCGCAGGTATCGGCCTGATGATAAATGGTATAAAGTCTGTGGTCGGAAGCATCAACGGCGTGGCGCTTCCCCGGCCAACGTTGTTGGCTCTGGTGATTGCCGTGGTCTCCATTTTGTCAAAGGAGTGGCTGTACCGTTATACGGTGCGTTGGGGAAAGAAGCTTGATTCTCAGGCCGTGATGGCTAACGCTTGGCATCATCGCAGCGACGCGGTCTCCTCTTTTGGAACGCTTGTCGGCATTGCCGGAGCGATGTTTCTGGGTGAGAAATGGAGAATACTCGATCCGATCGCGGCGATCGTCGTGAGCGTGCTTATCATAAAGAGCGGTGTCGATATCGTGAGGCCTTGTATCGGTGAGCTGCTTGAGGCTTCCCTTCCGGAGGACAAGGAGGATGAGCTGACACGTCTGGTGCTGAGTGTGCCGGGCATCGAAGATATCCACAATCTGCGGACACGGCGCATCGGCAACGGGATTGTCGTGGATCTTCATGCCAAGATGGATGGCAACCTTACGCTTACGCAGGCACATGAGAAGGCTTCGGCAGCTGAAAAGGCAATAAGGGATGTGTTCGGCAGTAATTCCATAATCAACATTCACATGGAACCTTTGTCGGAGTCGCGACGGGACAAGAGATGATATGATAGAGTTGTATTTACTAATTTAATATTTTATTCATGAACAAACATTTTCTATTAGTCGGGATGCTGGCGCTGGCGGCCACATCTTATGCGGATTCAGGTATTATAAATTCTACGCCTGAAGGAGTCAAGTATCCGACAGTTTACGGAAAGAGCGACAGGACTTTCCTTCTCTCTGGTGGCAGTTTCGGTTCTTTTACCGATAATTACGGATATTGCACTCAGATCGTCATCAACGAGAATGACTTTTACCTGCACAATATCATCCGGGAGTTTCCGGGGATCGATTCTTGGGTGAAGGGTACACTGAATGCACAAGGAGAGGTGGAATTTACGTTTCCTCAGGCAGTTGCGGTTGACAACACGGGCCAGACGCTGTACGCTTCGATGATGGTTGCTCAGAGTTCGGGCTCAACGGTGGATCTGGTGCCGGATGCAGCGAATCCCAAGCTCGTAATGAAGTGGGACGAGGTGGACCTCACCTTGACTCAGGTTATGCCGGGAACATCTACCGGAGATCTGGCTAAGTATGACGGGATGATAGGACTTGTCAATGAGGCGGGTGTTTTCCGTTCATACGGTGATGTCGGAGTAAGTTACGCTGTCTGGGAGGAGAATGTACAGACTCCTCCTCAGTCCATGACTGTCACCGATTACAATGCCGTCTATAACAACGAGTGGAATGAAGAGAAGAAGCAGCTCGTGAAGGTTGGATTTGACGGTGATGATTTCTGGGTAAGGGGTCTTTGCAACGCCGTGCCTTCGGCATGGATAAAGGGTAGTGTGGCATCTGACGGTTCGGTAACACTCCCCTCGAAGCAGTATCTCGGAATCGCCAACGATTATTTCTACTTCTTCTACGGAGCGGATAATGAGGGTGTTCAGACCGGAAAACCGTATGCATGGGTTGAGGAGGCCAAGCTTGTGCCTGAGCAGGCCGATTCCAAGTCTTCGTACAGGGCCACGACGGCTATGATGATGAATCTCGGCAATTCGCTGCCATGGTTCGGGGAAGGTATCTCGGGTCTGACTCTCACGGAGCGTGTTTTGGGCGATCCGATACCGGTGAATCCCGTGTTCGGCGATCCGGAGTGGGATGAGAACGACGGAATGGGAGTCGCTGACTTCTATATTGCTCCGGAGGATATTTACGGTCAGTCTCTTGAGACAGAGGATATCTACTACCGTGTGTATTATAATGGTGAGCTCGTGACGGATCTTTATGAGGAGGAAGGTGTGCCGGCCGGAGACATTCCTTTTGGAAAGGATGCCGATCTGATCATGTACATGTACGACTGGCACTTTGTCATCTTCCTCGAGCCGCATGAAACGATCGGCGTACAGGTGGTATATAAGGCCGGAGACGGCAAGGAGTATTGCAGCGACTTAGTGACTTATTCCTTCTCCGGTGACAGCGTCGAGGGCATCGGTGTGTCGGAGGTTGTCAAGACAGAGTACTATACCGTGACCGGACTCAGGACAGCAGAGCCGAACGGAGTCGTGATACGTTGCGACACACTTTCGGACGGAAGTGTGAAGAGATCCAAGGTTATGGTTAAGTAAGTGAGTCATAACCTTTTAGGCAAAAGTCGCCGAAAGATCGTGGATCTCTCGGCGACTTTTTTGCGTATGGTAATCAGGGTCAGTCTTTAATGAGGTCGTGACCGGTCATTTCTGGAGGCTGGGGGAGTCCCATGATATGAAGAATCGATGGCGCCACGTCGGCAAGGCGTCCGTTTTCGACAGATGCGTCGGGGTCGTCGCTGACGAATATGAAGGGGACGGGGTTGAGAGAGTGAGCGGTGTTAGGGGTACCGTCGGGGTTTACTGCGTTGTCGGCGTTGCCGTGGTCTGCAATAATGATGGAGTCGTAGCCGTGTTTCTTAGCAGCCTCAATGACGTCATGGACACAGGAGTCGATTGTTTCAACAGCTTTCTGTATCGCAGGGTAAACGCCGGTGTGTCCGACCATGTCGCCGTTAGCAAAGTTAACAACGATAAAGTCGTATTTTTCAGAGTCGATAGCCTCCACGAGTTTGTCTTTCACCTCAAAAGCGCTCATTTCGGGTTTGAGGTCGTATGTGGCGACTTTCGGGGAAGCGACGAGGATTCTGTCTTCACCTTCAAAGGGGGCTTCGCGTCCGCCGTTGAGGAAGAAGGTCACGTGGGCATATTTCTCGGTTTCGGCGATGTGAAGTTGTTTTTTGCCGTTCTTGGAGATGTATTCGGCGAGGGTATTGTTGACATCTTCTTTGTCGAAAAGGATGTGAACACCTTTGAAAGAGGAGTCGTAAGGGGTCATACAGAAGTATCTGAGTCCGGGGATGGGTTTCATTCCGTCCTCTTCTTTCTGAGTGAGCACTTCAGTGAGCTCTTTGGCACGGTCGTTACGATAGTTGAAGAAGATCACGCAGTCGTCGGGCTTGATAGTGCCGTCGACATCGGCATTGACGATCGGCTTGATGAATTCGTCGGTGGTGCCTTCTTCGTAGCTTTCTTCGACAGCCTTGACCATGTCCGTGGCTTTCTTGCCTTTTCCCTCAATTAGCATATCGTAAGCTTCCTTGAGTCTGTCCCAACGGTGATCACGGTCCATGGCGTAGTAGCGGCCGATGACCGAGGCGATTTGTCCGGCGGAGATATCGCAGTGTTGTTTGAGTTGGGCGATGAATCCGGCACCGGACTTGGGGTCGGTGTCTCTACCGTCCATGAAGCAGTGGATATACACTTGCTTGAGGCCGTATAACTTAGCGATGTCGCAGAGCGCGAAGAGGTGGTCAAGAGAGCTGTGTACGCCGCCGTTGCTGACGAGTCCCATGAGGTGGAGGGGTTTATTGTTGTCGCGGGCGTAGCTGAAGGCGTTTATAATCTCTTTGTTGTCGAGAATTGATTTGTCGGCGATGGCACGGTTGATCTTCACGAGGTCCTGATAGACGATGCGACCGGCACCGATATTGAGGTGTCCGACTTCGGAGTTGCCCATCTGTCCGTCCGGGAGGCCGACGTCTTCGCCGGAAGCCTGAAGCTCGGAGTGAGGGTATGATGCGTTGAGGGAGTCGAGGTAAGGGGTGGGAGTGCAGAAGATCGCATCGGCTTTGTTATGTTTGCCGATTCCCCAACCGTCGAGGATAACGAGGATAGCTTTTTTTGCCATTTTGAGTATAAGATAAAAAAGGTGATTTTACAAAAGAGAAGGTGGAGGAGAAGAAAAATGTCCGGTACAAACTTCAATAAGAACATCCGAAAGGATGCTAAAGTTTGATATCTCAGGAAATAAAAATCCCTTCGGGCGTCGATGAGCCGGAAGGGTAAAGTTTTTGCCTACACTCGGAGGAGCATCGGGGCAAAATGCGATAAAAGCGATTACTTGCTTGCAATACGATCGCTAACGCTAAGATACTTGCGACCTTTGGCGCGACGACGGTTGATCACTTTGCGGCCGTCTTTAGTGGCCATTCTCTCGCGGAAACCGTGCTTGTTGACTCTGCGACGGTTGGAGGGCTGATAAGTTCTTTTCATTGCAGTATGAATGTTTTATTAGTTGGCTATGAGGGTGTTAAGGCCAAAAACATGCGAAGAAGCACGCCTTATCTTGGCTTTCAGCGTGCAAAATTACCAAACAATTCTCAAATGAGCAAACAAAATCAGGAGTTTTTTCGGTGAAGTGGATTTCCAATTTGCTGATTTTTTGTTAACTTTGCAGCGCAAAACGGGATAATAAATTTTACAGCATACAATACATATTTTTTATGATTAACGCTCAAGACATTAAGAACGGGACATGTATCCGCATGGACGGACGACTTTATTTCTGCATCGAGTTTCTCCATGTAAAACCCGGCAAGGGCAACACTTTCATGCGAACCAAGCTAAAGGATGTGGTGGACGGACGAGTAATCGAGCGTCGTTTCAACATCGGCGAGAAGCTTGAGGATGTACGCGTCGAGCGTCGTCCCTATCAGTATCTCTACAGCGAGGGAGGGGACGATATATTCATGAACAACGAGACATTCGAGCAGATTCCCATCAGCAAGGATCTTGTGACCGGCGCCGCCTTCATGAAGGAGGGAGACACCGTAGAGGTAGTAAGCGACGCTTCCTCGGATACTGTACTCTACGCAGAGATGCCCATGAAGACAGTGTTAAAGATCACATATACGGAGCCGGGCCTGAAGGGTGATACAGCAACGAACACACTGAAGCCTGCAACGGTAGAGACCGGAGCGACAGTGCGTGTGCCACTGTTCATCAATGAGGGAGAGCTCATCGAGGTAGATACCCGCGACGGATCCTACGTAGGACGTGTCAAAGCCTGATAGGGGAGCCGTTTGAATTAAGAATTAAAATGAAATAGAGAGGGGCGGTGTCTGAGGAGCCGCTCCTTTTTTTAATATAGCTTCGATATGTCATCCACAAACCGAGATATTTCGCAAAGGCCCGTAACGTTTTCCATCATAGTTCCGGTGTACAACCGTATCGACGAGATGGCTGATCTTCTGGAGTCGATGAAGGGTCAGACGGATAAGGGTTTCGAGGCGGTTGTTGTGGAGGATGGTTCTACGGAGCCGTGCAAGGATCTATGCGGGAGGTATGCTTCCGAGGGGCTGAATGTCAAATATTTCTATAAGGGGAACGAGGGGCGGAGTATAGCGCGAAATTACGGTATGGACCGTGCCGAGGGGGATTATTTCGTTTTTGTGGATTCGGATTGTGTTCTTCCGGCGGATTACATAGAGAGTCTGCGCCGAGCCTTGGCAGAGAATCATACCGATTGCTTCGGAGGACCCGATGCGGCCCACAGCTCTTTCACGACGACTCAGAAGGCGATAAATTTCGCCATGACATCATTCCTTACCACGGGGGGTATCCGTGGCGGGCGTGTTCAGCTTGAGAAATTCGTGCCACGAACATTCAATATGGGCTTTTCGAAGGAGGTTTACGAGATTGTGGGTGGATTCAGAGAGATGTTCAGTGAGGATATCGACATGAGTACCCGGATACGTCTTCATGGGTACGGGATATCGCTTTTCCGCGATGTGAGGGTCTATCATAAGCGGCGTTTAGGCTGGAAGAAGTTCTGGCGTCAGGTACATGTCTTCGGGATGTCGCGTATAACGCTGAAGTTGCTTTATCCTGATTCCATGAAGCTTGTGCATACGCTTCCGGCGCTGTTCGTGGTGTCGAATGTGGTTATGGTCATATTAGCGATAGTGTCCAGTCCGCTCTGGCTTCTTCCTCTCGGGGTGCATCTGGCAGCCTTATGGGTGTCGGCGACGGTATCGACGCGAAGTTTGCGGATCGGTTTCAAGAGTGTGCCGGCGGCCATGATTCAGCTTTGGGGATACGGGACAGGATTCATCCGCGCGTTCGTGTGGAAAATTCTCTTGCGTCACGGCCGCAATGTGGATGATGAAATTGAGATGCGCCGGGGGAAATAATCCATATCTATAAGTTGGAATGAATGATGGATAGTGAAAAAGGGGAGAAGCGGATTCAATTCGTGAAGATAAAGGACATGGATTCGGATGACACACCGCGGGAGCGTGCCGAGAGATATGGGGTCGGTGTGTTATCGGTCGCAGACCTGTGGGCCCTGATCCTGCGTACGGGTATCGTTGGGAAGCCGATCACGGAGCTGTGTCGCGATCTGATGCGTGAGAATGAGGGTAAGCTGACGCGGCTTGAACGCAGAAGCAGAGCCGAGCTGCTGAGTATCAAGGGCATGGGACGTCTGAAAGCGTTGCAGATAGAGGCGGTAATGGAGCTGGTGCGTCGCTATAACAGCGAGGAGCCGGCGCCTAATCCTCAGATACAC
>CAYPBS010000005.1:36026-70619 GCA_964409015.1 uncultured Sangeribacter sp.
GGAGCTGGTGCGTCGCTATAACAGCGAGGAGCCGGCGCCTAATCCTCAGATACACTCGTCGGCGGACATATTCCGGATCATGCGACCGCGGATAGGACATCTGTCGCACGAGGAGATATGGGCGATGCTGCTGAACCGCCGCCATGAGTGTGAGAAGGTCGTGCAGCTTTCCAAGGGAGGAATGAGCGCAACGGTGTTCGATGTGCGTCTTCTTCTGCGTCAGGCATTGCTGGAGAATGCATCTTCGATCGTCCTCTGTCACAATCATCCTTCGGGTACCCTCATCCCGAGCAGTCAGGACGACAGTATCACACATAAGTGCAAGGAGGCTTGCGAGACACTGGATCTGAGGATGGTCGACCATCTCATAGTCACCAATCACAATACCAATTACTTCAGCTATGCCGACCAAGGGCTTCTCTGAAAAAGAGAGGGGACGGGGTGAGGAGCGACTTGAAAGTGAGAGAGGCCGTGGGAGCGGTTTGCTCATGTAGGAGGATTTTATTATCTTTGCACGCTATAAGTTTTTGAGGGATACGTCAATCCTCTCCCTGATTTTTGCGACTCCGCCGGATTCACTGGATTGCGAATGTTATAATTTCCCTCGTCAGGAAAGTCATGAGACGAAAGATTCTTTATTATATATCAGAGACGCGCCTGATGCGTCAGCTTACGAATACGCCAGCCCCAAGATGGATCACGTACAGTGTCGATCTTCTTATCGTGATGATAACGGCGTTGTTCGTTTTTGTGTTTCCCAAGTCAGTGTTCTCACCGGAGCCATCGTCGGTACAGACTTCTTATCTGATATTTGTCTCCTCGTACGCACTGATGAATTTAGTGACGGGGAGTTACCGCTGCATCGTACGATTCTCAGTGACAGAGGATACATTCCGGGCTTTCTGGTGTGTACTGATGAGCTCGGCTCTCGTGCTGTTAGTGAGCGAGCTGTACAGTTTCTTCACGAGCTCCCACCGTATGATCGTGGATATATTGCCGGTTGCCGTTATCGGGGCAGTTTCCCTGTCGCTGATGATTCTGGTACGCCTGTCGGTAAAGTATTTCTACAATCTACTTACGGGTATGCGTGAACCTCGCGAGCCGGTTATCGTTCTGGGGTCCGCCATCAACTCCCTCGCTCTTGCCAACACATTGCGCAACGAGGTCGGGGGGCACTACAAGCCTGTGGCACTTCTGTCGGTGAACGAGAACGTGAAGCTGCACCGTGTCAACGGCCTTCCGATAGAGCGTTTCGATAAGGAGAACGTGGGGGACATATTCGAGCGCTACAACTGCCATACGCTAATCTTCATGCAGACACATCTGGAGATGATGCGGTCGGGATTTGCGGACAGTTTCATACAGAATCACATAGCGCTCCGAGTGATCAATCAGGTCGATGAGTTTGATGCCAACACGAATACGAACGAGGCGAACATATCGGGTCATGTGAGGAATGTCAAGATCGAGGATCTGCTCGGGCGCCCCGTGATACGAACGGATAAAAGGGTAATAGCCACAGAGTTATCAGGGAGCACCGTCCTCATCACGGGGGCAGCCGGAAGTATCGGCAGCGAGATAGTTCGTCAGGTCGCCTTGGGGGGAGCGTCGAAGATCATCCTTCTGGATCAGGCCGAGACTCCGATGCACGACATGCAGCTTGAGATGGAGGCAGAGCACGAGGGAGTTGATATAGAGCTTTTCGTGGCCGATGTTCAGAACCGCCGACGTCTGGAGCAGGTGTTCAAGCGTTTCCGCCCGCGCTACGTCTATCATGCCGCGGCATACAAGCATGTGCCCATGATGGAGCGGAATCCGTCTGAGGCTGTCCTGACCAACGTGATGGGGACAAAGAATCTGGCAGATCTCGCATTGCAATACGGTGCGGAGAAATTCGTGATGGTATCGACGGACAAGGCAGTGAATCCGACGAACATAATGGGCACGTCGAAGCGTCTGGCGGAGATCTACGTGCAATCCCTCTTCTACGCAGCCCGGAAACGCCGGGGAGAAGAAAACTGCACCCAATTCATCACCACACGCTTCGGCAATGTGCTGGGGAGCAACGGGTCGGTGATACCACTCTTCCGCCGGCAGATCGAGGCTGGAGGTCCCATCACGGTGACACACAGAGACATCATCCGCTACTTCATGACGATACAGGAGGCCTGCTCGCTTGTGCTCGAAGCCGGCTACATGGGAGCCGGCGGGGAGATATTCCTGTTTGACATGGGTCAGCCGGTGAAGATATACGATCTTGCCACGAGGATGATCCTCCTTGCGGGACTTCGACCGGGAGAGGACATAAAGATCGTCGAGACTGGTCTGAGACCGGGCGAGAAGCTTTATGAGGAGCTTCTGAACGACGAGGAAAGAACCATCCCGACCGGGAACAAGAAGATCATGATCGCCAAGGTGCGGAAGTATGATTTCGATGAAGTCAGCAAACACATCGATCGCCTCATCGAGCTTGCATACGAGGGTAACATCCACGACATGGTACTGACCATGAAGCAGATCGTGCCGGAATATATCAGCAACAATTCGCAATTTCAGGAGATTGACAAGGAGCTTCATCATTCCCGCAAGGGGGAGAGAGGTCCCCAGCCTCAACCTCACAGTGAGTACGTAAAAAAATAAATCGATATGAGCTACAGTTATCTGAAAAAAATAGCGGCAACGGCAGTGGTTGCCATAAGCCTGCTGACACCACTTACGGCGTCTGCAACACCTGATTTCCTGTCGGATCTTCTCGGTAAGGTCTCGGGAAGCATCGATGCGGGAAATGTCGTGAAGGACGTAATCGACGGGGTTTTCACAAAGGAGAATCTCAGCATCGAGGACATAGCCGGGACATGGCAGTCCAACGGATCGGCTGTCGACTTCCGGAGCGAGGACCTGCTGAAGAAGGCGGGAGGCGCGGCGATGACCTCGACCATCGAGACCAAGCTTAACCCTTATTTCAAGAAGTACGGTTTCGACAAGTCCGTAATCACGATCGACAAGGACGGGGAGATGACGCTTCAAGTCGGCAAATATACCCTTTCGGGGAGTATGAGAGTAAACGACGACAAACGTTATGCCGGTAATTTTATCGTGAAGTTCAAGGCACTGGGGGTGATGTCTCTCGGGGAATACGATACGTATGTCGCACTGGTAAACAATCCCTTGAGCCCACAGGGGAAGGAGCTTAAGATCATGTTCGATGCCCAGAAGCTTGTCGCCATGATGAAGTGTGTGGCAGCGCTGTCGAAGTCTTCGCTGGCGAAATCGGCAGTGAGCATGGTTGAGAGTTACGACGGTATCTGCGTGGGATTCCGTTGCAGTCCGTATGTCGCTCCAACAGGTAAATAAGCATTTTCCTCCGGGATATGGACAATACTGATCTCCGGACAGGAGGCCGCATGGTAGTGACGGTCGGCAACGGTCTTCTTCAGTCTTTCACGGCCGAAGGGGGGGGATGCGTTACGACTGTGGACCGCCGCTGGCAGTGTGAGCCACAGGATGCGCTGGCCCGTCTGGAGGATGCCGTCTATGAGGAGCCGTCGCTCTTCGAAGAGATAGAGACGGCATTGCTTTTCCGGCCCGATATGACCGTGGTGGCGCCGGGAGAGCTTCTGGATGATGACCCGGAAGGGGTCAAGGCCATAATGGATGAGTATGACCTCTCGGCGACCAAGGAGTGCTACCAAGAGTCGGCGGAGGATGCGGACGGAAACAGGATACTTTATTCTCTCCCCGCGGGATTGCGGGATTTCATGGGACGTTGTTTGCCGACGGAGAATGTGAGCCATGCGCTGAGTCCGCTCGTGAAGCATTTCGGTCGGGTTGCAGAGAAGGAGAGAGGGGAGCGAATGTGGGTTGATTTCGGGGAGCGAAGCGCGGATGTCGTGGCTTTCAGGGACGGACACCTGTTGCTTGCCAATACGTGGAACTTCAGGGATGTGTCGGAGCTGATCTACTACCTTGTGTACGCATGGCGTACATTGGGCATGGACAGTAATTCGGGGCAGCTCTTGGTGAGCGGAGGGGGCGAGAAACGTGGAGAGGTCATGGCGTCACTTCGCAGGTATGTCAATTATGTGGCAATGCCGGTTTTGCCCCGGGAGGTGAAAAGTGCCGTCGCGTCCGGGGTGCCGCTGAGTGCGGCGCTGACACTGCGGCAGATGGAGCGGGATAACAATGCAGGAGCCCGACATTCCGAAAACGAGAGTACGGAACAGTAATATCTACATCAGAACATGAGAATAATCCGAGGAAAATACGGACGTCGCCGTTTCGACGTACCCCGTAATATCACGGCACGTCCGACGACAGACTTCGCACGCGAGAATATATTTAACGTGCTCGAGAATATGGAGGATTTCACGGACAAGAGAGCCTTGGATCTCTTCGCGGGCACGGGAGCCGTGAGTCTGGAATTTCTTTCGAGAGGATGCAGCGAGGTCGTGTCAGTGGAGCAGGCCTCCGTTCAGGCCAACTTCATCAAGTCGGTGAAGAACAAGCTTTCGGCCGAAGGACTGAAAATCGTAAAGGGGGATGCATTCCGCTTTATCTCCACATGCAGCGAGACATTCGACTTCATATTCGCCGATCCGCCCTACGATCATCCCCGCTTCGCCGAGATACCGGAGCTGATTCTAAAGAGCAGGATGCTGAAGGAGGGAACGATTGTGGTAGTGGAGCATAACCGCAATCATGACTTTTCAGGATTGCCGGGATTTAAACGCCATCTCACCTACGGTAGCGTTAATTTTTCAATCTTTGCGGTAGAAAAACCAGATGCCGGGATCTGATGTCCTGTATGGGCGTGCGCTGGAGTATTTCGGCCATACTCCGCTGGAAGAACAGGATTATCTGTTGCGCCGGCTTACGGACTTCGCAGTGAGCCGCGAAGGACGTCAGACCTTAATCGTGAGCGGATATGCCGGGACGGGGAAGACATCGCTTATGGCAGCTTTCGTGAACGCGCTCTACAGCAGCGGGATGAAATGTGTGCTGCTTGCCCCGACGGGGAGGGCTGCCAAGGTGTTCTCCTCATATTCGGGCCGACCTGCCTATACGATCCACAAACGGCTCTTCAGGGGGATGCTCCCGTCGATGGGCGGGGAGCTGTATCTCGCACCGAATAACGATACGGACACCCTTTTCATCGTGGACGAAGCCTCCATGATAGCGGAAGGGGGCGGGGCGCATATCCTCTCGCAGCTTGTGCGCCATGTCTACAGCGCATACGGCAACAATCTGATATTCGTCGGAGACACGGCTCAGCTTCCGCCGGTGGGACAGCCGGAGGGTCTGGCAATGAATATGGACTTCTTGCGCCGGATGGGTCTTGATCCGGATGTCTGCTACCTTGAAAGCCCCGTGCGTCAGGCGGGAAGGAGCGGCATCCTGTATAACGCCACATGGCTTCGGCGCGCGATGCTTCTCGATGAGCTGCCCTTTCCGCAGATGCGTGTGTCGAGGTTCGAGGATGTGGAGGTATTGGGGAACGAGTATTTAGGTGAGAAGATCGCCGACAGCTTCGCCTCGACGGGGGACGAGGGGACTATGGTCGTCACCCGCAGTAACTTCCGCGCGGGACTGTTCAACCGTCAGATCCGGGCGTGTGTGTTCTATGCAGAGGAGCAGCTTCAACGGGGGGAGAAGCTCGTCGTGGTGAAGAATAATTATTTTTACGGGGACAAGAAGAAGGATATAGATTTCATAGCAAACGGGGAGATCGTGCGTCTGGAATATATCCACGGCGTTGAACGACGTTACGGGATGAATTTCGCTGATGTGGATATCTACCTGCCAGTAAGCGGGGAGAATCTTACAGTGAAGATAATGCTTGATTGTCTGTCGAGCGATGCAGCAGCCCTGCCGGAGGAGGAATTTACGGCACTTTACAATGGGGTTCTGGCAACCTATACGTCGGGGGGTATGGAGCTTTCGAAAGCTTTGGCGGCCATGCGCCGGGATCCTTATCTGAACGCCTTGCAGGTGAAATATGCATACTGCCTGACATGCCACAAGGCTCAGGGAGGCCAATGGGACAATCTGTTTGTCGATCTCGGCGGTATCGCTCCTGAGGATATGGGGCTGGAATTCTACCGCTGGCTATACACGGCTGTGACGCGTGCGCGGAAGCGGCTGTATCTGATCAATCCGACCGTCAGGATAATATAGGAGGATGGCGGAGGAGATGTAAAAAGGGGGTGTACTTCCTACCACTCGCCGGTGACGTGCATGTCGAGGGCTTTCTCTAGGGCAAATTCCAATATTCTGTCGAAGCCCTGAGCCAGTTCTTCGTCGGAAGAATGAACCTCGCAGCCCTGTGTCGGCATGATGCCGTTCTCGATATCATTTCCTTTGGCATCGGTCATGGGGCAAGCAGAGAACCTTACGTTCCAACCGTTGGGGAGCTCGCCGCTGAAGGGCATTCCGGAGCCACCTCCCGTAGGAGCTCCAACAACGACAACATGAGGAAGGGATTTCATAACCGAGACAAAATCGTTGGCAGCGCTGAAGCAGGAGCGGTTTGTGACGACCACGACGGGGCGCCAAGGCCATCGGGGCCTGCCTTCCGCAGGTTTATATGTGACGGCACGGGGTGCGGAAAAATCGTTGTGGCCCGGTCCGGTCTTGTGGCGGATATAGCCCGCGCAGATTTCATCGTCGATGAACCGGCTGACAAGCGTTTCGACATTGCTCAGCAGACCACCGCCGTTGTTCCGGACATCGATCACCATAGAGTTGCAATCCTTGAAATAATGGAGAATCCAGTCAAGATTCGATTCTCCGATCGGGGTAGAGAACGATGGAATGTAAATGTAAGCGATATTTCCGGGCATCCATTTGTATATGATGCCGGAAACGGTACTGTAGTCGAACCGGAGATAGTTTTCCTGAAGAGTACGGAGGTTAAAGTCCTGAGGATAGTCTGTCCACCATTTACGATAGTACGATACATCGAAAGAAGAGGCGAGATTGACGTGTCCGTCCCGGAGAGTGTCGAGCATCTGAGCGCACAGCCTGAAGTATTCGCGCTGATTCATGCCGGGTCTTAGCCTGCCGTTGTATTCGGAGTAGACCCCGTCCCAGTCAATGTCTTTCTCTTCGAAAAAGCAATAGTGTTCGTCGAGGAGGGTCCAGAGAGCTTCGAGATTTCCTTCCTGAGTGTCGTCGAATTCTTCGTAAGGATGGCAAGCGTATAGAGACAGGAGTCCAAGAGCTGTCAGGGCGGAATAGAGGTATTTACGCATGATCAGTAAAGGGTTGAAATGGTTTTGAGAGGTAGGGAGTCGCGGTTGCGGGTGACGTTGATCCAGTCGGTTGAGATTCCGAGGACGAAGCTGTGGTTAACGAGCCGGGTGTTGATGTCGTTGACGAAGCTGGAACGGCACTGGACTCTGTATCCGGCGCATAGACGTATAGAGCAGACGGGAATCTGAATGAGGAAGGTGTTTGTGAGCGCGAAATGATTGCCCCACCATCCGCAATGCGCCAGACCGGAGTGGTTTCCGAGGTATATCTCATAGTAGCTTTCGCCGTACTGCGGGGAGAAGAACACGCCCAGCGAAGGTAGAGAAAGCCTGTCGGTGAAAATGATCGGAAAGCGACCGATCGAGATACGGTAGTCGGCACGCATGTTGAGGGTGATATCGAGGGAAAGGCGGGCAGCGACGGGGTTGTTGGAGTTTCTGGGGAGGTAAAGGGCTCCGGCGTCGAATTCGAGTCCGGCACCGGCAGCAATCTGAAGGCGCGGGAGAGGGGACAGACGGTAGAGCATATCCCAAGAGAGCGAGAAATCGATGCCGGTCATGGAGGATGTGTGCTGGCGGTTGCGGGTGAAGTCCATGCCGAATTGCGCATCGAAGTCCATGATGAAGTGTTCGGGGTCGAATGTCATCGCTCTGCTCCATGTGGCCTCCAGCCCGAAGTGGGAACCGGTCTGGCGAACGGGAGAGAGGTATGTGTTGAAGTCTCTTGAGGAGCCGGCATGAAGGGAGTATGTCGCAGTGAGCGGCAGGATCGGGGATGATTCACGGATTGAGTCGGAAGGTGATCCGGCAGCCTGTCCGGAGCTCGCACAGATGAGAAGTAAAAGGGCAAAAAGAAAGGGTCTACGCATTATCATCAGGTGTGTCAATGTCGGAGGATGTAAACAATTGTTGCTGGCCGATAAGCTCATCGCGTATATCTACCTGACTGACGGTCTCTTCCGGGGATTCGGGAGCGGGGGAGTCGTCAGCTTCCTGAGGCCGAGGGCCTTCAGCGGGAGGATCGGGCAGTTTTATCGGTTCCAGCTCGGTGATGGAGGCCACCTCAAGGTTGCTTATGCGTTTGCCCTTTGCCTTGAACCCTTTTACCGCGACAAACTCTTCGGCGTTAATCTCTATGGCTCCTCGAACGGCATCGTGGCCTCCAAACTCGACATTGAATCGGGGGAAGGGGGTATCGGTGAGAAGAATCAACGATGAACGGTCGTCGTCACCGACAAACCTCTGGGGCTTTACGGAAGGCTCGAAGCGGAAGCGCTTGATGTAAGGGTAGCCGTGTTGAGAGGCGTCGTAGAGGGCTGCCGTGAAGATCTGTCCGGGGTTGAATTTGCTGATCAGGAGGATGTTGTCATCGTAATGGTTGGAATCGCTGTAGCCCGTGGTATAGAATTGTCCGTCGCGGGTCACGATGAGGACCATGTCGTTGCCCTGAAACTCACCGAGGAGCTGTCCGCGTCCGTCGTAATTGAGGCGCAGAACGTCGGGGTCGAACCATACTTTTCTGCCTCCTAAGGTGCTTGTGCCTTTTTCTTTAAGGGCCACGCGGGCTATTTCATTCTTGGTGACAAGATTGCCTAAGGCGTCTTTACCTTTGATTTCGAGTTCGGCGAAGTTTACGTCGAGCTGCAAAACCTTGAGGCGGGGCTTAGGCTTGAGGGTGATACGCAGCACTTCGGCCTCGCCATTGGGATTGGCAGAGAACCAGAGAACCTTTGACCCGGGGAGACGGCGTGTGAGGTTGTATTCCTTATCACGAGTGAGTCCGTTTATGTGGAAGCGTTTCTTGTAATATGCTCCGCCCTTGCCGTTGAGGTAAACGACATTGTAGACAGTGCGACGGTCGTTTCGCTTGAAAACTCCGAGGTGGATGACGTTCTTGTCGACATAAAACTTGTCTGCGACGCGCATGAGCTTGTAGCGACCGTCTTTATAGAATACTATAATGTCGTCGATGTCGGAGCAGTTGCAAACGAATTCGGCATCCTTAAGCGCTGTGCCGGCGAATCCTCTTTCGCGGTCGAAGTAGAGGCGTTTGTTAGCTTCTGCCACTTTGGTAGCCTCGATGCTGTCAAAATCCCGAATCACCGTACGGCGAGGGAACCGGGAGCCGTATTTCTCCTTGAGATGCTCGTACCACTTGATTGTGAAATCGGTGATATTACGGATGTCGTCGGTTAGTGTGGCGATGTTCTTGTCGAGAGCAAGGAGCCTTTCGGCAGCTTTGTCGGAATTGAATTTCAGAATCCGGCCCATCTTAATTTCCCAAAGGCGCATGATGTCGTCGCGAGTGACGGGACGATAGAAATCAGGCTTCCACGGTTCGAGTCGCCGGTCAATATGGTCTACGGCCGAGTCCATGTCCGGAGCAGTCTCCAGCGGGCGGTCTTTATAGATGCGGTTTTCGATGAATATCTTTTCCAGCGAGAGGAACAGTTGCTCCTCCCGGGTTTCGTGAAGCTTTATTTCCAACTCACGGCGCAGGATGTCTCGTGTGTGATTGACGCTGAAGCGCAGGAGGTCGCTTACGGAGAGGAAATGTGGCTTGTTCTCATTGATTACGCAGCACATCGTGGAAATGCTCACTTCGCAGTCTGTGAAGGCATAGAGGGCGTCGATGGCTTTGTCGGAAGATGTGCCGGGGAGGAGATGGACGAGTATGTTGGCGTTGGCTGCCGTGTTGTCGTCCACGCGACGAATCTTTATCTTGCCTTTCTCTTGTGCAGCTATGATGGAGGCGATGACAGATTTGGTGATTTTACCGAAGGGGAGTTCTGTGATGGCAAGGGTCTTGTTGTCGATCTTTTCGATTTTCGCCCTAACCTTTATCGAGCCCCCTCTTTCACCGTCGCGATAGCGGCTGACGTCGATGAGGCCTCCGGTCTGGAAGTCGGGAAGAAGCATGAAATCCTCACCTTTGAGATAGCTTACGGCTGCGTCGCATATCTCGTTGAAATTATGAGGAAGAATCTTGGAGCTGAGGCCCACCGCAATGCCCTCGACACCCTGAGCGAGAAGGAGAGGGAATTTTACGGGGAGGGTGACGGGTTCGTTCTTGCGCCCGTCGTAGCTTGGGGTCCATTCCGTGACTTTGGGGCTGTAGACTGTTTCAAGGGCGAATTCCGAGAGGCGAGCTTCAATGTATCGGGAGGCGGCTGCGCTGTCACCGGTGATGATGTTACCCCAGTTTCCCTGAGTGTCGATGAGCAGCTCTTTCTGTCCGAGTTGTACGAGAGCGTCGGCAATCGAAGCGTCGCCGTGGGGATGGTACTGCATCGTGTTGCCGACAACGTTGGCGACTTTGTTGAAACGACCGTCGTCGAGAGTGTACATGGAGTGAAGGATACGACGTTGTACGGGCTTGAGTCCGTCGGCGATATGCGGGACTGCACGCTCAAGAATCACGTAGCTCGCGTATTCGAGAAACCATTGACGGTACAGACCCGATAGAACGGTGTGTTTGTCGGCTCCGGGAACGTTGTAGCGTTCGTCTCCGGATGGGGATGTGTCGGACTCGGGGTGCTTCAGAGGCGATGTTGTGGCGTCCGCGGTTCCATCGGTTGCAGGAGCGGACTGGGAAGGGTTCGTATTATCGGTCAGTTGGTCGGAGGGGAATTCGTCCATTTGAGTCAGGCAGAAAAGGTTAAATCATAGCAAAATTAGCAAAAAAAGCTGAGAGATGCAAAATCACCTTCAGGAGCCATGGCGATAAAAACGATAAAAAACAGATCGGAGGTGTCGTGGCGATGAGCGTCCGATACCTCCGACGTAATGTCATTTTTCCCGTTTCCGGTTTTGTAAGTAATGAGAATAGAAATGGAATGGGGAAATCAAACGAGGGAAACGATAATGTCCTCGTCGTTCTCTGTGAGCACAACTTTGCCCTCACGGCCAAGCCAGCCTAAAGCGGCCATCAGCTCATCTTTTTTCAGTTTGGTAGCTTTCTTAAGCTGTTTGAAACCAAGCATACGTGTGTCGCTGCTCTCAAGGGCCTTGTAGACTTCGCCGGCCCATGTTCCGATTGATTCAATGTTCATCATTGCTGTAATTATAATAAAACAAACTTAACTTATTGCTGCAAATATAGTCATTATTTTCGATATGACCATGTTTTTGCTTTTAAAACTATGTTTTTCAACATGTTTTTAACATTATTTCACATTTAAGACTCTTTTTGGGCTAAATGACTTATAATAATGTATATAAATAGAACATGTGTATAAGGATAAAGTTCAACCTCCGTAACGCCGACAAACGCAACGTTGCGGAGGTTGGATATGGGGTGAGCTCCCGGACCGTCGAAAAGTTATCGATTTGCCCGTTTGCGCTCTGTTTCGTCGAGGATAATCTTGCGCAGCCGGAGATGATGAGGAGTTACCTCAACGTACTCGTCTTCCTTGATGTACTCCAGTGCTTCTTCGAGCGAGAAAACCACGGGAGGGACGATTTTGGCCTTGTCGTCGGCACCGGAAGCACGCATGTTGGTGAGCTTTTTTGATTTGGTGACATTGACAACGATATCGTTGTCCTTGGCGTTTTCACCTACTACCTGTCCGGCGTAGACCTCTTCCTGCGGGAAAATGAAGAAACGTCCACGGTCTTGGAGCTTGTCGATGGCGTATGCGTAAGCGGTGCCGGATTCGTGGGCGATCAGGGAGCCGTTGGTACGGCGTTCGATATCTCCTTTCCATGGTTGAAACTCCAGAAAACGGTGAGCCATGATGGCTTCTCCGGCAGTTGCCGTGAGGATATTGTTGCGAAGTCCTATGATGCCTCGGGAGGGGATTTGAAACTCGATGTGGATACGGTCGTTCTGCGTCTCCATCGACAGGATGTCTCCCTTTCGGCGTGTCACCATGTCGATGACTTTTGAGCTGTACTCTTCGGGGACATTTACGGAAAGAGTTTCCACCGGTTCGCATTTCACGCCGTCGATCTCCTTGATGATGACCTGCGGCTGGCCTACCTGAAGCTCATAACCCTCACGACGCATAGTCTCTATGAGAATGGAAAGATGGAGCACACCACGTCCGAAGACGATCCACGCATCTTCGCGATCGGTCTTCTCGACGCGTAATGCAAGATTGCGGTCAAGCTCGCGCATCAGACGGTCGTGGATATGGCGGGAGGTCACGAATTTACCATCCTTGCCGAAGAAGGGAGAGTCGTTGATTGTAAAAAGCATCGACATGGTGGGTTCGTCGATAGCGATACGGGGAAGTGGTTCGGGATTGTTGACAGCGGCCAGCGTGTCTCCGATCTCGAAATTGTCGAGACCTACGATCGCGCAGATGTCGCCACTGGAAACTTCAGCGACTTTGTGGCGCCCCATACCTTCGAAGGTATGCAGCTCCTTGACTTTCTGCTTCTGGACGGAACCATCTTTCTTGCAAAGCACCATCTCCATCCCTTCGCGGATAGTGCCTCTATGGACACGTCCGACAGCAATACGTCCGACATAGCTTGAGAAATCGAGAGAAGTAATAAGCATCTGTGCATCCCCGTCGATGGATTCGGGTGCGGGGATATAATCGATGATAGCGTCGAGCAGAGGGGTGATGTTGTCGGTCGGATTTTTCCAGTCGGTGGACATCCAGCCGTTCTTTGCGGAGCCGTAGATAGTGGGAAAGTCGAGCTGATCTTCTGTCGCGTTAAGATTGAACATGAGGTCGAACACCATCTCGTTCACTTCCTCGGGGCGACAGTTGTTCTTGTCAACTTTGTTGATCACTACCACCGGTTTCAGCCCCATCTGAATGGCTTTCTGAAGCACAAAGCGGGTCTGGGGCATAGGACCTTCGAAAGCATCGACAAGGAGGAGACACCCGTCGGCCATGTTAAGCACACGTTCCACTTCACCTCCGAAGTCGGCGTGTCCCGGGGTATCTATGATGTTGATTTTGGTGCCCTTGTAGTTGATACTTACGTTTTTGGAAAGAATTGTTATCCCTCGTTCGCGCTCCAGATCATTATTGTCGAGAATCAATTCACCGCTCGACTGGTTCTCGCGAAAAAGATGGCCGGCGAGGAGCATCTTATCCACTAAGGTGGTTTTGCCGTGATCGACATGTGCGATTATGGCGATGTTTCGGATATTCTGCATGATAGTGTATCAGAGACTCTATTATTACAAGGTGCAAAATTAGCAAAAATCTGTTTATTTTATGCTATACAACATAAAAAAACGCCAAGGCGGGTGCTTCTGAAGTGCCAATATAAAAGAATAGGGGGAGGCGTGGCGGATATTCCGGACAGAATGATTATCTTTGTGACTGGAAAGGAGTGTGGTCAGTTAAGGCCGTGGAGACATCTCCTTTAGACTGAGTGTTTAATCTGAATTTTGCGTATATAAGTATGAATGACAGTAAAAAACCTGTAGTATATTTTTGTCCGAGAATTACGGCAGACAATCTCGTGAATATCTATCGTCTTCTGGGGCGCGAGGCCAAAGGGCGTGTAGCTGTGAAGATCTCAACAGGCGAGGCAGGTAATCCCAATCATCTCAGCACGGATGTGATCAAACGGTTTGTGCATCTTGTCGACGGGACTATCGTAGAATGTAACACTGCTTACGAAGGGCGTCGATGCAATGTGCCGGATCATCTTCAGACAGCAGCCGAACATGGTTTTACAGCAATTGCGGAAGTGGACATTATGGACGGAGCCGGAGATGTGGCGCTTCCTGTTAGGAAGGGTCGGCACCTGAAGGAGAATTACGTCGGACGCAACTGGCTTAACTACGACTTTACGGTCGTGCTGTCACACTTCAAGGGACATCCGATGGGGGGCTTCGGCGGCGCATTGAAAAATGTGGCTATAGGCATGGCTTCCGCCGCCGGCAAGGCTTGGATACACACTGCAGGCCGATGCAAGGATGTTCCCGTCGACTGGGACAATGTGCCTCCTCAGAATGATTTTCTTGAATCGATGGCTGAGGCATGCGAGTCCGTGTTTGACAAGGCCGGGGAAAATATTCTGTTTATCAGTGTTGCAAACAACCTTTCAGTGGACTGCGATTGTGTAGCCGAACCGGAGGAGGTGAAGATGCGAGACATCGGTATCTTAGCTTCACTGGATCCTGTGGCTCTGGATCGAGCTTGTGTTGATATGGTATATGCTTCCGACGATCCCGGGAAGGTTCATCTTATCGAACGCATGGAGTCGCGCAATGCAACCCATCTGCTTGATTATGCCGAAGAGCTGGGACTTGGTTCCAACCAATATGAATTGCGTCGGGTCGAGCCGGTAGGATAAAGGTATGACGGACTCTGTTCCCCACAGCCGGGCCATGTTGATGAGCGGCATCAGTGGGTCCGGAAAAACACATTATGCCCTCCGGTTGGTATCGGAGGGCTATCGGCGTCTATCGGTCGACTCTATAATTATGGAGCGTCGTGGAGCATCCTTCCTTACTGAAGCGGAAGATAAGAAGAAAATTCTGTTTATGGAGTCGATGGATGAGGTTTGCTTGCGGTTGAGAGAAGGCCTTCTTCAGGGAAATAGTGTCGTTGTCGACGCCACTCTATGTAAACGTGCTGTAAGGGACAGATTGAGAAGAATCTGCAGAGAGTGTGGCGTAGAGCCGGTGGTGGTGTATTTTGATGTTCCTATGGATGTGCTGGAAGAGCGCCTGAAGGGGAGAAAAGGAAGCGGACCCGATGATCTGATAGTCAGTAGGGAGGAACTCTTGAGATATTATAAAGGATTTGAACGTCCTGAGAATGATGAGCAAGATGTGGTCTACGTTGTTTCGAAATAATAAACGGGAGCAGAAGAATGGATATGACAAAAGGGAGTGATATCAAGCGTATGCTGGATGAAGCGGTGCTACGTATTAATGTTCCGGAGTTTATCAGTAGTGACCCGGTGAGATTTCCACGGGAATTTGGAGAGCTCAGAGACATAGAGATCGTGTCCTTTCTCTGTGCCTTGCTGGCATGGGGACGCAGACCTATGATTCTGCGCGACTGTGCGAAGATGCTGGACATGATGGAGTGGCAGCCTTATCGCTTTGTAATGGAGGAGGGGTGGCGCGGACTTGACGAGTCCCGGAATATACACCGCACCTTTTTTGTGCGTCATCTCTCATATTTCCTTAGGGGATTGCGTGAGGTATACAGGAATTACGGGTCCCTTGACAGTTTCAGCTCGGCCAACGGATGTGGAAAAGATGAGGCCCCGGCATGGGCGTTTGCGGATGCGTTGCGTCGTGTTATGCTCGACGTCAACGAGGATGAGAACTGCTCCCAGTGTATCCCTGCCAATATCGCGACTACAGCGTTGAAACGCTTCAACATGGCACTTCGATGGCTTGTACGTGATGACGGTATTGTAGATATGGGTGTATGGAGATCCATTCCGAAGAGGAAACTCTACCTTCCGCTTGACGTGCATGTCGGTAATATAAGCCGCGAACTCGGTCTGCTTACACGAAAAAGTGCCGATAGAAAGGCCGTGGAGCAACTTACGCAAACCCTGCGGAAGTTTAATCCGGATGATCCGGCAATATACGATTATGCTCTTTTCGGGCTCGGAGTTGAACGAGCCGGAACGCTTGGAATAGTTACGTAGCTCAAGAGGGGGAATGTTGGAAAAAGATTATTTTAATGTTATATAATATGAATCATAAAGTTTGTTTAGCTCTTACACTATCAGCCTTAACAGGCTTGGGAATCAATGCGCAGGAGACTGTACGTCTCAGCGGAAAAGTCATCGGAACGGAACGCAGTATCGACTATGATACTTCGCTTCCGTCAACCACGGTCAATACCCGCGAGATGGCCTTTGATGGCGATATAGAAACCTTTTTTGCCTCCTACGACCGTGACCATACATGGGTGGGACTGGATCTCGGAAGCCCTCATGTGATAACATCCGTAGGGTGGAGTCCGCGGCGGGACTACAATGTCGGCGCCCGAAGGATGGTGCTCGGTATGTTTGAGGGTGCTAACGAGGAGGATTTCTCAGATGCCGTGCCGCTGTATATTATTCCGGGAGAAGGTGTTTACGGCGTGGTGAGTCGTGCGGATGTGAAATGCGGAAAGGGATTCCGCTATGTAAGGTATCAGGGGCCGTCCGATGTACGATGCAATGTAGCAGAAGTGGAATTTTACGGATATGAGGGGGAAGGAGTCGAGGATGCATATTCCACTCTGACCAATCTTCCGGTTGTAGTTATAAACACTCGTAATGGCGACGAACCGCAGGGGAAGGAGAAGGGAGATGAAAAAGTCTCGGTTATCAAGATCATTTCTCCCGAAGGTGAGTTGCTTTCCGCTCCCGGAACTCTGCGTCTGCGTGGAAACGCGAGTATGAAGTTTGAAAAGAAACCTTACAGGATCAAGTTTGACAAAAAACAGAGACCTCTCGACGCAAAAGCCAAAGCCAAGAAATGGACCCTAATCAACAACTACGGCGATAAGACCTTGATGCGCAACCTTGTGGCATGGGAGATAGCGAGGACATTCGACATGGAATATGTGCCTTACGGACGGGCTGTGGATGTAGTGGTCAATGGGGAGTACAAGGGTTGCTATCAGCTGTGCGATCAGATAGAGGTAAAGGAAGGGAGAGTGCCGATAGAAGAAGTCGAGGTAGAGGATCTTCACGGTAAGGCCCCTGCAGATTGCGATTATCTTATGGAAATCGACGGTTATGCCGGGTATACCGAACCCTACGCGATGCCCGAAAACTTCAAGAGTACGGCAGAGGTACCCGTGACACTCAAATCACCGGATCCGGACGATATTAAGGATGCAAATGTATTTGACCATTATAATTATGCCCGGGATACTTACCAGTCGATGGAGGACGCGGTTCTCGACAAGTCATTCCCTGATAACAGCTATCGGGAGCTTCTTGATGTCGATACGTTTCTCAAGCATTTCCTCGTCGGGGAGATAACATGCAATCCGGATACTTACTGGAGTACCTACATCTACAAGCGTTCCGGAGACAGCCGTGTTTATTTTGGTCCGGAATGGGATTTCGACATCGCATTCGATAACGATTACCGGGTCCATAATAATCTATACACCAAGAGATTCATGTACTCATACGGTACTCCGGCCGGAAGCAACGAATTCAATGGATGGAGCGTCAAAAGCGTTCATACTATCGTAGGAAATGTCGTGAATAAGGATCCGAAGAATCTTCCTTATGCGAAGCATCTGATTGAAAGAGCGATGGAGAGAGGTCTGACTTCGGAGTATCTTAATGACTACATCGACAAGCTCGCCTCCGAACTTGACGAATCACAGCAACTCAACTTCAAGCGTTGGAAGATACTGGATAAGAATGTCCACATGAATGTAGACGCCAATCTGCGTAGCAGTTATGGAGAATATGTCGATCTTCTGAAAAATCATCTTGACCGACGGCTTAACTTCCTTTATAACACCTCCTTCGGCAATGTCGACTCTTCAGTGGAAACTTTTGAGGGAATTGCTCCTGCAATTAGTATCGGTGAAGGCTGCATAAACGTTTCTGACGCCCGTAATGTCATTGTAAGCAATCTTGCCGGGACCGTCATATATGTCGGCACTTCTGGGAACATTCCAGTAGCTAAAGGTGTCTATATTGTAAAGGCTGACGGTAAGAGCCTCAAGGCTATGGTCAGATGAACAGAAAATTTAAGCAATTTAACCCAAGAAATTGAAATGAGCTATAAGATTGGAGACAAGGTGCCGGATGTCTTAGGCACGGATCAGAATGGAAATGAAGTAAAGCGAAGCGACTTTCCCGGGAAGTCAATAGCCTTGTATTTTTATCCTAAGGATATGACGTCAGGATGTACTGCTCAGGCATGTAATCTGCGTGACCATTATCAGGAACTACTTGACCGAGGCTATCAGGTGATAGGTGTGAGCGGTGACTCCGCCGCCTCTCATCTCAAGTTTATTGAGAAGAATTCCCTTCCGTTCCCTCTTATAGCGGATCCCGATCACAAGCTGCTTGAAGAATTCGGAGTCTGGGGAGAGAAATCCATGTATGGAAGAAAATATATGGGAACCTTCCGCACGACCTTCATTATAAATCCGGAAGGAGAGATAGTCCGTGTGATATTGCCCAAACAGATCAAGACAAAGGATCACGCGGCACAGATTCTTGCAGATTAAGAGTCAAAGAAGACGCATAACCGTGGGGCTTCGGAAGTGAAATCTTCTGGAGCTCTTTCTTTTTTTCAACGGGGAGAAAGAAACCTTTTTATGGGTGTTGATTTTGTCGTCTGTTTTGTTGAAGGTCGGGAGAAAAAGTATCAAAATCCTGAAATTTATTTCTGTTAACAAAATTTAACATCGGGGGGGGTGAAAATGCTTTTTTTATGCCTAAATTTGCAGCTTTGTTTCCGGGGAGGTGAGCAAATTAGATTAGATGATAAGGAATAAATTAAAACAACAATTTAAATAAAGCAACTAACTAAATGAATATTAAAGCATTACTTTTGTGCCAGTCCAAAGATGTAGATAATCTTTGCAGGAGGAGAAATAGATATGGTTTATTATCTTATCTATTTTTATGTGTATCTTTTATTTTTCTCAATATGTCCGTTTCAGTGGATGTGAACGGAAAGGAGAGAAATAAAACGGATTTAACGGATTCCAAAGAAATAGCAGTTGAGATTGAGGCTTCTGCGGGGATTTATAAAATTAACTTCGTTAATGCGGAAAACTTTGAAAATTTTGTAGTAAATAAACTCTTTGTTAGAAAATGGAGAGTGGATACCGAAGAATGGGAATATTTATGTATGGATTTCGATGAAACGGAATCGGATATGAAGGCAAAACCATTCATTTCAGAAGCTATAGAACGGATCTTCTATGAAGTGTTATCAGATGATGGTTTTATTGCAGACAAGACTCCCCAAGAGTTAAAAGGAAAATACAACTATCATGTTGAAGTGGAATTACAGAATGTAGAAAATCCGGACGACGTAATAACGATAAAAGGAGAGTCAAACGAGTTTGATAGTGGTTATGCAGAATTAGAATTGAATTACTTCACTCTTGTGAAATCTGTGGATGAGGAGGATACCTATCGTACGTATAAGACCGGATCTTATCAGTATTGCGACTATATAATTAAACTTGATGAGGAAGGCAAAGTTACGGAACTAAGACATGCAAAAGATGGTATGGAGATGTTGTACAGTATGGAATACATGGATCATGATCGGTTTTTGCAGACAGATAAGTATTTGCTATTAGGAAAATTCGTAGCCGGAGTAAAGAAAACGGATATCACGAACCTTTCTTTGGAACGTGACGGTGAGGTGGTAGATAATTCGGTAGAAAATATTTATGAGGAAGCAGAAAAAGGACTTAAGTATGCGAAAGTGATCACGGCAGATGAATGGGAGCATCCTGAGGTTCAATATGTATTGGAGGTTTCGACAGAAAATAGAAATTACGTTGCGAGTGAATATGCTGAATGTCATGTCTGGGGACCTCGTTTTCTTGAAGGTGGTATGATATTTTATTATGGGGACTCAGAGGAGGATACACCTGAATCAAACGATGCATTGCTCGATTTTACTTATCAGGGCATACCTTTCACGGCAAGATACCAGAACATGTTTTATAGATATAAATATGCTGATATTGCCACCACAGAAGATCTATATTCTAAAATAGGAGATTTCCCATTTAATATGAGTTTTACCCGTTCAGAAGTCAGCTATGATGAAAGCCTTGGAAAATATGTTACAACATACGTTGGAGAAGAGGCGGAAAAGAAGAAGACAGACGATGGAAATTATATTTTTGAGACAGATCTTTTAAGTATGGGGAAGCTCCCGGAATGGTTGCATGAAGAATACACCTCTCAGATGTCTCACGTAACGTCTAAAATAGATCCGACTAATTCGTATTATAAAGGATTTGGAGAAGATTCCGATATACACCAAAGGCATTATCATTATCTTCAGCCGGGAATTGGTCGGCCTTCCATTCAAATACAGCCTCCGGTTGTTAAGGAGTTTGACGTTATTCATACTCTTGTCTACGAAGGGAATGATTTGGTAGAACGAGCACATCTAAGATTCAATGTGATGCCTTCCGATTATTCTAAATTCTCAGGTCTTTTACGGGATTCAGATTGCGATAAATGGTGGATAGAGTGGAACCATAACCGTACGTGGAAATATACCCCCCTTCATAGTGGATCTGAAAATGACTATATGTATATTGAGGTTGTTAATTCCAATACGGGAGAAAATGTCATATCGCCCTTGATTGTATCGCATAAGGAATTGATAGGAGAGGAGTCTAAGGACGAATATGGAAATTTGAAAAATGAAGAATACGTTATCACCTTGGAAAAACATTACGGTCATTGGTATGAAGAACAGGTCAATGATGTATTAAAGAATCCGATTTATAAGGATATTCAGATTTATGCCACAGCACTCTATCCTTTCCGTTTGAAGACAGCGACCTCATCGCCCTCATCGCCCGTAATTCGGCGTATAGATAGTTCCGAGGAGTCGGACAATAATAATAATATTTCCGAGAATGGAATTGTTGAAGCATCCGAAAAAGCCCCGATTTATATGCGTGAGGTCACAACTCATTTGGAGGGAATCGGATTGGATTCTGATTATAGTTTAAAGGTCGGAACCGGGTTTATTGAGGTATATGGAAAGAATGTCGTATTGTATTCTGTCGACGGTAAGAAAGTGTCGGAAGGAAGTGGAATCCATAACGTTGCTGCCGGAATATACATAGTGAGAATTGATGGGATACCAAAGAAAGTTATAGTAAGATAAAAATTAAGTAATCATGTTGTCAGGAGGTCGAGTTTTATTCGTGAATATGATTCGACCTCTTTCTTTTCCATCTCTAAATAAAGTAAGCCGGATTCTTCCTGTCTGTGCCGTCGTACAATTTTCCACATCCACAAAATCATCACGGAAAAGAATAGCAGGTTTGCATAGCTCGAATTGAATTACTACCTTTGCAGGGATAGAATGTGTAGGCTATCCTTTGCATCTTAACAACTAACGTAAGTTAAATCTGGGGATAGAGAGCAGTGATTTGACAGTTTGTCGGCGTGTTTGCTGCTCCGGAGATGATATTGAAACAACTAATTAATCTAATTATGAATAAAATTCGCTTAAGCATCGTTGCTGCTGCGGTCGGATTGGTACTGACTGCATGTAACGATGAGAATCCGTGGGCAACTGGAGACGGAGAGGGGAGAATCTCTCCTAATGTTGCAGCCGATCCCACGGTTAAGGATGTCGCACCTAAGGTGCGTGCCGGCGAAGATGGCTTCCCTGTGCCGGAAGTGGCCGATATGAAGTTATCGCTGACAAAATCCGATGGTACTTTGTCGCAGACGTGGGAGTCTGCAACTCTTTTTCCTACGGATAAGAATTACAAGATAGGGACGTACACGTTGGAAGCCTTCTATGGCGATGCTGCTTCAGAAGGTTTTGAGTGTCCGTATTTTTACGGTAAAGCCGATTTTCAGGTTCTCGAAGGAGAGGTTTCCGAACCAGTCGTGACGGCGACTCTTGCAAATACGATGGTGAGTGTGGAGTACACACAGGATTTTATCAATTATTTCAAGGCTTACAAGACGCAGCTACATAGCGCCGGAGGGGATTTTATCACTCTGATTCCGGGAGAGAGCCGGCCAGCCTTCCTCCGCCCGGGAGAAGTTACGGTGACACTCGACATCACCAAGCAGAACGGTGTGGGTGCAACTCTGGAGCCTGCGAAATTCGAGGCACTGGCACGCCATCATTATCACCTGACGTTAGATGTCAACGGTGGAGAGACCGGAGCAGCACAACTTGTCGTTAATTTCGACGAATCAATAGTGACTGAAGATGTGATAATAGATCTCAGCGACGATCTCATGCTTTCGCCCGAACCTACCGTGAATCCTGTCGGCTTTATTCCTGACGACAGGATTGAATTGATTGAAGGAACAGTTCCGGCTTCTCCGGTTCAGTTCGTGATCACTGCTATGGGAGGTCTTCAGTCCGTGACACTGACCACAGAAAGCCAGCAGCTCATTGCGAATGGTTTTCCGGCTGAGATAGACCTGATGGCAGCTACCGAGGCTCAGAAAGCTCTCCTGACCCGGTACGGCCTTGAAGTCAAGGGGTTATGGCACAACCCTGATAAGATGGCAAGCGTGGATATAACCAATCTGCTTGCTAACTTGAAGGGGCAAGGTGTCCATAAGTTTTCGGTTGTGGCCAAGGATAAGCTTACGAAGGTGAATCTTCCCGTCACCGCAGTGTTTACAACCGAACCTGTTGTACTCGATATCACGTCGGCTCCATCGATTTTCATAGGAGCTACGGAAGGCTCGCTCGTTTTGGACTACAATGGAGACAGTCCGGAAAAGAATATAGCGGTTGAGGCTATGGATGCGTATGGTGCATGGAAGGATTGCCCGGTTACAAGCGTGGCTCCCTCCTCTACACGCTCCGCTGCTTCTTATGTTGTCAGGTTCACTCTTCAGCAGGCCTCGGACGATGTCAAAGTGCGTGTGAAATACAAAGGCGAGGTTAAGGATTCGGAAACTCTTGCCGTGAAAGGTGTTTCTCTGTCGGTAAATGATGCTGATGTATGGGCGAGTCATGCCGATCTGAAAGTTAAGAAGAAAACATCGGTGGCCCTTTCCGATATAAAATTCTTCGTTAGCGACAACGGCCGGACATGGACCGCTACCTCGGCAAATATTGACGCATCTTCTTCCACAGTCTCTCTCTCCGGTCTCGAGCCGGGCAAGACTTACTATGTGAAGGCTTCGGATACCGGAGTATGTGAGGAATCTTATCCTTACGTGACATTTACGACCGAGAGCGCCATGCAACCGCAGAACGCAGGGTTTGAGACTTGGTCGCAGAGTCAGGGTTGGAACAAGAAGGTGGCCGGTATCGGTAAGGAAACGATATACGAGTATTATCCCGGAAGCGGTCCTAATGATTATTGGGCAACCTCCAACAGTATGACAGCAGGTAACTGGGGATTTTCCTCATGCTTCTATAATGCTTATTCCGGTACCTACTCCGGCACAGGTTCAAGCGGAAAAGGTGCGGTTATAAGGAGTACCGGATGGGCCAATACTTCAGCCAACACTTACACTGCATTGGGAGGCAACTGCAACCAGGTTTCTCCCGGAATCCTCTTTATGGGGGAATTCAGCTACGATCATGCTACGAATACCCAGACTATCAGCCTCGGCCGTCCCTTCACGTCGCGTCCTTCTTCGGTGACTTTCGATTATACCTATGCGCCTGTGAGCGGAGAAAGCTGGGATGTGGTTGTGGTAGTCGAACATCGCTCGGGAAGCAATGTCACGGAACTTGCTCGAGGCAGTTATACTTCGGGACAGTCCGTCGGTAGTTTCACCTCCATGACGGTGCCTCTCACATACTCAAACAAGAGTCTGAAGGCCACACACGCCTATGTGTATTTCCGAAGCAGCACTGCGTCGTCACCGGCGAAGCAGAACATCAAGGGAAGCGCAAGTGCGTTTCAGGGCTACAGCGACTCCCGCTATGCGGGCAGCGAGCTGACGATAGATAATATTGTATTTAAATATTGACAAACAGGGACATGAAAAAGATATTCAATATAATTCCGCTTATTTTGTTGGTGGTTATGGGAGTGTCGGTCACCTCTTGCGACAAGGAGGAGCCTTTCAATAATCAGGAAGACGGAGCGACCGGCACAGTCAGTTTCCGCAAGATGCTCGTGGAGATACGCAATGAAGAGAATGTGATGAGAAGCACACAGGTGGATGTCAATGCGTTTATCGTGACTGTGACAGATTCCCGCACCGGGGAAGTGAAATGGGAGGGTACGTATGGTTCTATGCCTGAGGTGATGACTCTTGCTGTCGGCAACTACAAGGTGAAAGTAAATTCAGCCGACAATCCTGACGCCGGCTGGGATTCTCCCTATTTCGAAGGTTCACAGGATTTTTCAATCACCGAAGGAACTATCTCGACGGTTGATCCTGTGGTATGTAAACTCGCTAATGTCAAGGTAACAGTGATCTTTGACAAAGAGCTCCTTGCGAAGATGGGAAGCGACTGCAAGGTGTCGGTCGTGGCTTGCGATAAGGGACATCTCGAGTTTACCCCATCCGAAACGCGTTCGGGTTACTTCAAATATATAGCGACTCCGGGTAGCGAGTCTACGTTGGTAGCGACCTTCTCCGGCACGGTCGACGAAAACTACGAGGAAAATTTCCGTACCTATACCGCAGTAGCACCCGGTAATCACTATAAGATCACTTACACTCTCAAGGGTGTGAATCCCAATATTCCCGACCAGACCGGTATCGTGACTCCCGGAGTCTACGTTGACGCGACAGTGGAGCGTGTCGACATGACGGTCAATGTGGATGTTGAGGATGATATTCTTAAAGATGATATGCGACCCGGAGAAGAAGATCCCGATAATCCGCCTACTCCCGGCAATCCGACACCCGATATTACCGCGAGCAGCGGCATAAGTTTTGAATCGCCTAATACGGTCACTCCCGGTATGGAAGCCGTAGTCAAGGTTCACAGTCATGCCGAGGGCGGACTCACCGGCTTTACGGTGGATATCGAATCCAACACTCTCACACCTCAGGAGCTCGAGGGAGTGGGATTGGCATCGCATCTGGATCTTGTCAATCCGGGCCAATTCGCAGAGTCCCTCGCCGGCCTTGGCTTCCCCGTCAATGTAGGAGGGCAGACGGACCCAGATCCGATGGTACTCACCGACTTCCTCCCGATGCTTCAGGCGCTTGGCGCAGGCACACATAAGTTTGTCCTTAAGGTGACGGATGCCAACGGCACGACCGATAAGACACTTACATTCATCACCCTCTAATCCCACAGTAAGTTATGAAAAAGAGCATTTCGTATCTTTTGGCCGGAAGTATCTTGGCTGCCGGATTGATAATGACTTCCTGTACTGCCGAGGAGACATTCGGAGAGGGGGAGGGTGTGCTGAAGATGAAGCTTGTTGTCAACAGTACGCTCACTCGCGCTGAAACGGAAGATCAGGGATCGTTAGCCGATAATTGTGTTGTATATCTATCGGGCAGCAAAGGTCTGTTGTATAAATTCCGTGGCCTTGATGAGGTCCCTTCGGATATCTGTCTTAAGTCGGGATCATACGTGGCCGAGGCGTGGGCCGGAGACAGCGTATCGGCCTCCTTCGACAAGAAATTCTATCGTGCATACGAGCCTTTTACCATCGCCAAGGGTGATGTCCGCAACGTGGTGCTAAACTGCAAAATCGCTAACGTAGTGGCATCTATTAATCCGGAGCCGATCATTTCGGAGGCGTTGAAAGATTATAAGGTTTCCGTATCACATTCGCGTGGATCTCTGGATTTCGATGCGTCGAATGCAATGACTGCACACGGCTACTTCATGATGCCCAACGGAGATACCTCGCTCAACTGGACCATCACGGGTAAGACGGAAGACGGGAAGGATTTTACAAAATCAGGTACAATCAACGACGTGCAGCGTGCGCATGAATACGTACTGAACATCCGCTATACACCCGGTACAACGGGTGCAGTAGGCGGAGGAATCATAACTGTGACCATTGACGATACCGAACTTCTGATAGAGGACACAGTGGAGCTTACCGGAGCACCTGCGATCGAGGGTGTCGGTTATGATATCCTTCAGCCCCTCACAGGAGAGCAGGGATCCTTCAGCCGCACTTCAATATATGTCGAGTCTCTGGGTACGCTCTCGCAGCTTTATGTGAAGACTGACGCCTACTCTGCCATGGGGCTTCCAACGGATGAATTCGACTTTATGACTATGACATCTGAAGCCCGCTCAAACCTTGCTCAGGCAGGGGTGACATGCACATACACCGAAGGAGAGAGCTCAAGCAGCGCTGTAATATCGTTTGCCGCGGAGACCCTTAACAGGCTCTCGAACGGAGAGTATTCCATCGAAGTGACGGCCAAAGACGCCGCAGGGAAAATGCGTACCCGCACCTTGCGGATTGATGTGAGCGACGCCACAGTTTCCGCCCAGCAGGCCGATCCGTTGGAAGTCTATTCATATAAGGCTACTCTACGAGGTACAATTCTTAAAGAAGATGCTTCGAATCCGCGATTCCGCTATCGCGAGTCCGGCACTTCCGAATGGACCGAAGCTGCCGCGGTGACCGAGAAGCCGTCGCGGAAGTCTCTGCGGCGTGCATCCGGGAAAAGCTTCCATGCCGAGCTTACCGGGCTGAAACCGGCCACTACATACGAATATCAGGCCATAGCTGACGGTTATGTCAATCCCAATATCCTTACTTTCACCACTGAAGCAGTCTTCCAACTTGTCAATGCAGGATTTGAGGAGTGGAGTACCAATTCCAAGGGTGCATATATCCCTGCTTCGGGGGGTACGGTATCATTCTGGGATACGGGCAATCACGGTTCCATCACGATGAACAAGAATGTGACGGTGCCCACGCAGTCCCCCGTACACAGCGGAAGCCACGCGGCTAAACTCCAGTCTCAGTTTGTCGGTATAGGTTCTATCGGCAAGTTTGCGGCAGGCAATCTTTTTGCCGGTACCTTCGACGGAACCGAGGGTACCGACGGTATCCTTACTTTCGGACGATCATTTAACGGTTCGCGCCCCGTGAAACTACGCGGTTATCTCTATTATCATCCCGGCAGTGTCAACTACTCCAGTACTTCGGATTTGCCCAAAGGGCAGACCGACATAGGAACGGTCTACATCGCTCTGACTTCGCAGCAGGTGACCGTCAAGACAAAGACTAAGGAGTTGTTCAATCCTAATGCGTCGTACGTCCTTGCGTATGGAGCGGCAGAATTTACCTCCGACTATGGCAGCGAGTCTGCCTTACGAGAGTTTGAGATAACACTCGATTATCGTCAGGCCACGGAGCTTGTAAGAGCCAAGTATCTTGTGATTGTGGCAAGCGCCTCGAAGTACGGCGACTATTTCACGGGCTCATCTGAAAGCGTTATGGTCATTGACGATCTTGAGCTTGTCTACGAATAAACTTCTAACAATAACTGTCAACACAGATGTCGTACCGACGTTATTTGGAATTTATCACGGCACTTTTCCTGATTGCTGCGGCTTCTTTCCCGGCCGCAGCTCAGGAGGAGTTCAAACGCGATCTGGAATCGGTTGTCTTTGTTCCGAAAGGGCAGTGGATCACCGGAGTAAGCGTCAGTTACACTCAGTCGAATCAGAACGATTATCAGTTTTTTATTCTTGAAAATCTTTCGGGCGACACTTATTCGTTCAAGGTAAGTCCGATGGTTTGCTATGCGTTCAGGAACGATATGGGAGCCGGAGGAAAGTTTGCATATCAGCGCTCTCTCACTAAGCTTGAGCATGGTTCCGTCGTACTTGATTCCGAGACATCATACGATCTGGAAAACCTCTATCGCCTTTCGCATGACTACAGCGTCATGGGAATCATGCGCAACTACTTCTCGTTGGGACGCAGCAAACGATTCGGCTTTTTCAATGAGATTCAGCTCGAGCTCGGCGGAGGACAATCGAAGCTGATGCAAGGCAAGAGCACCGAGATAACCGGAGCATACGAGAGTAATTTCCGCCTCAACGTCGGTTTGGCTCCCGGCATGGTCATATTTCTCAACAATTATTCGGCACTTGAAGTCAATGTGGGTGTGCTGGGATTTCAGTACACGCATACCAAGCAGCTCAACGACAGGATATATGAGAGCCATCGTCACTCCAAGAGTGCTAATTTCAGAATAAACCTCTTTTCGATCACATTCGGCATGTCATTTTATCTATGAAGCATCTATCATATTATATGTACAGCCGTCTCTCGGTCCTCCTGCTGTTGCTCGCAGTTTTCTTCGAAGGCGCCGACGCCTCCGAACCATTGCGGCTCGACACAGTTTACGTCGATGCTCCCTCATCGCTTCCCGCACGTAAGGGAGGGGAGTATATCTTTGTGCCCGACTCCCTTGTGGCCGGCGTGAAAAGCGTAATAAAGGGCTATTCCATGATTGTGGACGACGAGACTCATCCGGATCCGTCAGATCTTGTAATAATAGACGGAGACACAGTGATGCCGATCATCAAGGATCGCAATCTCGGGCGATATGACCGCGGACTCTTCAATTACGTTTTCATACCCAAGGGGAAGTGGATGATCGGTGCAACCGCTTCCTACGGAGAGTTCGGTACTGAAAACTTCAAGATTCTGGATCTTGTGGAGAATGTTGACTTCAGTGTCAACGCTTTCTCCGTGAAACCGTTCATCAGCTATTTCATACGGAGCAATCTCTCTGTGGGATTACGTTTCGGCTACACTCGTGCCAAGGCCGATCTGGGCTCCATGAACGTAGACTTTGACGAGGATATGAGTTTCTCGATTGCCGACGCCATGTATCGCAACGAAAGCTACACGGCTGCCTTCACGGTGCGACAGTATATCGGACTCTCGCGGCGCGGACGTTTCGGCGTCTTTAATGAAGCCGAGCTTGCTTTTTCCTCCGGCAACAGCGATTTCCGGCGTATGTATGACGAACATCCCCGGAGCACACACACTACCTACATGGAAGCCAGCCTGAATTTCTCCCCCGGTCTCTGTATATTCGTTATGGATCAGGTCAGTTTCAATGTCAGCTTCGGTGTCTTCGGTTTCAATCTTCGTAACGAACGCCAGCTCACAACCATCACAACTTCACCTGACGAGGATCCGGTTGACCCCATAAGAGGTAATCGTTTCACATCCGGAGCCAATTTCCGTTTCAATATCTTCAACATTAATTTCGGCCTTGCCGTACATTTCTGATATATGTCAGTCCGTTCGATCGTAAAAGTTTTCGCATTCTTCCTGCTGGTTATAGCGGGAGGTTGCATCAAGAACGATATCCCTTACCCCCGCATACAGCAGGACATTCTGTCCCTCACTGCTGAGGGACAGAAAGGGGCCTCCGTTATTGATAACTCGGCTCTCACTGTCGATCTCGTGCTCAACGAGGATGTCGACATCCGTGCCGTCAGCTTCTCAGATTTTACCTATACCCAAGGAGCAACCTCATCGGTAAACCTACTGGAGGGCACATACGACCTTTCTAATCCGATGAAGGTGACTCTTTCGCTATATCAGAGTTACGAGTGGATCGTGTCTGCCTCACAGCCGATCGAGCGATATTTTACGATAAGCGGACAGATAGGCGAGACAGCCATCGACGTGGTGGGACGCCGCGTGGTGCTTTATGTGCCTGAGACTGCCGACCGAAGCCGTCTGCAGCTCACCGGAATAAAGCTCGGATCGGCCAACGTCACGACGATGCTTCCGGACTTGAAAGCTGGCGACATCATTGACGCTTCAAAACCGTTCCATATTGCCGTAACGGCTTTCGGGCGTACGGAAGACTGGACTGTGTACGTCGATGTAACAGAAGCCAAGGTGACAACGACTCAGGCTGATGCGTGGGTCAACGTTATATGGGTCTACGGGACAGCACAGGAAGGTGCTTCCAACGGTTTCCAGTACCGTCGTTCTGACTCACCTTTCTGGCAGGATGTCCCTGTATCGGATATTGTCAGCGAAGGAGGGTCGTTCAGCTGCAGGATTCCCCATCTCGAGCCACTTACAGAATATGTGGTGCGTGCCGTCAGCGATGAATATTTCGGTAATGAGATCACACTTACGACGGGAGCTGCACGACTGTTGCCGGACGGATCTTTCGATCAGTGGTGGCTTAACGGTAAGGTGTGGTGTCCGTGGGATCAGAACGGACAGAAATTCTGGGACACCGGAAACACCGGCGCCGCCACCCTCGGGCAAAGCAATGTGGTGCCTTCGGACTTTACTTCTACAGGCACAGGGCAATCTGCCAAACTCGAGACCAAATTCGTGGGTATTGCCGGCATCGGTAAGCTGGCAGCCGGGTCTATCTACACTGGTGATTTCGTCAAAGTCGACGGAACCAACGGTATTCTTGCCTTCGGTCGTCCGTGGACTGAGCGACCGACCAAGCTGAAAGGTTACTACGCTTACACGACCGCCCCCATCAACTACGCTTCGGCCGAGTGGAAGAGCCTGATGGGACGTCCCGATTCCTGCCACATCTATGTCGCTCTGGTCGACTACACGGAGCCGTTCGAGGTCCGCACCAATCCGAAGAATCGGAAACTTTTCGATCGCAACGCTCCAGAAGTAATAGCTTTCGGGGAAATGATCGATGGTGACGACACAGGTGGATATAAGGCTTTTGAAGTGGAATTCAAATATAGATCCACTTCGCGTGTGCCACGTTATATTATCGTCGTTGGAGCGGCATCCAAGTATGGAGACTTTTTCACCGGAGGAACAGGCGCTACGTTATATCTCGACCAACTCTCCTTGTCTTACGACTATTAATCTCCCCCGGTCAGAATACAACTTTGGTTGTCAGGGACAACTGAAAGGATGGAGATCCGTGTGGATCCGGCGAAGGTGTCGAAAGTAAGGTCGGCTGGATTGATACATTGTGTTTTTTCATGAAAGGGGTTGTGAACAGCAGTCCTGTCGCGGTACCTAATGCAGCCCCGGCCGCAACGTCCCAGAAACGATGTTTCTTCGAATAGATACGTCCCCAGCTTACGTAGGCTGCCAGCGCGTAGGCCGGCACACCGAATTGCCATCCATAGCGTTTCATCAGGAAAGAAGCTGTAAGAAACGAAGTAGCCGCATGGAGCGAGGGGAAACTATGATCGTCACTATGATCGGGACGATCGCTGTGTATCACCTCTTTCAGAAGATACGATGTACCTACTACTCCAACTGTCTCCAGAGATCCTCTCAGCAATCCATTCCAGTCCTGTTTGGCCAGAACCAGCGAAAGTGCAGCCACCGGAAGACCAATAGAAATCACATCCGTGCTTATTCCTACTCCCTTGCGGCTTCCACCAACCGGATATTCAAATTCATCGGCGTGGCAACCGGCCGACCCCGTTGCAATCATCACAGCTAAAACAACAGCCTTGGCAGTCATACTTCTTATTTTCTTTATGATATTGTCCATAGCAAACGGGGTCTTATTTCTCATCTACACCTTACCGGATAAAATCTATATCTTCAATTATACGAAGCCCGAGAGAACATTATTCACACATTGACATTATAACGTCATTTGCATGTTGAAAGTTGTCTCAATTCATCCGAAGACGCCATGCAGCAGGGTATAGATTGTTGATCCTGTTACCTAAATTCTTCACGAATCCAAGAGGAATATTACGATAAGTCATCAAAACGTATCCTCGTCCCTCAACATTAGAACGCTGAATAGCGGTCAATGCTCCGGATGTGCCTCGTCGCAGATAGTCAAGAGCTTCCTCTTGGCTCATCTCCACGAGAGGAAACGCTTTCTGCGACAGTGCTGTGCTGAGTGCCAACTCGGCCGTCGGGATAAGATCCTTACCTTTGACAGCCGCCACCTTCAGACCTGCCGACATGACCGACGGGCACGCATGACGGATTTCCTTTACCAAATCGATATGTTGGAGGGGAATTGCATATATGTCCCCTTCGCTGTCTGTCTCCGTGGAGAATAAATCCGGACAGGCCAACCACTTTGTGGCCTGCATCATCTGAGTGCGCATCGTTCCCTTATATGCAGCGGCCGCACGCTTGTTTCGATGTTTTCCGGACCGGGCCGGTGCTTCACCCGGTTTGCGCATGAGAGCAACAAACAAGCCCTCCCCCTCGGTATGGTGGGGCATAAAACGCAGGGCATGTATCCCCTTGTCCACCGCACCCTGTATGCCGAAAGCATACAGCTCAGTTGGCATGGCAACATTCTCGGCTCCGAATCTTTCCATCATGTACCGGACATTATCTTCGTTTTCCTTTCTGTTAAAAGTACATGTGCTGTATATCAGCCATCCGCCCGGTCTCAGAGCCTCCCATGCGTTGGAAAGTATTTCACGCTGCAGGGATGCGCATTGTTCCACCAGACCTTTGCTCCATTGCGATCGGGCAGCAGGCTCCTTTCGCATCATGCCTTCTCCGGAACATGGCGCGTCTACGGCCACAACGTCGAATCTTTCACCAAGTTTTTTTACCCAAGCAGTATCTCCACGTGTCAGGGCTACGTTTGGGGCACCCCACTTGGAGATATTCTCATTCAGCACCATTGCGCGACGGGGGTCAAATTCGTTTGCGACAACGAAGGAGTCATCCGGCAGGGCGGCAAGCACCGCGGTGGTTTTGCCTCCCGGGGCGGCACACAGATCCAGCCAATGAAGTCCGGTCCGCCCTTCTGCCACAAAGGTTGCAAGAGATGACATCACCATCGAAGCAGGCTCCTGAACATAAAATGCGCCCCCATGCCATAAAGGCATGAGTGCGAATTGCGGTCTACTCTTCAGTATCAGTCCGGTGTCGCTGCACCATTCCGGCACGCCTGATATTTCGAAATCCTGAGCTGCGGAAGAAGGCTTGCGCGGATTCATTCTCACTCCTGTGACAGCCTCATTGTCGAGGGCATCGCAGAGAGAGTCTCCTTCCCTCTCCCCAAGCAATTCTCCGACCGTCTCCCGGAATTCCTTCTTCAGAGCTTCCATCACTCCTTGCTCCCGCTCATACTGAAGGCCAGAGCATACATCCTCATCTGTTTGACCATAGCGACAAGGCCATTGCTGCGAGTAGGGGAGAGGTGTTCCTTAAGTCCCATCCTGTCAATGAAATAGAGGTCTGCGTCAAGGATTTCTTTTGGAGTATGACCGTTCAGGACATGAAGAAGCATAGCCACTATACCTTTAACTATCAAGGCATCGCTGTCGGCTGTGTACTCAACCTTTCCATCTTCGTCAAGCCTTGCGGCAATCCATACGCGACTCTGGCATCCTTCGATAAGATTCTCAGGAGTCTTATCCTTTTCCGGCATCGGGTCCATGGACTCTCCCAACTCGATGATGTAGGCATATCGGTCCATCCAGTCAGTCAGATCTGCGGATTCCTCTATAAGCTGATCCTGTATTTCATTGATTGTCATAGGTGTATTTCTTTAAATGTGTCGCAAAGTTAACAAATTTTGTCGACAAACGTGTGAGGGAGTACCTTAATCCTTAGGCGCCGGACGCTGAAGTTGCTCCCGTTGAATCTGTTCGGATGTCAAAGGGTTGACCCGCTGAAGCAATCTACGGCGCAATGCCGGATCGTGGGCTATGAAATTCTCCATCTCCCAATGATGTCCCGCCTCTTCCTTCAGGAGCGGGGAAGTCGCCTCCATCTCGCCCATGTTCCATGTCAGAAGAACCACTTTGGTCTTGAGGGCCTTCAGTTTCCTGACGAGCATTTCGTGGTCGGCATCGCCGGTGATAAGCACTACATAATCGAATTTACGGAAAGTTGCCAGCTCGTAGGCCTCCAATGCGAACCAGACATCCACACCTTTCTCGACTACTTCGGTCTGTCCGTCGGGACGTTCCACTTCCCTGAGATGTTTGTAATGAAAAACGACATCGTTTTCAATCAGAGTGTCCTCAAACCTGCGTTCATTATAGAGGAGATGCTTGTCGTATGCATCCCTGACACGAAATCGTCCCCGGAAGTAGTGGGCTTCCGTGATCTGGCAATCGGACTTATCCACCGACTCCTTACGGGCCAGCCGCTCTGTAACGAATTCGAAAAGAGAACGAACTTTAATGATCGCACCTTCCTCTTTTTTGAGTGCGCGATTGATCTTGGCATAATAACCGCCGTCGATAAAGACGCCTATACTTATATATCCTTCCATATTATTTGTAAAAGCTTTTTATATCTACAACATCGCTCTTTGTCTCTAAGTTTATATTCTTATTTTTAATCTATTTTACCGGGCAGTATCAGCTCTGTTTCTTGGAGAGGTCTGGTGATTTTTATGAATTTCCCGAATAAATTATTTTATGAGAGAAAAAAGTTGAAATATTTTGTCGTTGTCATAATAAATCTGTAATTTTGCGCATCATAACTGCCGAATCGCGGTTTTGTTTGCGAATAATCTACTTGCTATTTTGCGGATCTTTATTGCGGATTTTTGTAGAACTCTCAGATTTTCAGGGAGATGTCAGGTTGTTCTGATGTCTTGCTTCTGAAAAGACCTATTTGTATTCCATGCAGGTGGCATGTCCTCTACTTCGGGATTATTCCTCCGGCGTAGGATTGTTGAAGTTTTTGTAAGCCTTTTTCTTGCTTTGCTCTCAGGAGCATCTTTAGGCATAGCGAATCATTGTAGTCGAAGAATCATAATTTTTTTAATCTATAACTTAACTATTTTACATTTATCTGATGAAAAAGCTTATTCTGATGCTTTTTGCAGTAGTCATGTTCGGTTCTTTGAGGATGAGGGCGGATGATAT
>CAYPBS010000006.1:0-65442 GCA_964409015.1 uncultured Sangeribacter sp.
ACGGGAGGCGGAATTTATCGAAAAAATTTGGAGACGTCCTTACGCGGATGAGTAGAGGAGATATGGGGAACAGGGGGGTTATAGGCAGCCTTGCTCTATGAGGGTGGCGATGCGGTCGATGAGGGCGTCCTGTTCGTTTTTGGCAGGGTTGAAGTCTACCTTGAGGTTCATTCCGAAGAATCGGCCGAATGTCTGCCAGAAACCGGCCCGGAATGTGCCCAGAAATGCCTTGACGATGTTGAAGCTGGATTGATTGGTCTCGCGTCCTATAAGCTTGAGAAGTACTTTGCCTTGCCCTTTTGTCATACTTTTTATGGCAGGTTTGTAGCGGTTGAAGATATCTTTCTCAAGTGTTTTGAGGTGCTTGTCGCGTGCTTTCTGATCGGGCAGGGTAAGGATGTATTCGTAGGTTTCGCAGAGTGTGGAGAAGGCAAATTTGGCGTATGGGAGGGTCTTGCGTACGTCGCGGACTGTGCGCCAGTAGAAGTCTTCTTCTTTTTTGTTCTTGAATTTCAGTGGAGGATAGACGTAGAAGTCGTTGAAGATGGTGACACGGACTGTGTCGCCGTATTCGTCGACTTCGTGGTAGTATCCGCGGAAGGCTTTCACTTTCAGCTGCGGGGTCTCTTCTTCTTCATCGGAGGCGGGGGCGTAGAGATTCTGGCCGGACACACAGAAGGCTCCCATCATAATGACTGCTGAGACAAGTAGGCTGCGCAGGGGTGCGGAGAGTGTCTTTTTCTTCATGATCAAGAGTCTAACTGTGTTGTCTTTGTGTCTAACGTGTGGGGCTGACGGTATATTTCGTGAGGGAGGGTGAAAAAAGCTTAACCGGGCTATCTTTCGGCATATTCCTCAGGGAGGAGGGTGAAGATAGTTGCGGGTCCGTCGCGAAACATGAGGTCGAGGATGCTTAGCGAGGGGTCGGCCGAAATCGAGGGCCGGCGCCTGACGGGTGTGCCGGGATTGGCACTGAGCCAACTGACGAGGGGGGTGAGAGAGATTGAGTCGTCAATGGCCTGATGGAGGGTTGTACAAAGAGCGGCGAGGGTGGTGTGGCGACGGGAGTATATTTCGCTAAAGAGGTTTTCGTACAGGTGGAAGTAGGGTGTGGAACCGTATGCGCTTTCTATGGTGGTCCAGTGGGTATGGCGCCAGTTGCCGTGTTCGGAGAGAGTCAGGCTGCCGTATCGTCGGGGGGTTATAAGGCGTCGGCCTCCTTCGACGGGGACAGACAGACATCGACGGCCGAAAGGAGCTATCACTTCGGCTCTGCAGAAATGGCGCGGAAGAGGGGGCATCGGCTTACGGGTGTCGAGCCGGAAGGCGATGTAGTCGCGATACCACTCGAGAGAGGGGAGATAAGGGATCGGGGGTTCCGCAATGGTGGGCATGGGGGCTGGCTACTTGTCGGGGTTAGGGGTTCTGAGGATGCGGTTCCACCTTACCTTGTTGAGCCACGAAGCATCTTTGTCGAAGGAGATGAGGACAGTGGCAGGGGTTCCGACGATGTGATCCTCGGGGACGAATCCCCAGAATCGTGAATCGGCGGAGTTGTCGCGGTTGTCGCCCATCATCCAGTAGTAGTCGAGCTTGAAGGTGTAGGAGTCGGTTTTCTTGCCGTTTATGAAGATGTCTTCGCCTCTTACTTCCAGTTTATTGCCTTCGTAGGTCTCTATGACGCGTCGATAGATAGGGAGTATGGTGGTGTTGAGTTTAAGTGTGGATCCTTGACGGGGAATCCATATCTCACCCATATTCTGCATGGTCCAGCCGAGAGATCCCTCGAGGGGGAAGATACCGAAATCGGTGTCGCCCAATTTGTTGAGCCGGATGGGTGTGTCGGCAAGCTGCGGTAAAGTCTTCAGCTTGGCGAGCATGTCGGCCGTAAGGGGGATATTGTAGAAGGGCCACGGGAAATTTTCGGAGTTAAAGGGCTCGGTGCGGTCGTCGACACTGACACCGATCTTCTCCCATTCTTCTTTTCCGAAAGGTTCCTTGAGGGGAACGATGTAGTTGTGCTGTACGTAAGTTGGTTCCTTGAGCGGCTTTCCATCGATATATACGATGTCGTCCTTGATACGGAGCCTTTCGCCGGGGAGCCCGACGACGCGCTTGACGTAGTTCTCGCGACGGTCGACGGGACGCCAGATCACTTCGCCGAATATGTCGGGGTTGTCGGCGATGTATTTACGTCCGTCCGGGACGGGGTTTACGGGGTCGTGCTCCAAGCTGTAGACAATGTGGTAATAGTCGGTGTCCTGTGCTTTCAGGGCGACTGTGTCGCAATGCGGGGCGTTGAAGACGACGATATCGTAGCGTTCGACATCGCGCAAGCCGGGCATACGGTGATAGTCGAGCTGCCAGAAGTCGAGATAGCTTTTATGGCCAAGGAGCGTATGCTGGGAGAGGGGGAAATGCAATGGAGTCTGGGGCACACGGGGTCCGTAGGTCACTTTGTTTACCCAGAGGTAGTCGCCCACAAGGAGGGTTTTTTCAAGTGAGGAGGAGGGGATCTTATAGTTCTGTCCTACGTATGAGAAGGTGAAGTAGACGAGTATGAGGGCGTACAGGATCGAATCGACCCAGCCTCCGACACGCCTGACGGTCTTGTTGGGGTGTTTCTTCCAGAAGGTGAAGGGTATGAATCCGGTGATGTATATGTCGAACAGAAGGGGCAGGACAAGGAGGAGCCACAAATTGTCGATCCATATACAGAAGAAAATCCAGATTGCTGAGACAAGGCCGAATCTGACCCAACGGGTAGGCTTCGTGGCGCGGATGCTCTCCATCGCACGCTGCGAAAAGCTCTTCTTCCGGGTGTCTGATTCGGGAGCCGGGGTGTGTGAGGCCGGAGTGGAGGCGTTTTGATTCTGCGGATCCATTATATGCTATATAATATACTGAGTCAGAAGTTGAACATGTCATCGAGGGAATAGATATGTCCCTTGGGCTGCTTGACGAGCCATTCGGCAGCCACAACAGCACCGAGAGCGAACCCTTCGCGACTGTGGGCCTGATGGGAGAGCCTGATGGTGTCGACGGGGGATTCCCATATCACTTCATGGAAGCCGGGATTCTCCCCTTCGCGGACACAGCGGACGGGCACTGAATCCATGGCGACAAAGTCGCGCAACGGTTCCAGCCATGTGCGGTAGCGAGAATTGTTGTCAATAATCCCGTCGGCAAGGCTTATGGCGGTGCCGGAGGGATGGTCGAGTTTATGGACGTGGTGAGTCTCGTCGATGGAGGCCTTGTATTCGCTGAAGGGAGCGATGATACGCGCCAGATAGCGGTTGACGGCAAAGAGGAGATTGACGCCTATGGAGAAATTAGATGAATGAAGGAGTGTGTAGCCCTCCTGCTCAACGTGCTGGCGCAAGTTGTAGACATCGCCGTGGGAGAGCCATCCGGTAGTGCCGGAGACCACAGGCACACCTTTCTTCCATGCTTTCTCCATCCCTTTCAGAGCCTCTGACGCAATCGTAAATTCTATCGCCACATCAGCGGAGGCAAACTCATCGGAGTCGAGAACCTCCTGATTATCAGCATCGACTCGAGCCACAATCTCATGTCCGCGCCCAAGTGCTATTTTCTCAACAGCATGACCCATACGGCCATAGCCTATAATCGCTATTTTCATTTGATGACTATTATTCTACGTCGCGAATTTACAAAAAAAACTTCTAACGGAGCCCACTGCAGGAGAAGACAGGGAGCTTTTACAGTTAAAAAATATAAAAAGAAAACACCCGGCCGTGAACCATCCGGAAGCCTCAGTGTTATAATTACGTAAAACGACTTGAAACAATGGTTTTCAAATCTTTTACAAACGATAGTCCGGAATCTCAATCAAGATTGGACTATGAAGAATACACTTTAGTTAGTTTAGAAAGATTTTTGGTAAATAGATAAATGTTGATATTAGGTTAATTAGTTAGTTATTTGTTGAATTATTAAAAACGACACAACCACGGAGGATCGCGAGATTCTCCGTGGTTGTGTTTCAGGGTATCAGTTTTTTTATTAACTTTACGGCGGGCAATAGTTGACTCCAAACTTAAATTTACGATCGAACTAACTTTCACCTGAAGTCGGACAGACTTCTACAAATGTATCAATTAATCATCTAATTATGAAAAAGTTATCCATGTTATGCCTGTCTGTACTGATAGGGATGGCAAGCCTCTTCGCGTCTCCGGGCGTGAAACGTCTTCCCTCTGTCGGCAGTCAGCCACAGTCTCAGCAGACTGTTCCGGAACCGACTCCTTCCGGAAACATTTCCTTAGAATCTACCCTTGGCAACGTAGGATTCTTCGCAGGTTCCTCCACACCTTCGGTACTATCGCGCACAATTTCCGGAGCGCCGTCCCGTATCAGCGAATCGGGGGCTTCGGTCTACGGCGGTGTGATCTTCAGCAATGTCGAAAACGTTGCCAATGGTCTGGTGGAAGTACTACCCGACGGCACTGTCAAGCCTCTCTTCGACATGAAGGCTCCCAGCGGAGGTACGCTGACCATCAAGGGTCTGTACATGCGCGAAGGCAATATCTACTGCATCGCTCAGGAAACCAACAGCATCTTCCTTTACGGCACTTACCTCTTCGTGTACTCCACCGACGGCACACTCATTAAGACTGTGCGCTACGGTACGAATGACCTCCTGTTCAACTACCTCGCTTACGACCCCAAGAACGACATGGTCTACGGTTATATCGAGGAAACGGTCAACATGACAAGCACTGTCATCTACTTCGCTACGGCTCCGGGCGCTTCTCCCAATACAGTCACAAAGGTGGCGGAGATGGACGGTTCCCCCGTCTGCGGTATGACTTACAATCAGGTCACTGACCGACTCATCGGTATCTGCAGCTCGAACAACGGCGGCAAAGTAGTGGAAATCAGCACATTCGATGGTTCTCAAAAACAGATTGCCACACTCAGCTCTATCTCCAATTATATCACCGGCATCTGCTACAGTCCGATGGACAATGCCTATTTCTACGGTCTGATCACCACTACAGGCTCATCGATCCAGCTTCTTGACGATAAGTTTCAGACCCTCTCCAGCAAACCATACGCCGGACAGATAGAGTACTGCGCTCTCGTATGTTCCGACCCGCAGAACGTGTCCCCTTCGGCTCCCGGAGAAGCAATCTTCAAGTCTTTCGACTTCCCCAAGGGCTCCCTGAGCGGTACAGTCACTTATCAGATGCCTTCCGCTTCTTACGGCGATGTACCCCTTCTGGGCAATGTCAACTGGATTCTTATGGTCGACGACGTGGAAGTGAAACGCGGCACTTCCGCAGCCGGCTCCACTGTCGCTATACCGGCTTCCGTGACCGAAGAAGGTATGCACTACTTCTGCCTCAAGGTGAGCACCGGCAACAACTTCGGTCCTTACGTCAACAATACTCTCTATATCGGTAAGGATACCCCTGTGGCTCCCGCAGAAGTGACCCTAACGGACACTACCATCTCTTGGACTCCTGTCGACACCGGTATCCACGGAGGATATGTGGACGGCGAAGAAGTCACCTATAACGTTTACCTCAACGACACCCTAATCGCTTCCGAGATCAAAGCCGCTTCTTGCCCCTCACATATCCCGCAGGGCGAGGAAATGTACTTCTACGTGGCATACGTTGAAGCTGTATACGCCGGTAAGGTGTCTGAAAAGACCGGATCCAACGATCTCCCCTACGGCGATCCTTTCAATATCCCGGTATCTTTTGAGCCCACACAGAACGAAGCTCAGCTCTTCACTATCGTAGATGCCAACAATGACAAGAAGGCTATCGAATTCAGCGCCTCCACATTCCAAGGATATGGCGATGTCAACGGTTTCATGTACAAGGAATCCAGCAAGCAGGCAGACGACTGGCTGTTCCTCCCCGCAGTCAATTTTGCCGATGCAGACGCAGCTTACGAGTTCTCGCTGAATATCTTCCGCATTATGGCCAACTACACGAATACCTTCGAAGTTAAGCTGGCCACCGCTCCGGATCCGGACCATATCATCAAGACTATACTTCCGGAAACACAGCTTCTCAATCAGCGTCCCCAGACCGACGTGACTGTTTTTGAAAAGTATTTCACCGCCATCTTCGACGTTCCCTCGGCAGGAGTTTACTATGTAGGTGTCCACATCACTTCTCCGAAAAACGGTTTCAATGTGTTCATGCATGACTTCAGCGTCAAGAAACTCGACAATATTACCGGCGCAAGCCCTCTGGGTGCTGTCAACGTTGTCGCTACCGCAGCTGCAGGAGGTAAGCTGAACGCAGACGTGATGTTCGTGTTCCCCTCCACTTCCATCAACGGTACAGCATATCCTTCCGACAAGACTCTGAAAGCTACCGTACAGGCCGAGGGCTGCGAGGCTGTGACCATCGAAGGCGCACCGGGCTCCGTGGCAAAGACCAATGTCGGAACCCTTCAGGGCGAAAACACCATCTCCGTCACAATTCTCGACGGCGAGCTGACTTCTCCGGTTGAAACCACCACTGTCTACACCGGCGTGGAAATCCCCGGCCTTGTCACTAACCTCACCGCTACAACCGACGCAACCGGCTACGTGGCTCACCTCACTTGGGAGGCTCCGACCCAAGGTTCCAACGGTGGTTATATTGAACCGACCGGCATCAACTATTATCTCTGTGAGTACGATGCCTCAACTTACCAGTGGATAGCTACCAAATTCATCGGTACCGACGTCTTCTCATACGACTTTGAAGTGGATGAGGACACACCTCAGGCTCTCGTGAACCTCGGCGTGATTACCCAGAACTTCGTTGGCGATTCCCCCACCTTCCAGTCTACTTCCGCACTTATCGGTAAACCTTTCGAGATCCCCGCAACCTGCAACTACTCTGCCGGCGAATCACTGGCTCCGATAGTGAAATACAGCAACTCCTACTATCTGTATCAGCGCGATCCGAAGACCAATTACACTGCATTCGCCACATCTGACAACGCCATCGCACTCTACCTTCAGGCTTACTCAGACTACACGGCCAAGTATACCATCCCGATGTTCTCCACAAAAGGCACCAAGAACGCCGCTATCAAGATCAATACTTACGGCGGCTCCACTTCCTCCTTCAGTGTGGTTGCATCAGCATACGGCGTGGACGAGAAAGTAGTCAAGACTTTCACTTCAGCTGACTTTACGGAGCAGGGTCCCCAGTATGTCACTATCGATCTCGGTCCCGAATTCCAAGACAAAGACTGGGTTCTCATCGGTTTTGAAGCCAAGATCAGCCGTACCGAGACATTCATCGTCTACGACTATCAGGTATTCGACAACGTTCCCTTCGACTTCGGCGTCACATCCATCGAAGGAAGCACTATAGCCCGTATCGGCGAAGACAACACCTTCACAGCACATATCACCAACTTCGGCTCCGAAGCCAATCCGATGCCCGCATCGAACTGGACTCTCGTCGACGATGATGAAAACGTGATTGCCAACGTAAATATCCCCGCCGGAACCGAACCTATTCAGCCCGGCGAAGAGAAGACCTTCGAGCTCGCCTTCTCCCCCACAGCCGACCAGATTGGAAACTACACCCTCACATACACCATCGACAAGGCTGACAACAAGGAGACCAACGACTCCAAGACCATTAATATCAGCGTAGAGAAAGGCCTCAAACCTGTCATCACAGACCTCAGCGCTCAGGATATTTCCTTCGATAACGTAACTCTCGGATGGTCTCCTATCATGACCGTCTCCGGTATCGTGGAAAGTTTTGAAGAGGAGACACCGCTGCAGCTCGACGACGTCACCGATATGCTCGCATCCTTCAAGCGTGTGGACGGCGACAAGAAGGTTCCTTATCTGATTGATAACGAAGCTTATCAGACACTTCCTGAAGTTAAGCAACCTTTCAGCTATCTCGTTTGGAGCGCCGACGAAATGAACCAATTGATGGGAACCAACTATAAAGCTTACTCCGGCGACAAATTCCTCGTGGCTATCTGCCCCAGCCCCGATGCCACAGGTGTTGCTCCTGCTGCCGACGACTGGCTGATCTCCCCCGAAGTGGCCGGTGGAACCGACATCAGCTTCGCTGTACGCCCCATGACATACAACTACGGAGCCGAGGTTATTGAAGTGATGTACTCCACGACCTCCGACAACCCTGAAGACTTCAAGCTCCTTGAGACTGTTAAGATTACAGGTGAGGCCGGTGCGGCTCCCGTCTGGGAAGAACATGACTTCGCCCTCCCCGCTAATGCCAAATACTTCGCTATCCACTATGTCAGCAAAGACATCTTCGGCATCATGCTCGACGACATCTCCTTCACACCTCTCGGCGACGAAGTGAAAATCACCGGCTTCGACATCTATAGGGACGGCGTCCTCATCGCTTCCGGCGAGACATGCTCAGATAACACTTACACAGACAGCACCGTCAATGCAGACACCGAGTACACATACAATGTAGTACCCGTACTCGGCGACGGCTCCTACGGTCTGGAGTCCAATACACTGCGTCTGCGCACTACCGGTGTCTCAGCAATCTCAGCTGACGACTCCACTGACGCAGAATACTACGACATCCGCGGCTTCCGAGTAAACGGCAACCTCGAACCCGGTGTATATCTCCGCAAAGAAGGTGACAAAGTCCGCAAAGTCATCATCATGAAATAATCACCCCATGTAAGCAGAGGGTTCACCCCGTGACCCTCTGCCGTAATACCACCATAGGAGGGCGCTACAGACTTCGAAATCTGAAGCGCCCTCCTCATTTTTCTCTCTGCAGGGGTTCTCTCAGAAGGGACATAATCAACGAATGTAGAGTCCGGACGCAGCCTGACAACTGCAAGCGTACGGTTAAAGACAACCGACTGCCACTAATGGAGACATAGAGCATGAAAACAGTCAGCAAGCAACGCGGGAACAGCGCGCAGACAAACCTGATACCAAGATGATCGCTAATGGGGAAGTCGTCAAGAGAAGTCCGACTATAACGGAGCGAACAATTTCTTGAGTGTCACGATATTATCATAATTTAATAAGCCTTCGCCTTAATTACTCGTCTCCAGAATCAGATACCAATAAAGAAAGGTGCCCAGACTCTCCGTGGACACTTAATATCCGAGAGGGGGAAGTAGTTCCGGAGTTTATTGGACGGCAATCCGCATGGTGAACAGCTCCGGTGTGGAGGATGCGCTGTGATAGGCATGGTAGATACCGCTCAGAAGTCTGTCGACGCCGAATGTGGAGTTTGCAAATGTAGCCGAATTAATTTTACTATCGTCGGGACATGCCGATCGGCTTATCCATTCGGGAAGCGTGTTTAGCAGACTTATCTCAAGTTGCGGAGAAAGATGACGTGTATCCATCTCTATGGTAAAGAGATGTGTGGCCGGTTCGAGAAATCTACGGGTGCGGGCATCGATCATGGCTTCAGTTATCGGCTCTATACTGACAATACGGATGTCGGAAGCACCTTGTATGCGGTAATTCTTAGGATTAAGGATGTAGTCGGAAGCAGCCGGGATGTTGGTGAGGTCAGCCGCGATTCGGAAGGAAGCTTTTCCCGCATCGTCCCCCTTGAGAGCTTTGAGGGTGTGGGTTCCGGTCTCCCCTTTTCCACTTCCGAGAGTATAGGTCCCCTTTATACCTTTCCCGCGTGGGAGTAATGAATAGTAGGGAAGCGTCAGCGGGTTGCGGCTGAAGATGTAGTCCCCTTGATAGCCGGGGAGGGTTGCGAAGTCTGTGAAAGAGGCGTAACGCTTGTCATGCAGAAGTTTGTAAATAGCTGCAGCAGAACCGGTTATCACAACATAATAGGGACGTTTCCCTTTATACTTTACTCCGCTTTGAGGGGTATGATAGGGATAATAGAGGCCGTCGAAATCAGAAGTAAGCTTTACGACCATGACGTTTTTGTCGGCATGCTTCTGGAATACGGAAGTTGCGAGGCTCTCCTCCTCGTTGAATATCTTGGCGGGAGTCACACCTTCCGTGTCACGTGGAGAATAGATTAGATCCGTGACAAGAACATTGACATTCTCGGCGACAGTATCGCGAAGCACATACTCAAATATGCTTGCAAAATCCGTGAACGAAGGATCTCCCAGAGATGATGTGGCTGCGAAAATATCTTTCTGCTGAACAAACTCCTCAAAGGAACCTTTGTAGGGATACACGGCGTCATTGACGATGGCTATGGAACCGGGCGATCCGTTGACCCGCGGAAAGCGTGTGACAAGTTCATTGAGAGTCCGTTTGAAATCTCCGGATGTGGAACGTGCGTCGTAGCCCGTCATGGATCCTGAACGCTCAAGGAATAGGTTGAGCCTCAGATCGGTATGAGGAATACCGCCATAAGCTTTGATATCCCATTTGAAATCGGGGTTGCAACGTTTTCCGATCTTTTCGACTGCCAGATTCAGTTTTTCAACGTTGATACTTCCATCCGGAAGAAGATAAACTTTGTTTGCTTCCGGGTTTTCGAGAATAGCAGTTGAGAGCATGTCCAGTCCCTGCTCGTTCTGCAGCTCCGGGTTCTCCGCGATTTTTCGTATGACTCCGTCAAGAGACTGTTCTTTACCGGAACATGCGCAAAGAATCGTTATTAGGTAAAGAGAAAGAGTGAGGGGAAGGAGTCTGAACCGGAAAAGAAGGTGCTGCATCGGGTGTAATTACTTGGTAATTAATTGCTTATAAAAGGGGAAGAATCAGTATTGTTCGGAAGCGTTAGGGAAGTCCGAGGTCTTCACATCGTCGACATAGCGGCTGATGGCGTCGTTCATCAACGTAGCCAGATCTGCATACCGACGCAGGAATCTCGGTGAGAAACCCTGATTGATTCCGAGCATGTCGTGGATGACAAGAACCTGACCGTCCACTCCACCTCCGGCTCCGATACCGATGACCGGAATAGAAAGAGATTCGGCCACTTTACGGGCCAATTCAGCAGGGACTTTCTCGATCACGACAGCGAAGCAACCGATTTCCTCAAGCATCTTGGCGTCAGCCATGAGCTTCTGAGCCTCTGCCTCCTCTCTGGCACGCACCGTATATGTCCCGAACTTATTGATTGACTGAGGAGTAAGGCCGAGATGTCCGCACACAGGTATTCCGGCCGAGATGATTCTCTCTATGGACTCGCGTATCTCCTCGCCACCTTCGAGCTTCACAGCTTCCGCATGACTCTCTTTCATAATACGTATGGCTGAGGCCAAAGCCTCTTTTGAATTGCCCTGATAACTTCCGAAAGGCATGTCGACGACCACAAGGGCGCGCTCGACCCCTTTTATGACTGATTTACCGTGATATATCATCTGGTCGAGGGTGATCGGGAGTGTAGTCACGTTACCGGCCATCACATTGGAAGCGGAATCACCTACTAAGATCACATCCACTCCGGCACCATCAACGATTTTGGCCATGGAATAGTCGTAGGCCGTAAGCATCGCGATCTTCTCTCCGCGCTGTTTCATTTCCGAAAGACGGCGTGTTGTCACCTTGCGAGGTTTGTCAGAAATATTCGTTGACATATTTTTACGTATATTTACATAAATTAAAGATTGCATAAACTTGGAGACAATCCGGCTCCGAGTTTGCCGCAAAGTTACAAAATTTTCCTGAATCTGATTTTCAGGCTGTTTCGTCAGGCCTGTCGGAAGGGGAGGAATATGAGCGGAATCGCCGCAGAGGGAGGAGCTCCTTGCGACCGATAAGAGCGGGAATATAGCGATTACACAACATGATGACAGGTGTGAGGGTAAGGAGCGAGAGAAGAAGAATAATGTAGCTGTCTCCAACCGTCACTTCCCCGAACAAAAGAAAAAATACAATCATAAAAAGGGAGTTGGACAGATAATGGAGTCCAAGTACGACGTAGGAATTCCGGCCGAAAAAATGGAAGAACCGGAGCCATTTCAATCGGCTGACATACCGGAAGAGGATGATGAGAGCTATTATCAGAGATATATTGAATACGTATAAGCAGGTTTCGCGGATATTCGGGTCGGAATGGACTGTCAGAGAAGACAGTGCGACCATTATCACGATGCAGACGGCCGCCATCCTGATTATATTTCGGCCGGAACTTTCAATATAATTAAGAATCTGTTTTCCATAGAGATACCCGAAAGCGTAGTATCCGGTGAAACGTAGAGCCCGGCCTAACATAAACCTTGTATTGTAATGCTCAAGATAGAAAATACCGAAAGCAGAGATAACGATAGAAACAATCAGCACGAGCGAGCGACGACGTAATATCCTGACGAGCAGATAAAGGATTAGCTGTACTATAAGCAGAGCCGGGATGAACCATAGCGGGGGATTGACAAGAAAGCATTGATCCTCATGATGATAGCGTATCACATCCATGAAAGTCCAATAGAGAGGAAGAGTCTCTCCGCTATGAGTCGGACTGAACGCGTACTCCGCTATCATGTAGATGAATCCGACCAGATAGAAAAGAACAAAAGGAACCACGAGCTGATTGGTCTTCCGGGCAATGTGTTCTCTCAACGGTACGATTTTGAAGAAAATACCTGAGAGAAGAAAGAAGAGAGGCATCCGGAAAGGGAAGGAGAGCCAATCAGGATTTGGCGTATGGAACCACACCACCATCATTATTGAAAGACCCTTTAACCAGTCGATATATTCAATTCTCTTCTTTGCCATAATCCGCGTCTCAACCGTAAAGCAACCGCATCCCGTCCTTCACAATAAAAAGTCTCCAACGGGAATATACGACACGACTTTATATACGACAAAATTAAGGATTTATTTCGAGATTCAGCATTAAATTTTGTGTTCGGGAAGGAACAAGGGGTCAACAAGCCGACATATCGTCACATTGCAAGTAAATGTAACGGCAACAAAACAGTTAAAAACAGACTTGACGAAGTTTCTATTACGTGTTTAACCTATTGGTTATCAGAGAACAGCCATTATACAGGAGGGAAATAGGGAATTATTTCCGTAATTTTCCAAAATAAAAGTATCGGTTTAATTTAAAATTGCTATATTTGCGCCGTCGTCCCCCTGCGATACGGCATGATGCGTTTGAATTATGTCATCAGACAAGGGAAGCGACACAGCATAAGCGTGAATATTTGTCCTTAAATTCAAAATCAAAACGAGCTTTACAGGCTTTAAGTTATGATTGACAAGACCAATGTAAAAACACTTGACAGAGTTGTGGTGAGATTTTCAGGCGATTCCGGCGACGGAATGCAGCTTGCGGGCAACATTTTTTCGAATGTCTCGGCCGGTGTAGGCAATCAAATCTCTACCTTCCCCGATTATCCGGCAGAGATACGCGCGCCGCAAGGATCCCTTAGCGGAGTGTCCGGATTTCAGGTAAGCATAGGAAAGGGGGTCCACACTCCGGGCGACGAGGCAGACGTGCTGATCGCCATGAATCCGGCAGCCTTGAAGACCAACCTGCGCTATCTCAAGCCGGGAGGCGTCGTTATCGTCGACAGCGATTCGTTTGATGCAGCTCATCTTAAAAAGGCTCTTTATGCGACAGAGGATCCCATCACTGAACTTGGCATTGATCCCAAACAGGTTATCATGGTGCCCATGGCCACACTTCTGAAGGAGACTCTTTCGGATTCCGGTCTGGACAACAAGAGCATCATGAAGTCCAAAAACATGCTTGCCTTAGGCCTTGTCTGCTGGCTTTTCGACCGTCCGGTGGAGAGTGTGCTTCATAAGTTGCAGCAGAAATTTGCCAAGAAGCCGGCTGTCTATGAGGCTAACGCGAAGGTCGTTCAGGCCGGATGGGACTACGGGCACAATACACACGCTTCGGTAAGCACTTACCGTATAGAGACAGAGGATTCACGTCCGGGGACATACACCAATGTCACGGGCAACACAGCGACGGCATGGGGTCTGATCCTTGCATCAGAAAAGAGCGGACGTCCGCTCTTCCTCGGTTCCTATCCCATCACCCCGGCGACCGATATACTTCACGAGCTTGCCAAGCGCAAGGATCTCGGTGTGAAGGCCTGTCAGATGGAGGATGAGATTGCGGGGGTTTGCTCCGCTATCGGAGCATCATACGCGGGTCATCTTGCCGTAACATCCACATCCGGACCCGGTCTGGCACTCAAGAGCGAAGGTATCGGACTGGCTGTAATCGCCGAATTGCCACTTGTGGTCATCGATGTACAGCGTGGCGGTCCATCAACCGGCTTACCGACCAAGACCGAACAGACGGATCTCATGCAGGCTCTCTACGGGCGCAACGGTGAGTCCCCTTTATGCGTAGTCGCGGCTGCCAGTCCGACGGACTGCTTTACCATGGCTTTCGAGGCTGCGCGCATAGCTATCGAGCACATGACTCCGGTCGTGCTCCTTACGGATGCTTTCATAGCCAACGGCTCCTCCGCATGGAGATTACCCGATGCGGGTGACTTCCCGGAGATACATCCTCATCTTGTGGAGGGGGATATGCTTGAGAACGGGTGGCGTCCTTACGACCGCGATCCGGAGACACTTGTACGTTATTGGGCAATCCCCGGCACCGAGAAAGGGATGCACCGCGTGGGAGGTCTTGAGAAAGATTACAACACCTCGGTGATCAGCACCGACGGCGCCAACCATGCCCTCATGGTTAAGACACGTCGGGAGAAGATCGACCGGATAGCCCGCAACATACCCAAACTACGCATCAACGGCAATCCTGATGCAGACACTGTCCTCGTCGGCTGGGGAGGAACATACGGGCATCTGCTGACAGCTTGCGAGGAGCTCAACTCGGAGGGTCAGCCAGTGGCCTTCGCGCACTTCCGTTATATCAATCCGCTACCGGAGAATGCGCTCTCAGAGCTCAGCCGATTCGACAGAATCATCGTTGCGGAGCTTAATCCGGGTCAGTTTGCCGACTATCTCCAGTCGAAGCTACCGGGCAAGCTTGTGCAGCGTATCAACAAAGTGGAAGCCCAGCCTTTCCTTGTACGTGAAATCGTGGAGGGAGTCCGCGCCATCACGTCGGGGAAAGAGGCCGCCGGGGAGTTCTAAGTCAACATCATCTTCAGGATTTAACTTCATAATCATATACCTTTTTCTAATGGAAAACGAGACAAAGTGTAGCTATCAGGCTTCCGATTTCAAAAACGAGCAGAACGCCCGCTGGTGTCCCGGCTGCGGCGACCACGCGATTCTGGCTACCCTGCATAAGGCCATGGCCGATCTGGGTGTGGCACCCTGCAAGACTGTGGTGGTGTCCGGTATCGGATGTTCGTCGCGTCTCCCCTACTATATGAATACTTACGGCATGCACACGATCCACGGACGTGCCGCAGCAATAGCCACCGGAGTCAAGACCGCGCGTCCGGATCTCACGGTATGGCAGATCTCAGGCGACGGCGACGGGCTGGCCATCGGCGGTAATCACTTCATCCATGCCGTGCGCCGAAACGTCGACATAAATATCTGCCTGTTCAACAATAAAATCTACGGACTTACCAAGGGGCAGTATTCTCCCACCTCACCGCGAGGCTTCGTAAGCAAATCCAGTCCCTACGGGACTACTGAAGATCCCTTTATTCCGGCCGAGCTTTGCTTCGGCGCGCGGGGCAACTTTTTCGCCCGGGCATTCGACGTCAGTCTCGACACATCGCGCGAGGTGCTTTCCGCGGCTGCCCGCCACAAAGGTACTTCGGTCGTAGAGATACTTCAGAACTGCGTCATCTTCAATAATGGAGTGTATGCAGGACTCACAGCCAAGGAATTCCGGGAGGAGCGGACGATTCATCTTCGCCACGGCGAGAAGATGCTGTTCGGTAAGAATATGGAAAAAGGTCTCGTGCAGGACGGATTCGGACTGAAGGCTGTCACTATCGGAGAGGATGGCTATACACTGGATGATGTCTTGGTACACGATGCCCACAATCCGGTCAACTTCCTGCAGCAGCAGCTCGCCATGATGGACGGAGTCACCCTTCCTCTTGCCATCGGTGTGATCCGCGATGTTGAGGCTCCGACCTATGAGGCGGAAGTGGAGAATCAGGTGCAGGAGGTGAAGTCTCGCAAGAATTTCACATCGCTTCGGGATCTCGTGACCAGTACGGTTGAGACATGGGAAGTGAAATGAGAGCAACTTTTGTTTTTTCATAATATAAATTGTTATCCAAGGTCGGCTGCTTCGGTGGCCGACCTAACTATCAGAGTATGGCAAAAGATCAGACTGTACTTTTTCATTCCACCATCTTCGGGCCGATCCACTCCCGCCGTCTCGGGACATCGCTCGGAGTGAATCTGTCTCCTTCCGACGGCAAAGTATGTAGTTTCGACTGCCTGTATTGCGAAGCCGGCTACAACAGTCAGGGTTGTGGCACGACCGGTTTTCCCTCCCGGGAAGAGGTGGCAACACAACTGCGTACCAAGCTCGGGGATATGAGGGAGAACGGGAGCGGTCTTGACGTCATCACGTTCTCGGGCAACGGCGAACCGACTCTCCATCCTGATTTCGAAGGGATCGTAGAGGACACCCTTTCGCTCCGCGATGAATTCTATCCTGAAGCCAAGGTCAGTGTCCTGAGTAATTCCACACGTATCGCCAAAGCAGGTGTCGCCCGGGCGCTCCGACGTGTGGACAACAACATACTTAAGCTGGATTCGGCCGTAGAGAGCACCATGCGTCTCATCGACCGGCCGACACAGCCATCTTTCACTGTCGGGAAGGTTATCTCCGAGCTTGAGAGTTTTGGCCATGACTGCATCATTCAGACAATGATTCTCCGGGGCAGCCATGAGGGTAAGGTTGTGGACAATACCACTGATGAGGAGATAGAAGCGCTTGCGGAAGCATACCGCCATATCAGGCCCTCGTACGTGATGCTTTACAGTATCGACCGTTCCACTCCGGAGGAGAACCTACGGAAAGTGGAACGTCCTGAGCTTGAAGCCATCGCCGGACGCTTGGAGAATCTTTCGGGAGTAAAAGTAACTGTAAGCTGATTATGGGTACCTCTTCTCCTGTCCTCTCCCCCCGTCCCCTTGTTGCGGGGGACACGATCGCTATTCTGTCACCGGCCACCACCGTCAAGGCTGAATTTGTCGAGGGGGCGCGTCAGGCTCTTGAATCCAAGGGGTTCAAGGTACGCATAATGCCTCATACGCTTGGCCCGGCGGATGGGAGCTACGCCTCTTCAGTCGCCGACCGTCTCGATGACTTCCGTGCCGCGTATTCCGATCCGTCCGTGAGAGCCATCCTCTGCTCACGCGGGGGCTACGGGTGCATTCACTTTATCGACAGACTGTCTCCCGAATATCTTGCATCGGATCCGAAGTGGGTCATCGGCTTCAGCGATGTCAGTGCACTGCATGCCATGATGTGGCGTGCGTCCGTGCAGAGTATTCATTCCTCCATGGCACGTCATCTCGCCCTTTTCCCCTCCGGAGACCCATGTAATGAAGCTCTGATGCGGATCCTCACAGGAGAAGGAGAGCTACGGTATGAAGCCGCGCCCGATAAACGCGACATTTTCGGGGAAGCATGCGGAAGGCTTAGAGGGGGGAATCTCGCGGTGCTTGACGGTCTCTCTGGCACCCCTTTCGATATGCTCACCCCACGCGATGGAGAAAAGGTCATTTTATTTATTGAAGATGTCGGGGAAGCCATCTATCGCACGGAACGGATGGTGCGCCGCCTTGCATTGAGCGGTGCGTTGCAACGATACAGTGGCATCATAGTAGGTCAGTTCACAGAGAATCGAGCCGACATGAATTTTCCGACCACAGCCGACATGCTCAGGGTCCGGCTACCCGAGTGGGGTGTGAAGGGGGTGCCTGTGGCATTTAACTTCCCCATAGGACATACGGATTGCAATCTTCCGGTAATACAAGGTGCAGAAGTGTATCTAAAGGTCAGTCCCGAAGGTACAGTTCTCTCATTTTCATAACTTTGCCCCGGAACCGCATTTCAGCGGCGGGGGTTGCGATCGAATTCCGGAGGCAGAATAGTGGCGGGATTGACAGTGTCGATACGCTCGGCGACACGGCGGTTCTCACCACGCCATGGCATGACGGAACGGTAGGTGCGGTATGTGATTTTCACCGGAGTACCGCTGTCCCGGTATGTCTGGAGAATTTTTCCCTGAGCGTCAGGGAGCGAAATCGTAAAGTCCTCGCGGTAGACCCGGGTGGTGTCATGTATTTCCTTGTAAGGGATAACAGTGGCTTCATAGGTCTTGACAACCGATCCCCGGAGTTCGACATCCTCCACATAACCGTAGACCACGGATTGCTCTTTGGAGGTACCGAACATCCATACACATCCTATCCAGATCACGGCGATCAGGAGCAGAGTGGCTATACCGAGCAGAATCATGCGAGAACGGGAGAAGCGGAAGAAGCGAAGATGCTCCCATTCGTCCTCTTCCCGGTCCCAATAGCGGGGATCGGTTGGAGGTATGGGAGGTTCCTTGGGTTTAACCGGCTGAGGTTCAGGGGTATTTTCAAAGTAGTCTTCTCTCTCGTCGTCTTCGTTGTTATTGAATATCATAGGGGAGATTTCAGTTAATGAAGTGATGCTAAATCATATCCTCCTTCTCGATGACAGATTCCTCGATCGTTTGTTTCAGAGGTTCCCTGCCGTTTCTGTTGCCGGAGATATAGATTGCGGTGTAGATACCGAGAATTATGAGCATGATGGTCTGAGCGCTCCACACGACGATAGACATTGAGGCGGCATCAGCTTCGGAGACTCCGTAGAGCATCAGAGCAAACATTATGGCGACATTCCACGGGCCGAGACCACCGTTGCTGGGTATGGCCATACCGATGGAGCTGAAAACGAATGCCACGAGGCACGGTATCAGACCGAAGCAAGAGCCGGGACCGAAGCAGTGGTCGAGTGTGCACCGGAAAGCGAAGAAGGCCACGTAAAGCTGGAAGAAATAGCAGCTCCATATCGCAATCGTAAGCAGGAGGAAGCGAAGCCTGCCCTTCATGCGGACGACCACGGAGAATCCTTGCCACACTTGCAGAAGGCGGGATATGACAGCTTTAAGGAAGCGGGTGTGGCCGAATATGCGATACAGTCCCCAGAGGATAATCACTCCGGCCACTATGGCTAACCAAACCATGGGGGAAGCGAGCATATCGAGCATATCGCGCCCTATGCGGTATTTCTCCATGAAAGCTGAGATCTGTTCGTTGGCTACAAGGAGCGTGAGAAGAAGCAGAAGGAAGACCATTACGGTATCGGCGAGCCTGTCGGCCATCATAGTGCCGAATACGGAGGTAAACGGCGCCTTCTGACGCTGAGAGATGTAGGTGCAACGCCATACCTCGCCAAGACGGGGAAAGACGAGATTAAGGGCGTATGTACCGAAGATGGAACAGCAGAGAGCCATGAAGGGAGGGTTGATCCCCGTGGCGCGAAGCTGAAGCCTCCAGCGCATGGCACGGAAGACATGACTGAGAACACTTATGGCCATGGCGAACAGAATCCACTTATAATCAACGCCGTGCCGAACCGTTGTCCATAAGCCCTCGAAGTCTATCTTAGTAAACATATACCAGACGAGGGCTACCGTGATAGCCAGCGGTATGAGGAAGCGGAGAAGCTTACCCGCAAAGTGGCGGGATTTGCCATTATTATTGTGTGTATTTACCGATGAAGGATCCATTTCGACGGCAAAGATAGCAAAAAAAGTCATATCTACTTTTGAGGTTTAGGAAGTGCGCCAAACATTTCCTAATTTTGTAATGTTGAATAATAACGAAAATATCTATTACTATGGACAAATATCAGGAAGCACTCAAAGCAATCAGCTTCGATACAGGGAAGGAGACCGTGGACTCCGCAGTAAAGAAAATCCTCGAAGAGAGCGATCAGTACGCCAATACGGATGTGTATAAATTCCTTTTCAACAGTATCGACCTCACGACACTTGACACGAAGGATTCCGTCAACAGCGTAGCCCGGTTCACGGAGCGTGTGAATGATTTTGATAATGACTACCCCCATCTTCCGAATGTGGCCGCCATCTGCGTCTACAGCAATTTCGCCGAGGTCGTGAGTACGCATCTTGAAGTGCCGGAAGTGGACGTCGCGGTAGTGGCCGGCGGCTTTCCTTCGAGCCAGACCTTCACTCCCGTAAAGATCGCCGACAGCGCACTGGCAGTGAGCGGAGGTGCTGACGAAGTGGATATCGTCATGAATTTAGGATATTTCTTCGATGAGAACTACGAGGATCTCACCGATGAAATCACAGAGCTAAAGCATACCGTGAAGAACGGTCGCCTTAAGGTGATTCTCGAAACCGGGGCACTCAAGACATACGAGAATATCAGGAAGGCCTCAGTGCTGGCACTCTACAGCGAGGCCGACTTTCTTAAGACCTCGACAGGCAAGATATACGAGGGAGCTACGCCGGAGGCAGCATACGTGATGTGTCGCTGTATAAAAGAGTATTATGACCGCACAGGGCGGAAAGTCGGGTTCAAGGCCTCCGGAGGTGTCAGGACAGCCGCTGACGCCGTCATGTATTATACCATCGTGAAAGAGGTATTGGGAGAGGAATGGCTCTGCCACGACCTGTTCCGGATCGGTGCTTCTTCATTGGCCAACAATCTTCTCTCCGCCATAGTCGGGGAAGAGGTAAAATACTTCTGAACAGGAGCTCGTCCGCACGACAGCGGGGTCTGAATCAACATACGAAAGGGGGGTGTGTTACAAACAAGGATTTTGACACACCCTCCTGTTTTCGACCCGGAACCCTCACGGATATCACTGTTGTGCCTCCCCGAAGCACCGGAGGATACGTGGGGACGACGCCGATGGAGGGTTGAGGGGGGAATCGAGGACACGGCAGCACACGCGGCAGCCGGCGAAGGAGAGTGGAGTTGCGGTTGCCGTTTTTTTTTTGTAATTTTGGCTCGTGTAAGCATTTGCCAGCAGAACCCTTACAGGGTCTCCCCCAATATTAATCCATATTTGAGGAATGAAGCAGAAATACAAACTTATATTAGCCATAGCGGCAGCCGCTGTAAGTGTGCTGTTTATCGTAATGGCGGGTCAGATTTTCCCCAATCTATATCTCGGGGTTCCGGATGCAGAGGGGAACATCGATAGTTTCCGTCAGGAGCTCATAGACTTGAATTACACCATGCCGTTAGGTCTTGCCACGGTAGCTATTCCGTGGGTTATGGCCGTGATATATTACTATGTGATCAATTCGGTACATTTCGACCGGTGGTGGCATTGGGTTCTGATTATGGCAATTACGGCTCTGTTGACCTCTTTCGCTGACTGGCAGTATCTGTTTCCGCGATTTGAATCGCGAGATCTGATGGAGTATTATTCTTCGTCTCTGATGGCACTGTCGGGATGGAACGCGGTGCTTGCGGGGATAATCTTTACGGTTGCTTCTTTCGGCATCCGGTGGTGGTCGAGCAATTGCCGCCATACTCCGATTCCTCAATAAAAAAAGAGAAGATACATTCTTCAATTCTTCTAACCTAAGCCAAATGAGACTATTTATTTTCGCAATAGGGGGTACGGGAGCCCGAGTGTTACGATCGCTGGTCATGCTGTCGGCGGCGGGAGCGCGTCCGCTCGATCCGTCGACGGGTAAGCCGGTGAAGGACCTCGAGCTTGTCCCTATCATCATCGACCCCCACAGAGCCAACGACGATCTGAAACGGACTGAGGAGCTGCTCAATTCCTACCGGAAGTTACGCCGGTATATCCACGGAGAAAACTCTCAGGCCACGGGCTTCTTCGCCACGAAAATCTCTACATTGCGAAGTCTCGCTCCGGAGGCCAATACAACCCTTTCCGACAGCTTTATCTACAATCTTTCGGCTGTGGAACGGAAACGTTTCGGGGAGTTCATCGGCTTCAATAATCTCGACGAGCCCAATCAGGCCATGCTTCAGATGCTATTCAGCGCCGATCAGCTCGATACGTCAATGAAAATCGGTTTCGTGGGCTCGCCAAATATCGGCAGTATAGCGCTGAACAGTTTTAAGGACAGCGAGGAATTTCAGACTTTCTGCAACGTGATCGGTGCAAGCGACCGTGTGTTCTTCATAAGCTCGATATTCGGAGGAACAGGCGCTTCAGGCTTCCCCATCGTGCTGAAAAACATACGCCACGCTGACAATCTAAGCGTGAGCAATAAGGGATATCTGACCAACTGCAAGTGTGCCGCCCTCACCGTACTGCCCTACTTCAACATCGAACATTCGGACAAGAGCCCGATAAACAAGAGCGACTTCATCGTGAAGACCCGCTCTGCCCTACACTATTATGACAAGTCGCTCACCAGTGACGGGTCCGCCTCCCTGAACGCGATCTATTATCTCGGGGATCGGGAGATATCGTCACCTTACAGCAACGATCCGGGGGAACATGGTCAAAAAAATGCCGCACATCTTGTGGAGCTTATCGGCTCGCTGGCTCCGCTGCACTTCCTGTCGATACCGGACGAGGATCTTCCGAAGGGTCATACGGAAGCCTTCGAGTACGGATTGGAGAAGGATACCTCCAACGTCACGATGACCCAGCTGGGTCCGGCAACCCGGTCGCTCATTGTCAAGCCCTTGCTCAAGCTTCATCTTCTCTCACTTTTCCTCGACAATAAATTCCCGGACTGCATCGGCAGAGGGTTCACCCAAGACACCCCATCCATAAACCGGGATTTCCTGTCCACGGACTTTTTCCGTACGCTTTCGCAACGATTCCTGTCGCAATACTGGGACTGGCTCGAGGAGATGGATTCCAATCACCGTCACGTGACGTTTTTCGATCTTGACAACGCCATGCGTCTGGAGGAAATCGTGAAGGGAGTGGAACCCAAGCGAGGCTTCTTCGGGACAAAGCATTTCACCCACGACGAGATATTCGCTACCATCAACAGTGTGAGCAAGCGTCTGAACGGTAAATTCAAGAGTGAGCAGCTTCCGCTGAAACTTATGGGACTTTTTGACATCGCGGCCGAAAATCTCATATCATCCAAATACAGATCCATCACTGAATGAGCAACATACTATCATATAGCGACAATGTAACCGGTTCGGACTGGATCCACCGTGATTCCTATACAGCGGACGATATTGATAAAATCGATGATCCCAACGGCGGGATGAGCGAATATCCCCGCACCGCCATACCGAGCCCGTTCGCGCAACTCGATCTTGTGTCCAATGCGTTCGAGCGGATGGCCGCCCACAAGTTGTCGGGGCTACGTTCGGACATGCGTCTTGTCAGCGATGCCTTGGACGTGGCTCAGCTTCTTTTCGATTATACGAACCATGATTCGCGCCTGCGCATCGTAAGGTGGAATCCCGAGACGGGTCTTAAGCGTATGCTCAATTCGGGCAGCGAGGATCACCGGCTTTTAGGGGAGACTTTGCGTCTTTTCATGGAATCGGATGCGGAGGCCTACAATTTCGACTTGTCGGACGACTGGTACATACTCGTATGCGACAACCGGGTGATCGGGTCTACTTCCCCTGCGACCTACTCGATGGGCGCTCCGGGTCTTGTCTCCGTGCCGGAGATAATGGTAGAAGAGGGTGAGCCGTTGTTCGGCCGACCCCGTCATCTGTGGGAACGTGATGCGGAATTCGTGGTCTACCTGACGCAATGGTTCAATGCTTTCCCCGATATGCGCCGTAAACTGAAGCCGGTGTACGACTACATTTTAGTAAATCTGGAGATGGCCCGGAGCCGTAAACCGGAGCTATACACTGCCGTACAGGAGCGTGTAGGCAATCCTACGGCTCTGGATCCAAGCAATGCTTCGGGATTGCGAGCCTCTCTGGAAGTGCAGTATTCACCGTTCACTGTGGCAGATACGGCCCCCCGTGTGCTCGGAAATCCGCTATATACACGCAGGGCCGAGGACCTTGAGGAGTCGGCGAGACAAAGTGATTTTCTGCTTCTTCCCTCAAAGAAGATGCCTGAAGAGATGCGTACGCCTCTCGTACTGCGTAATGGTTTCGTCAATCCACCGGGAGAGACTTATATATATGTCAACAGACCTTGGAAAGAGGATACGCGGGTGGGAGCCCCAGATTGTCCCGTAGAGGAGCGCATCCTTCCGGGAACGTCGCTTCAATATCCATGGATCACGTCTGTCGATCTGCTCGATGATTGTCTCATCGAGTTGGCTACCCCGATTGACTCCCATCATTTCTACGATGCCTCAGCCTCGACCTCACGCTCCGGAAAAGGATTCCTCCTACCGGTGAAGCCTCTATTCTTCAAGTACTTCCCTTCGTCGATGCTCGCATCGGAGATTGCTCCCGGCAAACCTGTACTCGAGCTCCGCGACAACGGCACCCACGTGGCGGCTTTTCTCCGGATACCGGTAAGGAAGGGCTATGTGGAGCTTCAACGTGTATACCGGCGCACCGCCACATCGGTGGAAGAGACTGCCTCAGAGGGTATCGTGATGAGTCAGGTTCGACTGAGTACGGCCATCTTCCCATTCGCACGGACAGGGAACAACGACATGTATAATGTGCGTCTGTTTGAGATGAATCCGGGCTACACGGCTTCCATCTCTTTCAATTCAGATACGGGCGACATGTCCGGGAACGGGGCAGAAATGTTCGAGCCGACAGTGCGTTCGCAGACTAAGTCCATGCGCACAAGCTACTACGAGACGAACAGCAGTTTCGACCATATCCGCGCGACATTGGAGAGCAACGACGGGCGGACCGTGCGCAGCGGCGTGATTCTCCCGCTCTGGCCGGAGTATCGTCCTTCGGCCTCCCGCTTCACCTTTGCCGTGGATTTCGGTACTACAAATTCCCACGTGGAGTATACCATTGACGACTCACCGGCACGACCGCTCGAATTTGAAGCTTCGCAAGAATCCACCCTTGTCGCCACCTTGGATCGGCAAGGCTCACTGACTCAGAGCGACACCTTGCTCGACATAGAATTCATACCGCGCGAGATAGCGGGGCTCTATAGCTTCCCGCAGCGTACCGCTCTGGCGGAAAATCTCACCAACGACTCGATACCCCGTATTCTGCGAAGCGTCAACATACCTTTCCTTTACGAAAGGAAGTCGTTCAACGGTTACAAGGTAAGCACCAAGCTCAAATGGTCGAGCGATACGCAGCTATCGGAACAGTTCCTGCGTGGCGTGATGCTCCTGATCCGCGCCCGGGTCATCCTGAGCAACGGCAATCTGAACAACACCCGTATCGTTTATTTCTACCCGGTAAGTATGCGTCGCTCTCTCCAGTTGCGCTACCGGACCTTGTGGGAACAGCTATACACACGTTACATAAGCCCGGGGAACCAACCGGATATCATGGCACTTCCGGAATCGGTGGCTCCGGCATTTTACTACGCCACCGCCTCGCGGGACGGATCCAACTATGTGGGGATAGACATCGGGGGTGGTACGACTGACGTTGTCGTATATCGCGCCGACGAGGAGCACCTGCACTCGGACCTCCACTCCATCAGCTCTTTCAGGTTCGCCGGAGACACACTGTTTGGCGATGGATTCGCCGGCGCAGATGCCGATCACAATCCTCTCGTGAGCCAATATGCGACATATTTCTCCAAGATGGTTAACCGGGAGAGCCGGACCTCTTATCTGGACGTCATACTCTCGGACATCATGTCGCTAAAGAAGAGCGAGGACATCAATGCGTTCCTGTTCTCGATAGAAAACAGCGAGGCACTGCGCCATCTGTCGCCACTGGACCGGCGTCCTTACAGCTACAACACCTTGCTCAGCGAGGATGAGAATAGAAAGATAATATTCGTGTATTTCTTCACGGCCATCGTCTACTATGTAGCGACACTGATGAAACGTCACGATTTAGAGATGCCTAAACAGCTGTGCTTCAGCGGTACAGGTTCAAAGATACTCCATATCGTCGGACGCCGGGAGACCTTGCGGGACTTCGCTAAAACCATCATCGAGAAAGTCTACGGGGAAAGCTATCCGTCCAACGCCGGTTTCGATGTGCGTATGGAGCACGACATCCCCAAACAGATCACGTGTAAAGGTGGACTCGAGCTGGAACGACGGATTTCATCGGGTAAAATCTCCGAATCAGACTACTCCCCGCGAAACATATCTTCACGAAAATGCGCTTTCACACTCTCGCCTGAGGAATCTCCTCTCACGTATACATCGGTGCGTACCATGGCCGTAAGGCGTCGGATCGAAGAGAGTGTAACGGCCTTCAACGATTTCTTCCTGAACCTGATGTCGCGCGACTGGAGGGAGGAATTCGGAATCCCGCAGGAGTCTGCCAACTTCTTCGCCGCTCATGCCAACGATTCGCTGCCCAATTATCTCGTAGCCGGTATCGACGCTCTACTCCCTCTCGAGGAAGGAGCGGAGGAACAGGTGGAGGACGTGCCTTTCTTCTATCCTCTTGCCGGCATCATCCGCGACACGATGATCGCCGGAATGGCAGCGCCACCACCGGTGATGTCATAACAGGTCCTTCCTCTCATTCCAGCACTAAAAACTCTAACATACCTCTCAGCAAATCTATCTATCATGCGTAAACATCTGATAATTGCCTTACTGATGCTCTTCGGGGTGACGACCACCTTCGCCGCTACCAAACAGGAGATGGAACAAGCCCGCGCCCTCGCAGCCAAATGGGGCGTGAGAAGCCAGAATTCCGGTTCAGGCTATCTTGACGGTACTAATCCCAAGAATCTGGATCAAGTACGCGCGTCGGTGAAATCGCACAAAACCGATAATGACAATCTCGGAAAAATGTCTTTCCCCATGCCTTCCGAGGATGAGTATCAGTCGTGGGACAATGCCAAAATGGCCAGCTACTGGCTTTCGCAGTACAACAGTTCGGTGCCGGCAGGGGGGGATAAGGATTTCTGCCGCAGCAAGCTGAAAGCGGCGCTATCTTCCGTTCCGGCTACTGTTGTAAAAGCTCCGGAACCGAAAGAGGCTCCTGCACCCGAGACACCAACAGCCGACACACCCGCACAGGATCCGGAAGAGAGGGAGACCGAAGAGGTCACTGATACGGTAGAGGTCATTGCCGAAGAGGGGCTGGCCACAGACATAGTTGATGCCGCGGCAGCCGACCCCGAGCTGGAACCCCTCGCAGCTCCGGGCACCAACGGCGAGCGCGAGGCTGCCAAAGGTTCTACGGAACTGGCCGGCGGGGGCTCCAATGTATGGGTAATCGTAATGCTCGTGGTACTTGTGCTGATTGTACTCGCCCTTGTGGCCTACGCCTCCAATCTGATGGCACGCAACAACAAACGCAATCAGGGTAATCCACGACGCCGGAAAGATTCCGCCAAGACGGAGGAGACACTGCAAGAGGAGGAGGAGGAGGAAGACGACGATGATCCGGAGCCTGTCATGGCTACGCATGTCTCCCGGAGAAGCGTCCGCACGAATGAGCCGGTTGTCCCCACAGCTCCGACCCCTTCAGTGCAGCGGCAAAGTCCTACTCACCGGCAGTCGCCACGGATATCCCAGCCGAGAATCATATATCTCTCCAACGCTAATTCCGAGGGTGTCTTCCTTCGCGCCGACGCACAGTATAATATGGGCAATTCCATCTTCAAACTCATAACCTCCGACGGATACAGCGGAACCTTCAGCGTGATCGACGATCCGAATGTCCACGAAATGGCGCTTATGATGCCTGTGGACTTTCTCATCAATGCCTGCAGCGGACGAAATCTGCAACTCTCTCAGGGCGCACGAAGTATCGTCACGGACAGTACCGGTACGGCCGTATTCGAGGACGGCCGATGGCGTGTGGCCCGAAAGGCTCAGATACATTATACCCGATAAATACACCCCTAAGTTAAGTGGCAAAATTTGTTGAGACACCCCTGATGAAACAATACGTCGAGATGAAAAAGAAACATCCCGACGCAATACTGCTGTTCCGTGTCGGGGACTTCTACGAGACCTTCGCCGACGATGCCGTGAGCGCAAGCGAAATACTTGGGATCACACTCACAAGAAGAGCCAACGGATCGGCGTCCCATGTGGCTTTGGCAGGCTTCCCGCACCATGCTCTCGACACTTATCTGCCCCGTCTGGTAAGAGCAGGGAAACGGGTGGCGATATGCGAACAGCTTGAGGATCCCAAGCTTACCAAAAAACTCGTCAAACGTGGAATCACGGAGCTTGTCACCCCCGGGGTCAATATCAACGAAAACATCCTTTCGGCCAAGGAGAACAACTTCCTTGCCGGTGTGCATTTCGGTTCCCGTAATATCGGCGTGGCCTTTCTCGACATATCAACAGGGGAATTTCTCTGCGCTCAGGGCACACCGGAATATGTCGATAAGCTTCTGAGCAACATTTCTCCGAAAGAGGTTCTCATCATGCGCGGACTGAAAGCGCAGGCCTCCAAGATGTTTTCCGGTCGGTTTTTTATCTTCGAGCTGGACGATTGGGTATTCACGGCAGATGCTGCGACGGAACGTCTTCTGAAGCATTTCCATACGGCCAATCTTAAGGGCTTCGGTGTCGGCGGGATGCAGGATGCTATTGTAGCGGCCGGTTCGCTGCTGCATTATCTCGATCTCACGCATCACACTCATATTGACCATATCACTTCCCTCGGCCGCATCGATGAGGAACGCTTTGTGGGACTCGATAACTTCACGATCCGCAATCTGGAGATTGTGGAAAGCCTTTCGCCGGAGGGACGGTCTCTGATCGATTATCTCGACAAATGCGTCACTCCGATGGGGGGACGCATGCTGCGGCGATGGCTTAAACAGCCATTGCGCGATGTGGCTGAAATCAACCGCCGGCTGGATGTGGTCACATCTTTTTTCAAGAATCCCGTGACCCGTGATGCTGTCCATGAGAGTCTCTCACGTGTGGGAGACCCGGAGCGTCTCATAGCCAAAGTGTCGGTACAACGCGCGACACCCCGCGACCTCGTACAGCTCAAGAACGGATTGCGGGCTCTCGCCGAAGTACAACAGCAGCTTGCGGAATCCGGCGACCAGCTTCTCTGCAGCCTCGCCTCAAGTCTGAAAACTCTCGACAGCACCGCTTACGACATAGAACGCACGCTGGTCGAAGACGCCCCAATAAACATTTCAAAAGGAAATTATATCGCTCCGGGAGTGGACGCCGAGCTTGACGAGCTCCGCCGGATGGCATCTTCCGGACGGGAGATGCTCGACGAAATGCTTCGCAGAGAGATAGAGAATACCGGCATCACATCGCTTAAAATAGCTTTCAATAATGTTTTCGGCTACTACATAGAGGTTCGAAACACGCATCGCGATAAGGTGCCGCAGGACTGGATAAGGAAACAGACTCTCGTCAACGCTGAACGATATGTGACGGCAGAACTAAAGGATTATGAGGAGAAAATCACCGGCGCACAGGATCGGATAGCAGTCATCGAGTCGCGTATTTTCGCCGACCTGCTGCGAAGGGTCAACACAAAGGCTCCGGAGATACGCAACAATGCGGCCATCGCGGCATCTATCGACTGTCTGATGTCGTTCACCCTTGCGGCGGCAGAGTACCGGTATTGCCGTCCCGAAATCAACGACTCACTACGTATCGACATAAAAAACGGTCGCCATCCCGTGATAGAGCGTCGTCTCCCTCCCGGAGAACCCTACATCGCCAATTCCGTAATGCTGGACAACGACACCCAGCAGATAATGATGATTACCGGTCCGAACATGAGCGGTAAATCGGCTTTGCTGCGCCAGACGGCACTGATAGTGCTGATGGCTCAGACCGGTTGCTACGTCCCGGCCGACAGTGCCTCCATCGGTATCGTGGACAAAGTGTTCACCCGTGTTGGAGCCTCCGACAATATCAGCTCCGGAGAGTCGACTTTCATGGTGGAGATGAACGAAGCGGCCGCCATACTCAACAATATGACCCATCGAAGTCTGGTGCTTTTCGATGAGCTGGGTCGGGGCACATCGACCTATGACGGTATCTCGATAGCATGGGCAATCGTGGAACATATCCATAACAATAAATTCGCCCATCCCAAAACGCTGTTCGCTACCCATTACCATGAGCTTAACGACATGGCGCGTATCTTCCCCCGTATCGCCAATTTCAATGTATCGGTACAAGAGAGCGAAGGGAAGGTTGTCTTCCTCCGCAAACTTGCGGAAGGAGGAAGCGCCCATAGCTTCGGTATCCATGTGGCTAAACTTGCGGGGATGCCCCCCTCTATCGTTCGCCGTGCCGGCGAAGTTCTCGCCCGACTCGAAGCTTCCGCGGCTAAGGCAGCGGACGAGACCGATACTTCGCTCTCCCCAAAAGCAGAAAAACCTGATACATCTGCATTGGCGGGAATGTCTTCCGACGGAGTGCAGCTATCATTCTTCCAGCTCGACGACCCGTTGCTCAGTCAGGTCAGGGATTCCCTCTTGTCACTTGACATCGACAATCTCACCCCTATGCAAGCTCTCAATACCCTCAATTCACTAAAACAACTCCTTATAGGCAAATAAATCCATCTCATCCTCATCCATCTCCTGTCTTATGAAGAAAAAACTGATATACGGATGTATCGCCGCCACACTCGGATGCGCAGCTCTGCCGGCCCTTTGTCCGGATGCTGAAGCACAGAACGCCCGGAAACACGATATAATGTCGTCATCGGCCGACGGCGATTATTCGCGTGCCGCAGACATGATGCGTCATGCAGATTATGCGGGCGCCATCGACCGTCTGCGCCACGCTCTCCGGAGCGACAATCCACTGTGGCAGGGAGCCGTGGCCGATCAAGGCACCGATATGCGCCGTCTCGCTATGGCGATGCTGCTGAGAGCGGCGTACGAGAGAGGCGACGAAACGCTGTTCACCTCCTACTACGAACCCTTTATAACAGAATACAACGGCACTCCGGAAGCTCTGGAAGTACGTCTGCTCAATGCAGATTTTCTCTTCTTCAAGGGCGACTACGCCACCGCTGTAAAAGCCTATTCCGGGCTTGATATCGACGCTCTCAATCCGGCTGAAGCCTCCCTCTACCGCTATCGGCTGGCTCTGTCGCTCGTGCGCACCGGATATTTCGAAGAGGCGTCCGGAATTTTCGCTATTCTTCGCGGCGATGCCGCCTATTCGGGAGCGGCGCGTTTCTATCTCTCTTATATAGATTACGTGAAAGGGGATCTTAATGCCGCACGCAAAGGTTTCGAAGGGGTGCCATCGACCTTGGGACGGGAGCTCGGAGCCGATTACTACATTGCACAGATAGATTTTCAGGAGGGAGATTTCCTCGGTGTGACACAACGTGGTCCGTCATTAATGGCCTCTGCCCGGAAGGAGTGGCAACCTGAGCTAAACCGTATTATCGGAGAAAGCTTCTACAATCTCGGACAACCGGAAAAAGCAGAACCTTATCTGCGTCGTTATGTAGACTTGGAGCGAACACCGCAGTTCTCCGCTCTCTACGATCTTGGCGTGATATGCTACGACAATGGGACGTATGATGAAGCCCGCCACTACTTCAGCATGCTTACCGGAGAGACCGACGCCATGGCTCAGAGCGCATATCTTTATCTCGGACAACTTTCTGCCCGGGAGCGAGATTATTCGGCAGCAGCGATGGCGTTCAAGGCGGCTTACGATCTGAACAGAGACCCAAAGGTGTCGGAAACGGCCTTATACAATTATGCCGTTGCAACAATGAACGGTGGACAAGTGCCGTTCGGATCCTCATCCAAGATGCTTGAGACTTTCGTGAAACGCTACCCTGAGTCACCTTATTCAGCCGCTATCGACGAGTACCTCGCGACAGCCTGTTTCAACGACAAGGATTACGCCGGGGCACTATCCCACATCGAACGTCTGCGCCGGCCCACGAAAGAGAATCTGAAATCAAAACAGAAAATCCTCTTCCAGCTCGGTGTGCAAGCCATGAGTATGAAACAATACGGCGAGGCAGCCGGTTATATGAGACGTGCAGCCCAGATGGCAACCGAAGCAGACAGGCCATTAGCCTCTCAGGCCTCATTGTGGGAGGGGGATGCCCTCTATGCTATGGGGGACTACGCAGCTGCGACCAAGGCATACACACGTTTCGTCAAGGAATGCGATAAAAAGACTGCCAATCATGCTCTGGGTCTCTACAACTTAGGATATTCACTATATCAGGAAAAGAATTTCAGTGATGCCCGCCGACGTTTCTCCGAAGCGCTTGCCACCTCGCCGGCACTTGAACCGAGAGTAGCCGCCGACTGCCGTCTGCGAATCGCTGACTGCTATTACTATGTCGGAAATGTCAGTGCCGCTATGTCTGCTTACGCTTCTCTGGCCACGGATAATGACAGTCCCGATGCAGATTATGCCGCCTTCCAGCATGCAAACATGATGGGGGCTTCCGGAAACAACGACGCAAAGATAAAGGAACTCGAGACAATGATCAGACGCTGGCCTGAGTCCCCTTGGGTTGTTGACGCGCGTCTGGAGCTGATTCAAGCTCTGTGTGCCACCGGCAGCCTGACGCGGGCAGCCGACGAATACATGTCGCTCCTTAAGGAGCTTCCTGACGCACCCCAGACACGTAAAGCTGCCCTTGCCGTGGCGAATACATGGTCGGAAAAGGACAACTACACAAAGGCAACGGAGGCTTACAAAGATCTTGTCTGTCGCTGGCCGACCTCAACGGAAGCTGCCACCGCGGTGAACGCGCTCAAGAATATATACACCGATGAGGGAGACCTTCAAGGCTATCTGTCCTTCCTCGACTCTGTCCCGTCGGCACCACGTCCCGATGCCTCGGAAATGGAAGAAATCACATTCGATACTGCTCTGAACAAGGTGAATCGCGACTCTTCCGACCTCACTCCCCTGATTGACTATCTGGCTAAATATCCTAATGGAGCCAACACCTCGCGCGCGCTCTTCACGATTGCTTCCATATACAATGAATCAGGCAATTACGCGGAAGCTCTAAAATACGCAGATCGGTTGCTCACAACCCGTCCGGACAGCGAATCGGTTCCGGCCGCACTGATGCTCAAGGCTGGTATCCTTGAAAAGACCTCTACTCCGGAAGCAGCCGCAGCGGTATGGGAACAACTTCTGGCCAAAGGAGGCTCCCTATACACGCCGGAAGCGTACTCAGGTCTAATACGCACCGCAGACTCTCCGGCCAAGAAACTGGAATATGCCGACAGGCTGCTTGACCTTAGCGGAGCTGATGCAGACATGCTGAGCAACGCTACTTTGGCCAAAGCAGAAGCCCTTGTAGCTCTCGGCAGATATGCTGAGGCCGATCCGCTGCTCCGCTCGCTTGCCGCCACACCTCAGACCGAGCAGGGAGCCCATGCAGCCGTGCTGCTCGGAGAATCGATGCTCAAACGCGGACAGGCCTCGCAAGCCGAAAAACAGCTCATGGAGTTCATCGACAGCGATACATCGCAATATTACTGGCTGGCAAGGGGATACATCGCTCTTGCTGACGCCTTCCACGCCCAAGGAGATGACTACAAGGCGAAGGAATATCTTCGTGCGCTTAAGAGCAACTATCCCGGAAAAGAGGCCGACATCGCAAGTATGATCGACACCCGATTATCTCAATGGAAATAACACCATCCTCTCCATATTTCTAATGTAATGAAGATTATGAATCTACGCTATATTCTCCCCCTCGCCTGCTTCGCTTTCATCGCTTCCGCAGCCTCGGCACAAGACCTCCACGGGGATGTCACGGTGAACGCTGATTACCTCCCCACGCTGCGTTCACATTCACGGATAAGTCCGCTGCCTTCCGCACCAAAACTTTCTCTGCCCGAAATGTCGCTGAAAGTGGCCTACGAAAGTGTGCCCACATTGCTCCAGCCTTCTCTCGCTCCCATGAGTGCGACAGGATGGAACGACAACAAGAATTTCAGTCGCTATAAAGGCTACCTTGAACTCGCGGGAGGAAGCTATGCAGATTTCGCAGTAGACGCCGGCTATCGTTTCCTTGATTCAGAAAAAGCCACATTAGGCGCGTGGATCCAACACCTGTCCTCTACCGGATTTAAACCGGAATCGGAGATCCCCGACACCAAAGCTCACGCTGCAAAACGCTTCGACGAGAGCTTAGGAATCTTCGGCATGTTCGGGATTGAAGGCATAGGCAAACTGAATTTCGATATAGGCTATCATCTCGGGTATTTCAATTACTATTCGGTCAAATATCCCGACCTCTCCGGCTATCCTACACCTCCGACACAGACTCTCAACGACTTGCATGCCCGCATCGCTCTGCAATCTCCGGAAAAAGAATCCGGACTGACTTGGAGTGCCTCACTCTCAGACAGATATTTCGGCTATCGAAGGAATTACCGCATTTATTCTTACCATACGCTACCCACGTTGATCAGTAAGCCGGCTAAAGAAAACAACCTTCAGTTAACCGGCAAGGCGGACTACGGATTCAATCGGTCTACTGGTGTGGAGCTCGGACTTACAGCCAATATAGTGTCCTATTCCGGAGAATCCGAGAGCGACTCCTTCAGCTCTAATGTATCAGGATATCGCCGATTGGTCCTAAATCCGGCTTTCTATTATTCTGATGACAATTTCACGGCGCGCGCCGGAGCAAGGTTTGACATCACATCCAACGTAGGACTACCCAACCAGTCTCTCATTTATTCTGAAAAGGATTTCGGCCATGTACATGTGGCCCCCGACATCGCACTTTCCTATCGCAAGGGTAAACTGGCTGCCGAACTTAAGGCCTCCGGAGGTACTGAACTCCATACCCTTGCCTCCGGGTCACAACTATACTTATATCAGTCACCACAGATTACCACCACTCTCCCGATGTTCTCTCCGCTCAACGCATCCCTCGGACTCAATGCAGGAAGTTTCTACGGATTCTCAGCCAATGTCGGACTGGCGTATAAAATTACTGACAATACTACCCCTGACCTGATCTATAACACTGCTTACGATTATTTTGGTAATCTGTATACAATAAATGTAAAAGGTTTTTCCCTTCGCGCCGGTCTGAATTACAGTTACGGCGACATCCTCTCTTTCAACGCCGACATGAGCTATCAGCCGCAGAACGGCACAAAGGGTTACTTCAATGGGCCCGATCGTCCGCGCTGGATCATCGACCTGAATGCAGACACAAACCCATGGAAAACGCTCCACATCTATGCAGGCTATCATTATCGGGGTGTACGAAGCATCTGGTATAAAAAAATCTTATACATCAATCCTTCCGATTTTGCTTATAACAGCATTTTTGGAGATATTCCGCTCATTGAACGTATCTCACTGGGAGACGTTACAGATCTGAACATCGGCGCTTCCTATACTTTCCTTGAAAGATATACGGTGCGTATTGATGCCAATAACCTTCTGAATACCCGGAATCCTATAACCGCAGGAATGCCCTCAGAAGGTTTCGGAATCATGGGAGGTATCAGTATCCTCTTCTGATTATGATTCCTCCGACAAAAACAAAATGCGCCCTTCGATAGTTAACTTATTAAAGGGATGAATCTTCGGATTTTTATATTTTCTACTGATGAAGAACAAAAAATCAAAACATGTAAATAAAGCTTCGGAAGCTGAAAACCACGCCTCCAAAGCTCTGAAATACAAGAATGAAGAAGACCGTGTATACGGTCTTGCCGGAATGATGATTGCCGTTGCATCGATGAACGCCATTGACCGGGTGGCTCTCGTCTCGCTTGACGCGGAAGGCCCTATGGTGACTTTTTCCAATGAGTTTTATTTTCCCGGATCGCAATCCGCAAGTCCGAAAGCTACGTGGCGACGCCTTTTCGATAATTTCCAGATTACCTCGGCAATGGCTATCAGCAATGTACTCTCACGCCGGTACATTCATGAGCGTAACCATGAAATCGAAGATATGCTGACCCCCTTGCGGGAGGTCATGGTCTTGGAAGGAGAAGAGGTCTGCTCACTTGAAGAAGACGAAGTGGACCGTATTTTCGACAGGATGCTGTCTCACTCCAACAGAATCTTCGGCAATCGACGGCTTAGCTCGTTCATTGACGAATTCGCCGGAATAATAGCACGGCGCCGACGACTCACAGGACGTGAGATAGAAGAAGAATTAGAACTCCTTCAGATGCTTTGATACAAACATTTTAAGCCCGCTGTTTAGAGATATGGATACACTGTTTCTCATATTGTCCGTGATATGCTTCGGAGCATCCTTAGCCCTCATTTTTGTGAGAGGTATGTTGGCTCCCGTGGCAGCCTTCCTTGGACTCTTGTTTATGTGGTTCAGCAATAAGCTTCCTCTCAACAGTACCATAATAATCATGTGGCTCTGTATGACGGCTCTTGTCACATGCGTTCCGATGCTTCAGGATCCCTACACACGCAACCGTCGTGACGGAATAGCATACATCACTGCCGGAGCATTTACAGGAATGGTCGTGGGACTTCTGGGCATCACTTTCGCAACTACCCCGGCCATGCTGTACGGAATCATGGTTGTGGCGACTGCCGTAGGAACTTTCTTCGGGTATATCCTCTATACCAACACCCCTAAAGGGAAACAACGAAACGGAGCTGAAGGACGCTCGTTCAACTATCTCCTTGCAAAGGGTTTCCCTATTGCAATCACAGTTATGGAAATTGGCGTGGTTTTTGTATTGCTGCTTCTCATGAACCAGACTGCAATACTGGCTCATTAATCCGATTCATTGTTTTTTGAAAATATCGGCATGAAAAGAATAATAGGATACACATTATGTATATTGTCATTGGCAGCTCTCGCATTGCCGGAAATCTGTGTGGCAAAGGCTCTCAAGAAAGAAAAACCGGATCTTGAGAAAATAAAGGCCGAGACTCTCGACCCTCACAGCCGCTTCTATTTTCCGACTCTGCGCGACAAGTATCTCACAAAAGATACACTGATGACCCCGGAGGAATTCCGCTACTATTACCTCGGATATATGTTTCAGGAGGACTATGATCCCTACAGAGAGTCTGTCTATGCTGCACGCACTGATAGTCTCCTCCAACTGAATCGCGAAAAGAACGCACGCAACGACTCCACTCTCAAGGCTATGGCAGCCCGTAAGGAGAGTCCATACGAGCTTCACCACCTTCACGATGAACTCCAAACAGCCTCGCTGAAGGAGAGACGCGAAATTGTCAAACTCGCCGATCTCGCCCTGAAGGACAATCCTTTTGACCTCAACACAATGTGGCTTTATCAGCTTGTGCTCAAAGACATGAAAAAGGACATGACGGCAAAAATCTGGGACTACAGGCTCGCAAACCTGCTCGGCGCAATCATCAGCACCGGTACCGGTCTCGACAAAGAGAATGCCTTCTATGTCACTTCCCCCGACGACGAATACGCAGTACTGGAAATGATGGGATACAAACCTGTTGAATATATCGACACATATTTCCCCGAAGGATATGACTATATCACTGTGGAGCCCATTGATCCCAGACGCAAAAATTCGTCTACTCCCGCCGGATTTTATTTCAATGTGAAAAAACCTCTGGAAGAGTACGCCCGCAAACATCCCGATGAGAACTCAAATTAAAACAACATAAAAAACACACGAAAAAGATGGAAAATAAAGAAAAAATCATGCCCGGAAAATATGTGGCATACTCATATAAGCTCTATAATGACGCTGACAACTCTCTGCTTTTTGAAACTCCGGAAGAACAGCCGGACATGATGATCTACGGCGTAAGCCACGACGTGGTACCCGGGCTCGTAAGCACTATCGAAGGTATGACAGTCGGCGATCGTTTCGGTGTCACACTGCCCCCGGCAGCCGCTTTCGGCGACAGATTCCCTGAAAATGTCGTAGAGCTTGAGCGGGACATTTTCGTCCGTGACGGTAAACTGGCTCCCGGGGTTGAAGTCGGGGCCGAGCTACCTATGATGACACAGGAAGGAATGATGATTAAAGGACGTGTACTCGAAATCACACCCGAACATGTCAAGATGGACTTCAACCATCCCTTCGCCGGCCTCACAGTAAGGTTTGATGGAGAAATCAAAGAAGTGAGGGATGCGACTCCCGAGGAGCTCCATCCGGCTGCCGGCTGCGGTTGCGGTTGTCACTCTTGTGGAAGCGAGGACGGTGGTTGCGGTTGTGGCGACGGCGACAGAAACTGCGGCGACGGAGCATGCAGCTGCAAATAATCCACACGCCTACATACTTTTCTACACCAAGATTAGGTGTATGAGACAAATATATCGGGGATCGGGACAACGCCATTGTCCCGATCCCCGAATTTTATCCCTCGGAAAATCCTCAATGGGGCGGGAAAGAAGAAGAAGATATTAACTCAATCTTTACGCAAGCAATCTATCTCAGAGTTTTTTAGTAATTTTGCATATTCACTTTCAGATGGCCTCAGCCCATACGTCTCGATTATGCACTCATCTACAACGCTTCCTGCAGCTGCATTTGCTAAATCTCAGTTTCATAAGAGAAATATCTCTTATATTGTGCCGTTAACCCGGGCAATCCTTTTCCCTTTCTTGTTGATCATAGCATCTCTCTGCAGCGATTGTCATGCTCAGATTATTGACGCTAACAAAACGCTCACAGACTCCCTTCGTCAAGATTTCAACAACGGTCCCTACTTCACTCTCTATCGCGATAATTATTTCTCCGTCGGAACCGATCCGGTAAGAAAACCGACCGCAGAAAATTCAGACGTGAAATTCCAGATCAGTATCGCGCAGAGACTTACAAAAGCGACACTCCCCGGCAACACGTTTCTATTCCTTACTTTCACGCAGCTTGTGGCATGGGATGTTTTCAAAAACTCGATGCCTATGCACGACTTTATTTTCAATCCGGGTATCGGACTCTCGCGCCCACTCTTCTCCAAAGACCGATACATCGGTAAAGCAACGCTCCTTGTCGAACACATGAGCAACGGTAGGGACTCCATTCAAAGCCGTAGCTGGAACAGAATCACTTTCGGCGCCACAATCATGATCGACGAGATGCTGACCATCAATGGAAAATTCTGGATTCCCATCGTCGACGGTGAAAACAATCGGGATATACTGAAGTATACAGGCATCTGGCAGTCGGGATTTGTCGTCACCAGCCGTGATAAAAAATTCGGCGGAGGCATACAGCTTGTCAAACGCAATAACTGGAAACTCGATTTCAATACTACCGTTGAACTTTTCTGGCGTCCTTGGAAAGCAGCTAACCAATATTTTTTCCTCCAGTGGTACAACGGGTATGGTGAGAACCTCATCGACTATAATAAATTCCATAACCGGTTGAGAATCGGTCTGCTGATACGACCGAAATTTTTCTCGGAGTATTAAGTGAGGCAATATCTGTCATCTGTCATAAAATATCCCCCCGATATAACCTGTAAAACTACCGTAACCAACTCATCTTTTAATATGAAACTACTCCCCTTCCTTACGGCAGCGGTGCTTCTTCCGACCACGCAACTGCAGGCTGTTCCTGCGGAGAATGTCATCGTATCGACCGACAGCTACAAATGGGTGAACGACACCATTTTCCAAGGTGAATATAAAGCTTTTGCCCCTACCCCTTTCGCCATCGAAAGCGACTACCGCGCCCAGCCCGGTTTCTTCATGCCGATTGAGCAATCTTGGAGGCTTAAAAATGACATCTCCTACTATCCGGCTCTTAAGTCCTCCAACAAGCTTCATCAGGCCATCTACAACATGGGCCTCGACGAGATGATAAACGCTGTGGAACCGGATACTACCCTACGTACTGGCAAGGAATGGGCCGGTGTGTGGACCCGCGACGTAAGCTATTCCATCATACTCTCCATGGCCTATATGCAACCCGAAGCATCGCGGATCTCACTGATGAAAAAAGTCGACTCCAAAGGCCGAATCATTCAGGACACAGGCTCCGGCGGGGCTTGGCCGGTGAGCACAGACCGGATGATATGGGCTGTGGCTGCATGGGAGATTTACAAGGTCACCGGTGACAAGGAATGGCTGAAGTATATATATCCCATCATTAAACGCTCCGTGGAAGCGGACGAGGAAACCATATATTCTCCCGACGGTCTTGTGCGTGGAGAAACCTCCTTCATTGACTGGCGCGAACAGAGCTATCCCAAATGGATGCAGACCGCAGACATCTACACAAGTGAGGCCATGGGCACAAACGTAGTGTATGCTACTACTCTGAGAGTCCTTGCAGATGTTGCGGCCGAGCTTGGGAAAAAGAAGGAAGCAAAGGACTACATCAAAAAAGCCGATAAACTTGTCAGGGCAATTAACGACAACTTCTGGATGGAGGACAAGGGTTATTACGGCATGTATCGTTACGGACGCAACAACCTCATCCTGAATCCACGCGCTGAAACTTTGGGAGAATCCCTCGCTATCATATATGATGTCGCGTCTCCTCAACAAGCAGTTTCTATCACAGAGAACAACCCCGTTACACCATTCGGAGCCGCCATCTTCTTCCCGCAAATTAAGGACATGCCGGCATACCATAATAATGCACTATGGCCTTTTGTAGCCTCTTATTGGGCAATTGCGAACGCAAAAGCTCAAAATGAGCAGGGGACTCTCGAAGCCATCGGATCCGTATTCCGTCCGGCAGCCCTTTTCTGTACAAATAAAGAAAATTTCAATCTCGACAACGGCGACATCGCTACGGAGCTCAACTCAAGCAACATGCTTTGGTGTCTCTCCGGCAATCTGGCCATTACATATCGGATTCTTTTCGGTATTCACTTTGAGAAAGATGGTCTGCTTCTCGCTCCGTTTATCCCGAAAGCTCTCGCGGACACCCGGACCCTGACCGGTTTCCCATACCGAAATGCCCGGCTCAACATCACCGTGGAGGGATTCGGCTCTGAAATTAAAGAGTGCTATATCAACGGCAAGCCTTCCCGTCCCTTCATACCTTCCGATGCCAAGGGTGAAATAGATGTACGTATACTTATGGCCGACAACGATATCACTCCTATGAAAGTTAATCACACAGCCAATGTAAAAGCACCTCTCACTCCTGTCATACATACCTCCACCGCACCGGACGGGACGATGACGCTTTCATGGGATCCCATAGAATACATAGCCGGATATAAAGTCCTACGCAACGGCGAAACAATCCTTTCGACCCGCTCCACGGAATACGTCGCCACACAACCCGGAGAATATCAGGTCATCGGATTCGACGACAACGGAGTCGAGTCATTCGCATCCATGCCCGTAAGCAACGAACCCCTCTCCACATTCCAGTTTACTGAAGAAACTACATCGGCCATCTCCCCTGAAATCAGCTATATACCCGCAAAACAGATCGACGGATTCCACGAAGAGGGCTTCGTAGAGACTGACCACAAGATGAGTCCCCGAATCGTGGTGGATGTCCCGGAAGAGGGCACATACGCCATAAGCGTACGTTATGCCAACGGCAACGGTCCCGTTAACACCGAGAACAAGGCGGCTATACGCTCACTCATAGTCGACGGTGGTAAGGCCGGTACAATCGTGATGCCTCAACGAGGCACCGGAAACTGGTGGGACTGGGGAATGAGCAATACCGTGATCCTTCCGCTCAAAGCCGGCAAACATACCCTCGTATTCGATCTCCTTGAAACCGACGAGAACATGAACATCTCAACCAACCACGCCCTCATCGACGAGGTACAACTCCGGCTCCTCTCCCGCTAAGCCGGTAAAATTAGCCCTCTGAAAATTTCTTATTCGATAACTGAATTCAAGCGGAACGTTCCGAAATCATTATCTGCAATCCGGAACGTTTCGCTTTATCATTGTCCGCTTCAATCCGACCTTCCCGCTACAGAAAGGAGGGCATCCGGCGGTCACAACGATCGCGCGATATTCAGTTTCGAGTAAGAGAATCCTTTATTATGGGCAAATCCTCTTCAACGCCATCTTCTATTCGGATAGATTGACGCTTAGCTCACTCTGTTGGCCGGATTCACAGGTGTCCGAATACACCTCATAGTCCGATGTATTCAAAAGCGTTATCGGCTTTCTCCCTTTCTGATAATGCTCGTTGATTGTAAACATTATCCAATCTCTAACCGGAGAAGTGAACCAATCATAGACAAAGGGCTTTACATCCGGAGTCATTTGAATATCCGGAATAACCATCACTCCATCAGGAGATTTTAAATAGTCCTGAATAAATTCATGATTTATCTGTTTCACCTCCCGTTGTACTGTTATGATTCTATATTGATGAACGCATATAAGTGCTAAACCGAACACTGCCAAAACATTGATATACGCTCTCCCTATGCTCATTAAACGGAAGTAGCGCAATTGCCTGCAGATTAATATTAAAGAGAAGAAGGATACTCCGTTAAATGATTGAGGAAGAGTATTCGCCACTAATCCAAACAAAACCGCAATAATAAAAACATATATATCAAGCTCATTTTCGTTAATAAAGGACCTGAACCTTGAAGCGCTTTGAAATCGCAATGCAGCAAAACCTATAATCACGATCCAAAACAAATAAGTTCCGACCAAAAATCTGACCCCATGAATCATGCTGTGTATGAGGGTTGGAGCCGATGCATAGCGAATGAAATTGCCGGGTGACATTACTAATATAACTGTTCCGAACCAAAGAGAGAATGAAAGAACCCATCCTGCTGTTTTTATTCTTTTTTGATTCTTAAGAGCATAAAGAAATACACCTCCTGACAATGGAACCGCAAAACATTCCTGACTCCATCCGACTATTATCCCCGCCAAGCCAAACAATATACAATATAGGACACTCTTCTTATCTTTAACCTGACTATATCTGAACAAAAGTAAAAACCCGATTACAAGCAAGATGGGGAAAAGATAATTCATCCCTCCGGCTATCGAATACCAGTTCTTGCTGTTATCTTGAAATAAATATAAAAACATTGCCGTCACCAGCAGCCATATCAAAGGATTTGAACGCATGGATCCCGGTATGCAGTAGCGCACAACCAGTACAATGATTACTACCATCAGGATCCCAAGAAATATGGAAAAAGCCGTTTCGCCCCATACCCCGGCAAACATTTGTACAATGACATGGACAGGAGTACGCCCGTTAGAATAAAAATATTGGATTGATTGCGATTCTATTGCATCCGAAAAACCGGAAACCATGACTGAGTAATCATTTCCTCCCAAAGGGTGAGCATCCAAAACATATTTATAAAGCAAGTCATCTCCCGCAGGCTCCTTATAATACATCCTTAGTGTCACAGAGATTAACGTAGCTAAAGATATACAGATTATAATCCCGATAGCCCACCCGCGGCATATTCGGGATATCAAATTATTCTGACTGAAAGAGGACATGGCACCGACTTGGGATATATTGTAAATCTGTTTCTTTAAAATAACCATATAAAAAGACCCGGCTATACCTAAACCGAACACGGACGATACAGCCAAGTCAAATATTACAAATATCTATCCGGAAGATGCGAGTCAACGACGCAGGAGAGCGGATGCCTCCTTTATGCGACGCATACCCTCCCGTATGTTCTCATCGCTCGTTGCGTAACTCATACGCATATAGCCGGGGGATCCGAAAGCTCCGCCATCCACACACGCCACATGGGCAACCTCCAGCAGATACATCGCATAGTCAGCCGAGGTTTCGATCTTCCGCCCGTCGGGAGCGACCGTCCCCAAAAGCGCACTTATATCCAGGAAGAAATAGAACGCGCCGGAAGGTTCCTTGAATCTCCAGCCCTCCATTGCACCGGCAAGCTCCATGATAAGATCACGGCGCCGACGGAACGCCTCGCGCATTTCGACCACACATTCCTGAGGGCCGTTGTAGGCTGCTTCCGCCGCTTTCTGAGCTATGGAAGAGCATGCAGAGGTGTATTGCCCCTGAAGCTTATTGACAGCCTTTGCGACAGCTGTAGGACCGGCCATATAACCAATGCGCCAACCGGTCATGGCATAAGATTTGCTGACGCCATTGACAATCACAGTACGCTCCTTCATGCCCTCACAGCTTGCTATGCTTGCAGGCTTCCCTACATAGCTTATGTGTTCGTAGATCTCATCTGAGAGCACAAGCACCTGCGGATGGCGCAAGAGTACCTTGGAAAGCTCCGACAGCTCCTCGGCCGTATAGACAGCTCCGGAGGGATTGGATGGAGAACAGAGCATCAGCAGACGTGTCTTAGGGGTGATAGCCTCCTCGAGCTGCTGCGGTGTGATCTTAAAGTCATTGTCCAGACCGGTAGTCACCGTCACTGGGGTTCCGGACGCGAGTTTCACCATCTCTACGTAGCTCACCCAAGCAGGCATCGGTATAACGACCTCATCTCCGGGATTCACCGTAGCAAGCACAGTATTGCACAGAGCTTGCTTGGCACCGTTCCCCACTACGATCTGATCCGGAGTAAATTCCAGTCCGTTCTCACGATAGAGTTTGTCGGCCACCGCCTTTCGCAACGACAGATATCCGGCCACCGGCGGATAATGGCTGAAATTCTCGTCTATAGCCTTTTTTGCCGCCTCCTTGATGAAATCCGGAGTATTGAAGTCGGGCTCCCCGATCGACATATTGATTACATCAACCCCTTGGGCACGGAGTTCACTGCTTTTCTGCGACATGGCCAACGTAGCGGCCACTGCAAGAGATTGCACCCTGTCGGAAATCTGTATCATACGTTGGTGTTTGTGTTTTTTATGTGATTAGAAATTATCAATCTTTGTCATCCCTAAGTTTTGTCGAAGTTAGGAATATAATTTGGAATATGCAAATAGCTGTAGCTTCAGACATCTTCTTCGGGGGAAATGTAGGTGAGCGAACGCATTTCGGCATATTCTGCCCAGTCAGGGTCCTTCTCGGCGTATAACTCCAACGGCAGAAGCGGGAAAGGAGCCAAGGCCTTGTTAAGCACAGAATTGAAAATACGGGGATTCTTCGTATAGACTATCCAGTCGCGTCGCCCGTCCCCCGTATAGATCCCTGTGAGGATACAAGCATTCTCTTTCCTGAATGCCTCGCGAAGAGCATCATCCACTTCCCCTATCAGGGTCGCATCCTCCTCAAGCGGCATGCCTGTTGAGTCCGCACGATAACGCCACGTTATCTCCACACGATCGTTGTAACGTCCGGAGTCAATCGCCTCCTGCACTCCGTCCCGCCCCGTGACAATCACAGTAAGGTCGTTATCGGCAACAGTCGGAGAAGTCCACCATTCATCTTTTATCTTCATGGTCTTCAATGAATTGTCACGAGCGTTGCACCGAAGCCATACTCTCTGAAGGATGCATCCTGAAGCTCTGCCTTAGGATATTCCCGGCGAAGACGCTGCCACAACTTGTTGCGCAATACGCCGTCACCTTTGCCATGTATGAACACTATCTTCTGCCCGATCCGGCGCTCGTGCTTTCGCATCACCTTCATAGCGGTGGAGAGTTGCAGATCGAGCATAGAGGCATTATCCATCCCTGCAGTGGAATCCACAAGCTCACCTATGTGGAGATCTATCTCCTGAAGTGGCAGCAACTTATTAGGATTCTCCTCGTCGGCGCGCCGGTTCTTGTTCTTCTTACCGGGTATATCTCCCTTATATTTTGCCGTAAGCTCGTGCAGTGCTTCTTCGCGCGCCCTTGTCTGATCTGTACGCGAACCGGTCGCCCGACGACATGAGGGAGACAACTTGTCTGCACTCACAAGGGGTATCTCCAACACCGGAGAATCAAAATAGACCCCCGGACGGAAGCAATGAAGTTTATAGAACTTAGTAGTATCGGGTCGGATCTCCACATTCACCGGTTCCTTCATCTCAAACCCTTTATCTCCTTTCTTATACGCAATAGCCTGAAACACAAGTCGCGACAGCTTAGGTAGATCCTCATGTGCGAAATTAGCCAGATCCACGACCATATTGGGTTCGACCTCCCCGCAATATAATGTAGTCCAAGCGCGATCGGCATCATCCCTGCGCGCGAAAACAAATGAAAGATAATAATTGGAATCATTGACAAGTACAGCTGCAAATGAGGCTTCGCTCAGTCGTTTGATATCGGAAGGTTCGAACGCAAGCGAGAGAGACAACTTCTCGCCATGTGCGGTCTCTTCAACCGGTATAGGGGTCGGCTCAACCATTGGCGGAGTCACATCCTTCGTTAGCTGCGCGGCACGACGCTCGGAAGCGTCACGCGCCTTGACAGCATCGCTGACACTCTGATCGAACATAAGCTTAGCGCTATTCTTATATGGGTTTGCCGCTTCATGCCCGGCCGGAAGAACAACCACCAGCTCCTTCACCGGCATCGGTGTCTCAAATCCATCCTCATCCCGGACGTAAGCTATATTACCCTCGATCTTTGCAATCACGCCTCCACCCACATCATTGAGAAAGCGCACCGTATCACCTGTTTTCATATATCATATTCTTATATCACTGCAAATTTAACTTTTTCCTCCCACACCTCAAAAACATTCTTCCCATCAGCACTCAAAACTTTGAAAAGAGGACCCATACAGGCAAATTAGCCTTGAAAAACACTATATTCATCCCCTCATCCAGAAAATCAATCCCTATCCAGATCCCGCTCTAACGATTTGCCCCCGAGGCTATCTTAGTGTTTTTATTTGTCGAAGATGTTAATGGAGCGTGGGGTAGCATCTTTTTTTCGACTCCTCCAACGACTTATTGAAGGGAATGGAGTCGGATTTTGCTTTAACAAGATCGATGAAGATTATTTTGTTAATTAAGGGGAAAAGGGATTAACTTTGCGCCCAAGAAAGTACCGGTATTGACTTCAGGCTCAATGCCAACATATTAAAATGGAAAAAACGAGGTCGTGCATTTCGCCGGGCGACCTATCTTTATTTCAAGCCGAGAGCAAGTATAACTTTTCGGGATAGAACCGACAAAAGTGCAAGGATAATCCACCGATTCCTGCGTCTGCTTTTTCTACGATAGTTTGTCTGACAGAGTTCACAACATCTACAGCGCAATCTTCTGCAAATAAGACAGATCCGACACATCATAATGTCGGGGAGGTTAGCGGAGCGGGGAAACGCAACTTTTTTTGGGGGCAATATTCATTTTCCAAAATTAATTGTTAGCTTTGCAGACGAAAGACCGAATTACAAACTATACACTTTATCACAATGAGGAATCTAATTTGCATACTCGCTATTGCAATCATGACCTTAGCGAGCGTTGTGTCATGTTCTAAAGAAGAAAAGTCGTTCGATGATTCGAAGGCCGCTAAGGCTGCCGAACGCATCTCCAAGAGTGGAGAAGCCACAGATGATGACATCACGCTGTTCGAAAAGAGCTGTGTGTTAATCTCAGATTCCTTATGCGATGGCGTCGAGAACGCGACATCATTAGAAGATGTGAAAAGTGCAAGTGAACGCATCAAGAATAATTATCCCGGTTATAGAGATCTGGCCAACGCATTGATGAAGGCAAATCTTACTCCAGAACAAAAACAACGCTATAACCGGGCACAACAGGAGGCATTGATAAAACTTATGAAAGTTAATCAGAAAAAGATTCCAACCTTTGAGGAGAAATAAGCCTTTCATTGAAAGCCAACTCTAACCAAACATCTATACTTTATGTTCAAAAATCAACCCAAAGGACTTTATGTCCTCGCACTAGCCAACACAGGTGAGCGTTTCGGCTATTACACGATGCTGGCGGTGTTCCTGCTTTTCTTGCAGGCTAAATTCGGGTTTGATTCCGCCGTATCGGGTCAGATTTATGCGGGCTTCCTTGCTTTCGTGTATTTTATGCCGATGATCGGTGGTATCATAGCCGACAAATGGAGTTTCTCAAAATGCGTAGTGACAGGTATTATCGTGATGTTCCTCGGATACCTCATCATGGCTATCCCCACGAGTATCCGCAGCGATTCCTCGCTTTGGATTCTCATAGGCGCACTTGTACTGATCTCTGTCGGTACGGGTCTGTTCAAGGGCAATCTTCAGGTGATGGTGGGCGATCTTTACAACGATCCCCGCTACAGCGACCGTCGTGACAGCGCCTTCTCGCTCTTCTACATGGCAATCAATATCGGCTCTCTTTTCGCTCCTATGATGGCCACGGTGATGACCAATGTGTCGCTTCACGGTTCGGGGTTTGAATACTCGGCTGATCTGCCGGCTCTTTGCAACAGTTTTCTGACTTCCGGCGGAGCTGACACGGCCAATAAGATCGCCGACATCGCGGCAGCAAACGGCATGACTGTAGGTAATAATACCGCTGCCTTCTGCAACAATTATCTGACATCGCTCACCACCGGATACAGCTATGCTTTCGGTGTGGCCTGTATCTCGCTCGTGGTCAGCTATATGATCTATTTCTTCGGACGGAGTACCTACGCTCATATCATCAAGGGCAAAGCCAAATCAGGAGGAAAGGCCGTGGTCGCCACTGAAGGTCCCAAGCTCACCAAAGCACAGACAAAGAGCCGCATCGTGGCACTTCTTCTCGTGTTTGCGGTGGTGATCTTCTTCTGGATGGTGTTCCATCAGAACGGAGCTACCCTCACGGAGTTTGCCAAGAGCTGTACATCTCCTGACGCCTCCGGCGCGACACGCATCGGTTTCAATGTCTGGGCCCTTCTCACGATTATTGTCGGCGTCTATTCGTTATTCTCCCTATTCCAGAGCAAGAGCGCTATGGGCAAGACCATTTCGGGCGTATTGCTTGCAGGGGTAGCCGTGGCTCTTTATTTCTTCTACCGGAACACAGCAGACCCGGTAACCGGTATTCAGCCTCAGATGTATCAGCAATTCAATCCCTTCTATGTTGTGGCTCTTACACCTGTCTCGCTTGCCATTTTCACATGGCTTGCCAACCGCAAGAAAGAACCTTCGGCACCCCGCAAGATCGGCTACGGTATGGTGATGGCTGCCGCTGCCTACGCTCTGTTGCTCATCGGATCGCTATCCATCAGCGATACGAAAGGTGCAGTAAGTCCCAACTGGCTCATCAGCACCTATCTGTTGCTCACATTCGCAGAGCTGCTGCTCTCTCCGATGGGTATCTCGTTTGTCAGCAAGGTTGCTCCTCCGAAGTATAAGGGTATCATGATGGGTTGCTGGTTCGGAGCTACAGCCGTGGGCAACTACCTCGTATCTATCCCGATGATCCTCTGGGGCAAGGTATCGCTTCCGGTACTGTGGGGAATCCTTATCGCTATCTGCCTCGTTTCGGCCGCCTTCATCTTCGCAATAATGAAGAAGCTCGAAAACGCCACAAGCGACACCCCGGCTCCCGATGCCGAAATAGCATCGGAGCTGAGAGAAGCAGCAGAAGCCGAAGCCTAAAAAACAACGATTTCAATAGTAAGCAAAATGGGAGTCGGATAAAGGTTGTCCGACTCTCTTTTATTCATTTCCAAATTAGTATCACCCATGAAGAAATTGGTATCACTATGCGTGGCGATGGTATTTTGCGCAGGATTTCTTTGCGCAGCTACTCCGCCCACACGCAAAGCGGCTACATCAACCGCTCCACCTGCGCAATATCTAAGAAGCGCGACTGCCAACAGATATGCAGCCCAATCGCCTCTTACGCGCACCGGAACAAATACCGGAATGTACAACGTACACACTTCCGGGCAGCTTCCGTCGTTCTCCGGCATCATGAAAGCCCCTTGGCGAATCGGAACCTCCGGATCCACGGTCTACGGTGCGATTGCCGTAGCTACTGACTACGAAGCTCCCAAGAATGTCGCAGAGGTTTTCCTCAATGGCAAAATCACTACACTGCCCATCGCGTTTCCAGCAGGACCTCACGGAGGACCGATGCAAATCACCGGCATGTATGTGCGCAAAGGAAATTTCGTATGCTTCGTAGATGAAATTTTCACCGGCCAATATATCTATGGCTCCTATCTCTATGAGATTTCACCCGACGGCACCATCGTCGATTCCAAGGAGTACGGAACGTCAGATTACCGCTTCACTTTCATGGCCTACGATCCTACCAAAGATATGATCTACGGCTATCTGGTAATCAATGAAACCTTATATTACGGCACAGCTTCGGGCAGCAATCCGCTTGACGTGACATTGGACAACGCCGTCACTCCGGCTGACTGGCCCATGGCCGCCATAACCTTCAATCAGGTAAACAACAAACTTATCGGTATAGCCGGATCTACTGTCGTTGAGATTGACACAGCTACCGGAGTACAGAGCAAGATAGGTACAATCGATACTCCGTCAGAATACATCACCGGTATGGCATACAGTCCTTACGATCAGGGATATTTCTATGCAGTAGCCACCGATGCGGCCAACGGCATCCAGCTTCTTGACGAAAACGACTTCTCGACACTCTCGTATCAGAAGTATGACAGCCTCATCGGCTACTATAACCTATTCTGCCCCGACCTTCAGGCAGTCACTGAGTCAGCCCCCGGCGAGGCGTCAATTGTCAACACTATTTTTGCCAACGGTGCTCTAAACGGAAGTATCACTTACCTTATGCCCTCGGCCACCTACGGAGGTACTGCAATTCTGGGCAACATAGATTGGATTCTCGAAATAGACGGTAAGGAATACAAACGTGGTTCGGCAGCTGCAGGAAGCGAAGTAACTGTAGAGATCACGGGACTCAGCGAGGGTATGCATACCTTCAACTTCAAGACAGCACTGGGAGGGAATTTCGGTCCGTTCCTTATCCACTCCTTCTATCTCGGCAATGATACTCCCTGCGCTCCCGCAAATGTCACTCTCACCGATTCTCTCATCTCTTGGGACGCTGTCACCACCGGCGTCAACGGAGGATATGTCAATGCAGAGGAAGTCGTTTACAATGTTTACGTGAATGATTCTCCGGTGGCTCTTGGAATATCGGCTACGGAATGTTCTCCCAAACTCCCGACAGGCACTCTTCTCGACAGCTATGTCGCATCCGTGGAAGCAATCTTCAACGGCAAGACATCCGAATTGGCCAGCTCCGGGGATCTCAATTACGGCGATCCATATCCTCTCCCGGAACAATTCGCTCCTACCGCCAAGGAGAGCAAACTCTTTACCATTGTTGACGCCAACGGAGACGATAACACAATCAACTTCGTTCAGATGAATTTCGGCGCACTTGGCACCAAGGATGTGTTCGTCTACACGACTCACACCCGTAACGCCGCAAACGACTGGCTCTATCTGCCCATTACAAATTATGACGATGCGCAAGCTGTCTATGAATTCTCCATGAACGCAATGCGCGGCAGTACAAAGGCCGAATCGATCGAAGTAGTGCTTGCGACCGCTCCCGACGGACAGACCTCAAGCGTAGTTGGCACCATCGTACCCACAACGTCACTTAACAATAATCCCTCCGACGTTCAAGCATCGCTACTCAATTATGTCAAGGGCACCTTCACCGTACCGGCAGCCGGCAATTACTATGTAGGTGTATGTGTGAAATCCGCTCGCAACCGCGACCGTGTGATCATGCGCGACTTCAGTGTTGCTAAAATTGAAAATATGGCTGTCACCCATCCCAAAGCTGTCACGGGACTGACGGCCAAAGCAGCGCCTCAAGGAGAGCTTAAGGCCGATGTATCCTTCACATTCCCGACTGCCAACATAGCCGGAACCGACTATGCCGCCGACAAGACACTCTCGGCCGTGGTGAAAGCCGAGGGATGCGAAGCAGTCACAGTGAGCGGCACACCGGGTGGCAACGCTACCGCCTCTGTGCCCGCCAATCAGGGTAATAACAGTGTGACCGTAACTGTAGCAGACGGCGACCTCATCGGCCTCCCGGCTTCCGTAAGCGTATATGTCGGTGTAGAACCCCCAGCCACAGTCAACAATCTCATCGGTACAGTAGATCCATCAGACTTCAGTATGCACCTGACTTGGGAAGCTCCTACAGCAGGTGTCAACGGCGGCTATATCAGGCCGGAGGGCATAAGCTATTATCTACTCGAGTATAAATTCGACGGTAAGAGCTACAACTGGGAGATCGTTGACGATCTGGGGGAAGATGTGACTGAGTACGACTATACCCTCCCCTCCGACGCTCCTATCCAGCTTGTACAGCTCGGTATCCTGACTGAGAATTTCGCCGGACGTTCGACAACATTCCGGGTGGCTGCTAACGTGATGGGTACTCCTTATCCAATCCCCACCACATACAACTTCACAGCAACAGGCACACCACAGAATCCTACCGTTAACTACTCATCCGATGACGTCACCCTTGTTGTAGGCAACCCCGCAGATGACTATAACGAATACGCAACCGACGACAACCTGAAAGCGCTCTATACGATGAGTTATTTCGATGTTACAGACGGATTCTTCACTCTACCCAAGTTTTCTACTAAAGGTTCCGTAAATGCCGGCGTGTCTCTCAATGTCTACGGAGGAAGCACCTCTTCTTTCAGTATCACTGCCTCAACGTCCGGAATCGACAGGAAAGTGGTAAAGACCTTCGCTGCATCTGATTTCGAAGAAAAAGGTCCTCAGAAAGTTGTCGTGGATCTGCCTGCTGAATTCCAAGGCAAAGACTGGGTGGAAGTAGGCATCCTGTACAATACCACCTACTCTTGGTTCGGAGACTCGGAAGTATTTATCCTCTATGGCTACACGTTCTTTGACGATGTACCATACGATTTCGGCGTAACAGCCATCGAAGGCAACACTCTTGCCAAAATTGGTGAGGAGAACATGTATGTGGCTCATGTGACCAATTTAGGCAACACCGCCAACGCAGTGCCTGCATCCAACTGGAAACTGACCGATGCGGAAGGCAATACGGTCACCAATGTTGACCTTCCGGCCGGAACGGAAGAAATAGCACCCGGCGACGAGATAACATTCAATATCTCATTCATACCGACAGCCGACCAGTTAGGTCAATATAATCTTGCCTACACCCTCATCAAGGCAGACAATAAGGAATTCAATGACGCGATGGATAAGCAGATCGAGGTGGTAAAAGGTATTGTGCCCGTTGTCACCGACCTGCATGCCACTGAGATCACCTTCAGCAATGTGACACTCGGATGGTCTCCGATCTCCACAAGCAAATCTCTCGTAGAGGACTTCGAGGAGGAGACACCGCTTGTATTAGACGGAGAGAGCGACATGGTGGCCGGATTCAAGCGCATCGACGGAGACGGACAGATGGTATATGGGCCCAACAGCTCGGCCTATCAGCAGCTTCCGACAGCCAATCAGCCTCAGAGTTTCGTAGTCTGGAGTCAGACGGATATGGAACAGATCATGAAACTCGGGGACAATTCTCCCTATAAGGCAGCCAGCGGTGACAAATTCCTCATCGCCTTCTGTCCGGGACCAGATTCAAACGGTAAGGCGGCAAATGCCGACGACTGGCTGATATCGCCTGAAATCGCGGGTGGCTCAACATTTAGCTTCGCTATGAAACCTCTTACTTACCTCTACGGCGCCGAAACGGTAGAGATTCTCTATTCATCTACCGGCACGGCAGAAGAGGACTTCACACTCCTTGAGACAATCAAGACACCCGTTGGAGAGGGTTCTCCCACATTCGAAGAATATGATTTCGCCCTGCCTGAGGATGCCAAATATGTTGCGATCCATTATGTCAGCAACGATGTATTCGGTATCATCATAGACGATATAGGCTATACTCCGGCTTCCAGTGAGCTTAAACTCTCCGGATTCGATATCTACCGAAACGGTGTTCTGCTCGCTGGAGAGCAAGCTTGTCCGGACAACTCTTACGACGACACCACCGTAGAAGAAGACAAGGAGTATTCCTATACAATCGTTCCTATTCTCTCCGATGGCACTAAAGGTGTCGAATCCAATACTCTCGTTCTCCGCACAAGTGGCGTCGGAACAATCGATGCGGAAGCCTCTGAGGATGCTGAATATTTCAACCTCAACGGAGTCCGAATCACAGGTAAGCCTGAGCCCGGCATCTACCTGATGAAGCAAGGAGACAAAGTGAACAAAGTTGTGATTACGAAATAACACTCCGCAAAATTGGTTTGAGTGTGCGCCACACAGAGCGCATATTCAAACCAACCCAATTGCACCGCACAAACGAGAGACCGCAATTTTAGGGTTGCGGTCTCTTGTCGTATAATCACGTGTTGAGTGCGTTATATTTCAGGTTCAAGAAGCTGATTGGTACGGACAAAGTAGTTGTGCAAAACGGCCACTCCAAGACTTCTCTCAAGCCTTGTGTCGCGGAATTGCTCCGTATAGGAATAAGCGTTGGCTGCAATCTTGCGAGCTTCGTCCGGATGGTCGTTATAGTACCGGATTTTATCTTCAAGATCGCTGAAATCGTCACTAATCTCTATGTAATGTATGCCGGGCTGCAGACAGCCCTCCATAAACCACGTCTCGTTCCGGGGACGTGGCATCACGACGACAGAGTTACTGTGCATTGCCCATTTGAGATTTGAAGCTACATCGTTACCTTCAAGACAGATGATATATCGGTATCGGAAATGCTCGTAAAGGGATATCTTGGGACGCACCCACTGAGGTTTAACACCTGCCGGCGTATCGATGCAGCCGGCATCCACGAGCCTGCTGCCTTCGAAAAAGCGGATAAAGTCCAGCCGACGGGTCTGTTTCCCGATTCTTCCGCGGAATATAGCCACGGGCTTCTTATTTTCCCAATCTACGCGATCACGAAGGAAGATGAAGTGTCGGACACGGTTAAGCTTCAAAAGCACGTCACAAGCGTTCTGAGAGCCTATAGGGCGGCTTTTGACTATCGTAGGGAAAGGATAAGATGTGACATTATCACCCGGCACCACCTGCCAACGCAGACCCCGGGGGAAGTAGCGCCGTATCTCTTCCGTATCGAGCATATAGACCTTGGCGCACGCCGGTAAAGCTTCCGGTCCTGCGATAGGTCGGGAATCCTCCCCCAAACGACCTTCGGAGAATCTACAATAATAGTCAATCCTTTTCTTAAGCTCCGGAAAATCCTTACGCCTTCTCAGGCAGTCGAGAACTACCCTACGGCGCCACACAAGCCACCAGCGAGGCAGTAGCCGACGCATATATGCTCCTGTAAAATAGAAAAGCTTCACATTCTTTCCTCCTCCGAGGCGTTGCAACCATGTCTCCATATCCCTCTTGTCCTTCCAAGATAAACGTGATAATCAATGACTGGGAATGGGCCACGGATTCCGTATCAGATTCCGATGGGATGCAGATGGAAGCTCGCGAGCAGGTACACCTCCGACCGTGACACCAACCCTTACATCCTTCACCACAACCGCTCCGGCACCGATACAGGCACCGCTGCCTATCTCCACCTCGTCGACAATGCACACAGATGGTCCGACGTAGACGTTATTCCCTATCCGGGCTGCTCTCCCTTCTGTGGCTCCTACTGTGGTGAACTGTCCGAAATTGACATTATTCCCAATCATGGCAGTAGGGTTGATGATGAGCCCCTGACAGTGCTGAATGTAAAGACCGTATCCCACCGGTGTACGAGGCGGGATAAAAAGGCCGTATCGACGTTTGTAGCGTTTGGCCATGAAACGGGCTAAGGGATATAACCATCCCTTGCGATGTTGGGCCAGACGGAACCAGAATGAGAATCCAACACTTGTACGCGTCAGTCCGCTGAGCCAAATCCGCAGCAGACTGTCGTTTCTACCGTTATGACGGAAGGAGTCGGAACGTATCAATTCGGCACAATCGCGGTAGCTCCGGGGAACTGGAATGGCGATATCCTCGCCACTTATTTCGCAGTGAGTATAGTCCACAGGTCAAGGTTGTTTCTCCGGTTCGGTTACACGTTTTTTCCTGTGGTGAGTATTGAGATTCATCCCTAAGGTCATGATAATATGATTCTCTATGTATGTATTAGGGGTAGCACGATTTATGTTTGAGAGTCCGAAGCAACCCGTCACACCGAAATAAAACTTCTTGAAACTCAGACCTGCTCCTACGTCCCAAAGAAATACCGGATTTCTTAGACATTGAGGAGCCGCATACGCATAAATGTCGTAAGAGATGTCTCTCTTAAGTCCGCCATATTTTGTTTTTCCGCTATAGCCCACCTCCATTTCCGGACCGGTGAAAAGATTCAGCTTTGTTTTTCCGCTCAAATTGAATCGCCATCCGATCATCACCGGGATTCGGAAACCGAACTTGGAATATGACACACTTGTACCCTCCGAAAAAAGATATACCTGTTCTTTCTTAACACTATAAGTGTCCATGAACAACATGACTGCAGGCTCTATGTAAAACCGGACACAATAGGAATAAAACGAGTCAGACCGATCTCATACCCGCTCCCCGGATTGAAAACATCCTCTTTCCACTGTTCTGCGATCGTGTATTTTCCGGGAATGGTAAGATTGTACGAGACTCTTACCCCCCAATACCCTGAAGGTTCACTGAATGCGATGCCGTCGGCATAAGACGACAGGACACATATAACCGATATAAGAAGTGCAATAACACGTTGCTTCATGGATTGAGTACATTTATTCCTGAGAAGATTTTTTCTTTGTGCGGTGATAAGTCTTGAGGTTCATGCCTATTGTGACCATAAAATGATTCTCGCGGAAAGAACGATTGGGATCTCCATTATAGCGGTTCGTAAACCCGAAGTCACCACTGAAGCCCAGATAATATTTATCGTAGCTTACTCCGATGCCGGCACCCCACAGACCGGAAAGATTACGGAGATGGCCATCCTTGGAATACACGTCGAAGGAAATGTCTTTATGAGGCTGTCCATATTTCACTTTGCCCGTGAAACCGACCTCAAACTCCGGTCCTGTGAACACATAGAGCTTCGTCTTGGCGCCGAAATCGAAGTGCCATCCGAGCATTACGGGGATACGGAGACCGAACTTGTTGAATGATGCACTTGTGCCGTTGTGGAAAAGATAGACCTTGTCTTCCTTAGCGCTGTATGTATCAAAGAAAAGCATCGCTCCGGGCTCTACATAGAAATGGGATACGATCGGGACCAGACGAGTCACTCCGACCTGAAAACCGCTTCCGGCATTGTACACATCTTCTTTCTTGTCATCAGAAAGCGTAAGCTTGCCGGGGACTGTAAGATTGTAGGAGGCTCTGATACCCCAATGGCCGGAAGGTTCGCTGAAAGTCTGGGAATTAACTTGGTTGAGCATTGTCGATAAAACAACTGCGATGAGGATAAGAAAAGGACGCTTCATATTAGAAAATTTAGAAATAATACATTTAACCCCTTGAATACCAACATTTGGCAACGGTGCTTCTGATGTAACCGGGACATTTTGTGCCCTTTTACAGAACAAAGATAAGTAAAAAAACGTTAATTACAAAAATACGCGTTAGAATTTATCCTCCAATTGGATTATTTTTTTTCGCAAAAGAGATACTGAATTCTTTATTTCATCAAGAACAAAATTTGTAGAATTATGAAGAAATTTTTACTTGCAATCGCAGTGATGTTAATTGGTGCGTCCGGCGCATCGGCGCAGGAGTATCTGTTGAACAATCCTAATAACAAAGGCTATTTCGGAGTCCGTGTGGCCGGTGAAGTTACAGCACCCGGAAAATTCACAGCCGAGGGCAATGGCGTGAAAGTGTTCAAAAACGGAGGCGGCTTCGAAGCCGGAGCGATCTACAATGCGCCTGTAGTGGCCAACTTCTATATCGAGCCGGGTCTCAAGCTCTACTACAATGCCTATGGGCTTGACAAATCCATTCTGGAGGATGATACAACCCTAAAAAGCCTGTCTGTCCGTAAATTCGGTATGCGTATCCCCGTGATGTTCGGTTATCACTTTGACTTCACGCAAGACATGAAGGTCTATGTCTTCACAGGTCCGGAACTTGAAGTCGGATTCACTGCGAGAGGTTGTGCAAAAGATAATAAAGGCTTAAGTACTTCCGAGGATTTCTACGGAGACAACGGCATTCTGAATCGTGTGGATTGTCTTTGGGGATTCGGTGCAGGCGTTAGCTATCAGAATTTCTATTTCGGCGTAAGCGGATCGGTGGGCATGTGCAACATGCTGAAGGATAGCGACCCGATTAAATTCCATGAGAATCGAGCTACATTCACTCTCGGCTACAATTTCTGATCACATCGGAAGATAAAATAAGAAACGATACGTAAAAAGCTCAGATTCAGCTATAAGATACTTTAGAGCCATGACTGCCTTGCGGCGGCCATGGCTCTTATTTTGTCATCCCGGAAAGGGGAGTCTACTTAAAACGCGGAGCTGATTACTCCTCTTCCTCCTTCATATTGTGGTAAACGTTCTGGACATCCTCATCATCCTCGAACTTCTCAAGGAGCTTGTCGATGATCTCACGCTGTTCGGCCGTTACTTCCTTATAATCGGTGGGGATACGTTCGAATTCGGCGCTGACAAGCTCGAATCCGTTCTCCTCAAAGTATTTCTGAAGCGCAGCAAACTGATCGAACGGTGCATAGGCCACCCATTCCTCTTCGTCGGCATCAAGCTCGTCGACACCGAAGTCAATAAGCTCGAGCTCAAGCTCCTCAAGGTCCATCCCCTCTTTGGGTTTGAGATGAAACACGCTCTTATGGTCGAAGAGGAAGGAGAGAGAACCGGAAGTACCCAGAGAACCACCGAATTTGTTGAAATAGGAGCGTACATTAGCCACGGTACGCTGATTATTGTCTGTGGCAGTCTCCACAACGATGGCGACACCGTGCGGTGCATATCCTTCGTATACGATCTCCTTATAGTCTGAAGCATCCTTCTCGGTAGCTTTCTTGATTGCGCGTTCGACGGTATCCTTTGGCATGTTGGCAGCCTTGGCGTTCTGCATAAGCACGCGCAGACGCGGGTTGGTATCGGGGTCGCCGCCACCCGACTTGGCAGCCATCGTGATTTCCTTACCGATGCGGGTGAATGTTCGGCTCATGTTGCCCCAGCGTTTCAGCTTGCGGGCTTTGCGATATTCAAATGCTCTTCCCATTTATATTAGAATATTATATTGTTTTTATCGTAGCTGTGCGCCAAGCTGATGCTCCAGACTCCTGACAATCTTTTGCATCACGGCGTCTATCTGCTTGTCCAGAAGTGTCTTCTCCGTATCCTGCAATGTTATGCTGATGGCATAGCTCTTTTTTCCCGCAGGGAGTTTGTCACCTTCATAGACATCGAAGAGGGTCACTTCCTTAAGAATCTTCTTGTCGGCACCTCTCACCACGCGCTCTACATCTGCAAAACTCACATTGCGATCGAGCAGAAGTGCCAAATCGCGATGTACAGGATGGGTCTTGGGAATGTCGGAATATGTCGTGGTCGCTTTCTCAGCCAGCTTCACAAGCTCGGTCCATCGCAAGGAGGCGTACGCCACAGGGGTGGAGATATCAAAGCGTTTCAGCTCCTTGCCGCTGACTAAGGCTATGAAACCGAGTTGTTTTCCGGAACGTGTGGAAATATCCAGACGGGCGGAAAAAACCTCGTCTGAGGTCTGCTTGGAATCGATGGCCTGATGACTTATTCCAAGACGACGGAATATATTGCTGACCGCAGCTTTCAGATCGAAAACCGAAGCCTCGGCACCCTTGGAATTCCACGACGCACGACGGCGCAGACCTGTGAGCCAGAGAGCGAGATGCATCTCCTCGCTGAATGGAGCGAGAGGATTCTCAGAGGTAGATTCCTTCGAGGGATCCAGCTGATATACGTTACCGAATTCGTAGAGAGCGAGATCCGGATTTTTACGGTTGGCATTGTGGGCGATCGTCTCCAGTCCTCCGTAAAGTAGTGTCTTGCGAAGCAAGGCAAGGTCATTGCTCAGGGGATTCATCAGACGTACTGCTGACTCGACGGGATAGACAGAATTACCCTCGTAATAGTGTACAGCTGTCAGAGAGTTGTTCATAATCTCGCGATATCCCTCCGCTGTAAGCTGTTCACTGACGATATTCTGGAGTCGATAGCTCTCGTCGACCGCCGTCCGGATGGAGAGTGTCGCGTGCATACGTGGAGATATCTCCACATTGTTGTAGCCATACACACGCAGAACCTCTTCAACGACATCACAGGGACGCTGCACGTCGACACGGTAGTTTGGCACTTCAAGAGTCAGGACGTCATCCTTTTCAGAAGTGATGACAATGTCAAGAGAACGGAGAATACTCTTCACCTCCTCCGCAGGTATAACTTTACCAATCAGACGATTGCAATAATCAAGGCTAAATTCGACCTTAAACGGAGCGACCGGATTGGGATAGATATCTACAGGCTCGCCACAGATCTCGCCGCCGGCAAGTTCGCGGATGAGAACAGCTGCAAGTTTAGCTGCATAGACGGTGATATTGGGATCGGTTCCACGTTCGTAGCGGAATGAAGCATCGGTACTAAGACCATGACGACGAGCCGTCTTACGGATACGTGTAGGATTAAACCATGCGCTCTCGATAAACACGTCGGTAGTCGCTTCCGTGACTCCGGAATCAAGGCCGCCGAATACCCCTGCTATACACATCGGTTTCTCCGCATCGCAGATCATAAGGTCGGCTGCGTCGAGCGTCCGTTCCACACCGTCGAGAGTCACGAATTTCTCCCCCTGCACGGCGTTTCTCACTACGATGCGTTCCCCGGCCACTTTCGAAAGGTCGAAGCAATGAAGTGGCTGACCCATTCCGAGGAGAATGAAGTTTGTGATATCCACAACGTTGTTGATGGATCGCTGACCGGCAGCTTCAAGAAGCTCCTTAAGCCATTTGGGTGACTCTCCGACCTTAATATTACGTATCGTGACACCGCTGTAGCGGGGACAAGCTTCCGGATCCTTAACTTCCACTTCCACAGCTCCCTCCATCGTAGAGGGAGCGAAATCCGCCACGGAAGGTGTAGTTACCTCTGCACCTTCATCTCCATGTCGACGCAGATAAGCCTTAAGATCGCGTGCCACGCCATAGTGACTGGCACCGTCGACACGGTTTGGAGTAAGCTCCACCTCCAGCCTGTAATCACTTTCCACTCCAAAATACTCGGCCGCAGGGGTGCCGGGAGCAGCTGCATCGTCAGGAAGCACCATAATCCCGTCGTGTGAGGTTCCAAGTCCAATCTCGTCTTCTGCACATATCATACCGAAAGACTCTACCCCTCGTATCTTCGACTTCTTGATCTGAAACTCATCATCGCCGTTGTAGAGTGTAGTGCCTACAGTGGCTACCACCACGGTCTGTCCCGCTGCGACATTCGGAGCACCACAGACAATCTGCACAGGCTCACCTGTACCAAGGTCGCAAGCAGTTATATGGAGATGATCGGAATTCGGATGTTCTACACAAGAGAGAACCTTGCCTATCACGATGCCACGCAAACCTCCGCGGATCGTTTCAACCTCCTCTACGGTATCACATTCCAGACCCAATGATGTCAAGGCTGCCGCAAGCTCTCTGGGAGAAAGACTGAATTCAATGTAGCGTTTTAGCCATTTATAGCTTATATCCATAACACTGATATAGTGAAAATTAACTATACTCATCCCCTCAGCATGCAACAGATTCACGCACAGGGGCATATCTCAGTGCAAAATTAGCAAAATCCTCACGATTATGCAAATACAAAAACTTCCGCTACACACTTCGCAGCTAACATCGCAACCGGCTCCCGGAGAGAACATCCAACTGACCGGGACATCCCACAAAAATATCGTCTGCGGACACAACGGAATGAAACCGCTGTCCGCAGACGTCTTATCTTTTTTGAGTCAAGTGGGATGTTGCAGATACGCAACCCCCGTTTTCTTACTCTTCGTATTTCTTGAGAATCAGAGCCGCATTATGGCCACCGAAACCGAACGTATTGCTCAAAGCCGTCTTAATGTCACGTTTTTTGGCTTTATTGAAAGTAAAGTCGATCGTGTAGTCCACTTCAGGGTCATTGTCACCTTCCTCATGATTGATGGTAGGAGGGACGACACCTTCCTCAAGAGCCTTCACACAGAACAGTGCTTCGATAGCGCCTGCTGCTCCGAGAAGGTGGCCGGTCATAGACTTGGTCGAGCTCAGACTCATGTTGTGGACATGGTCTCCGAAGACTTTCATTATACCCTTAATCTCGCCAAGATCGCCTACAGGAGTGGACGTACCGTGGAGATTGATGTAGTCGATATCCTCAGGCTTCATGCCGGCATCCTTAAGCGCGTTCTCCATCACGAGCTGCGCACCGAGTCCTTCCGGGTGAGTGGCAGTGATATGGTATGCGTCGGCACTCATTCCGCCTCCGGCCACTTCAGCATAGATGTGGGCGCCGCGAGCCTTGGCATGTTCAAGCTCCTCGAGGACGAGTGCAGCCGCACCTTCTCCGATAACAAAACCGTCACGCGAACCGCTGAAAGGACGCGAAGCTTTCTCCGGTTCATCGTTTCGGGTCGAGAGGGCTTTCATGGAGTTAAAGCCACCCACGCCTGCCGGATAAATGGCAGCCTCGGCGCCACCGGCCACGATAGCATCAGCCATACCCAGACGCACATAGTTGAAAGCGTCGATGAGAGCATTGTTGGAAGAAGCGCATGCAGACACAGTACCGAAATTTGGACCACGGAACTCGTGTTCGATCGATATGTGTCCCGCTGCGATGTCTGCAATCATCTTAGGTATGAAGAAAGGATTGTATTTCGGGCCTTTGTCAGCATTCTGGGCATAATATCCGGCCTCTTCCTCAAAAGTATGAAGGCCACCGATGCCGGCTGCGAAGATAACACCGATACGGTTCTTGTCGGCGTCGCCCTCCTCGATCTTGGAGTCGGCGATTGCCTCGTCGGCCGCCACCATGGCATACATGGCATAGAGGTCGAGCTGACGAGCTTTCTTACGGTCGAAATGCGCGGCAGGATCAAAGCCCTTGACTTCGCAGGCGAACTGAGTCTTGAAGAGCGAAGCATCGAAGTGTGTGATAGGAGCGGCTCCGCTCACACCATTCTTGGCATTTTCCCATGTGGTGGCCACATCATTGCCAAGTGGAGAGACGGCACCAAGACCGGTGATTACTACTCGTTTTAATTCCATGTGCAGGTTGTGGGAATAGATATAAAAAACCGGAGACAATGCCCGGCGGGGCTGCCTCCGGATTTATGAGGTTACTCGTTGGATTATTTCTTATTTGTCTCGATGTATGTGATAGCGTCGCCTACAGTGGTGATCTTCTCTGCATCTTCATCGGGAATTGTCAGGCCAAACTCCTTCTCGAACTCCATGATGAGCTCAACTGTGTCGAGTGAATCGGCACCAAGATCCTTGCTGAATTCGGCGGTGGGGGTAACTTCGTTCTCGTCTACGCTGAGTTTGTCTACGATTATCTCTTTTACCTTGTCTGCTATTTCTGACATAACTTTCAGTTTTTAATATAGTTAATAATTTATTTTCTTCTTTTCAGAGTGCAAAGTAAATACTTTTTTTTCAATTAAAGAAATTTTTCAGGGATAAATCGCCGAAAATCTGCACATGATTGAATTTTCTGTGCAATATCAACGTCGGCAACATCAAAAAAAGGCGGGTGCATCACTGCCTCCGCCCGTACTTTTCACATTTTGAAATTAGTGAGAAATTTGAGATTGAAAAGCACAGGAGCCGTAACTCCTGTGCGATATTGTGTTGTTTATGGTATGTATTTTACTTTGTTGTTGTGGTTGAAGTGCTGACGGGAGCATTGTTCTCGAGGATGCAGATTGCAACACGGTTCCAGCTCTCTTCGTCGAACATGTGGCCGATACCCTGACCGCTGGCGTCGATACGGTTGGCAGCGATGCCATACTTGTTGATAAGGGTGTTCTTAACGGCTGCGGCACGTTCGTTAGCGAGGCGCTCGTTAACCTCCAGCGGGCCATCCTGAGATGCATAACCCTTGACAACTACTGTAGCTTTGGGGTGATTCTTCAGATATACAGCGATCTGCTCTACGTTGGGAAGCTGATCCTGACGGATGTTCGACTTACCGATCTGATAGAAGACGTAACGTACGGTCTGGAGGAAGTCCTTCGACTCTTTTACCACCTGTACTTCAGGAGCTTTCTTCTGGCAGGCATCGAGCTGAGCTGCAAGAGCCTGATTGCGTGCCTGAGCGTCGGCAAGTGCGTTAGCACAGTTGTCAAGATCGCCACGGAGCTCATTGATTCGGCCGTTGAGGGCATCTACTTCGGCCTGATTGTAAGGTTCTGCATATTCGAAGTTGTTGCCGAGGGTCACGCTTACGCCGGCCATGAGGTTGAAAGTAGCCTTATTGGAATTGTAGGCGGCTGAAGTCTGGCTAACACCAGCATCGCTCATATCCCAAAGCACGGAAGGCTTTAGAGATACGGTTACCTTCTCTGAAGGATGGAAGTTGAAGTTAAGACCTACCTTTGTTGCAAAGAAATTGTGATCCTTGACTGCTGTTTCATAGAGATGACCCCAGCCGGCACCGGCTACAGCTGCTATATCGAATACTCTGCCCTGCTCGGAGCCGTAGCCGCCGAAGAGAGAATTAAGATTCACGATACCATAAGCACCTACGTAGCTCGAATCGAAAGCTGTCTTGCTCTTCACCTGACCTCTCCAGCCTGATGTGTTCACACCCCAGAGACCTTCAACACCGACTCCGTATGTAGGAGTGATCATCTTGTCGATGTGCAGACCCACGGCACCACGCATATTGCCGAAGAACGCGCCGTTGTTGAGAGGGGTAGTGACACCACCGTCGAGACCTATCGACATGTTGTCAAATACTTTTGGTTCTTTGAGAAGTTGAGCGTTCATTGACGCTGCTCCTGCCGCTATAACTGCGACTGCCAATAAAAACTTTTTCATAATAAATAACACTTAATTAAATTAATTATTCTAAATTTTGGTCGTAGTATTAGTACAACAATCCCTATCAAAAAAATGTTTGCCGTCTAATAAATTTGTTTAAAATATAATTGCAAATTTCCTCTCCCATACACCCGAAACCATAACTTAAAACCCTGATAATAAACACTATTCTAATTCTAATGTCAAAAAATCGGGAAATATGGAATTTTCCGCCCGGTAGCATCCTTTCCCCTTTTATAAGACAATTTGCCATACCCCCTTATATATAATGTAGCCTCGCAGACACCCTTCCGCTCCATGTTACAAAAGATAAAAATATACTTCAGCCGGAAATATTGCATCTGCTTGAACAAAATTCCTCCAACAGAGTTGTAATTATAAAAACATCACAGCAGGTGTGCCAAGGACAAAGTTTTCTCCGGTTCCACTCCTACTATGAATGACACGAATTAATTAACAAAATATAAATCATTAAAAAACTTAATTTGACTATGAACACTGCCCCATTACAAGGAATCAAGGTTATCGACTTTACTGAAGTACAATCAGGTCCTTCCTGTACACAGATGCTTGCGTGGCTCGGCGCCGACGTAATTAAAATTGAGCGTCCCGGTGTCGGCGATGCCACACGTAAGGAACTTCAGTGGAATCCTGATCTCCCCTCTTACTACTACCTCCAGCTCAACAGCGACAAGAAGTCGTTGACCCTCGATGCGAAAACTCCTGATGGAAAAGCCATCCTTACCAGGCTTATTGAGACAGCTGATATATTCGTTGAAAACCTTCACCCCGGTGCAATGGACA